>JBEVDW010000028.1:0-10630 GCA_040513115.1 Steroidobacteraceae bacterium | reverse complement strand
GTTTTACGACGAGAGAATTCCCGATCTCGAGATCAGAACGATCTAGCTGCTGATTCGATCAGCATCGGAGGTTGTGAAGCCACGCACTCAAACCGCTCGGCGTGCTCGTGCCGACTTGCGCTCGGGCAAAAGTCCGACTACCGCGGCCGGCGCGCTCGTCGCGACGCGGCAGAGCGCGCTAGGCCCAAACAACTCGCAGCGCGGTGCTATTCGTCTCTGTGTACCGTGCTCGGCGAGAACGCAGGTAAGCACACCGCCACGTACTCCGCGCCCTCTGGTCCTGGCGTGCTGTATCGCACCCATTCGCCCGGCCGACAGATCACGCCCTGCCCCGCCGAGACCAGGAGCACGCCGCCTTCATGATCGACTTGCAGCGTGCCCTTCAGCACGACTGTGATCTCTTCGAACTGCGGCCGTTGGCCCGGCTCTTGCCAACCCGAAGGAGAGACCATGCGTGCGACGCTGATGGTTTCGTGCTTCGTGCTGACACGACCGGCGTACTCTTCGATGCGCTTCGGTTTGGTGCCGGCCGCTTCGATGATCGATGGCGCTGGGATCAACTGCGGCATCTATGGGTCTTCTTCAGGGATCGACTGAAGCGATCTGGGTTGCGCGAGCGCACCGCGGTTGCAGGCGGCGCGTTCGTCTATCACATGTCAGGGAAGACCGCGCCAGGCGCGTAGTTGCCGACTCCGCTTGGACTTGCCTGGTGATCCGTAATGTGGCGATCGTTACCCATCCGACGAGAATCCAGCCCGCGACACACAGGGCGACTGGCAACGCGATCAGCCACCACGACAGTGAAACAATGTGGAGTAGCTGCAACGCGAGAAGCGTTGTGGAGATCGCACAAGACACGAAGGTGACCAAGCCTTTCATTCTTGTCCCTGCTGTTATTTTTTGGCTTCCGGACTGCACGCCAATACTACGACGGAACGACGCGATCGCAAATCAAATAGCAGCCCTCCCCATGGGCCTTGTTGAGAGAAGAGAGAAGGGGACAGCCGATTCTCCAAGAAATCGAACCGTCCCCTTCACGACGTGCGAGCCGGTGTCAGGTCGATGGCAACGGCGTCGTGCCAATACCCGCCTCATGCCGATACGCGGGGGCTGGCGAATCGCCCAGTGCAGCCCGTTGCCGCTTGATCGCGCGGAGCAGGACCACCGACATCGTGGTCAGCCAGATCCCAAACGTGACGAACGGGAACCAGAAGACGATCAGGCCGTCCCACGCGAAAGGTCCGTGCTTGAACATGAAGCCGATGGGTCCGACTTCGTAGATGATGCCTGCCCACAGCGTGACCCAGCCGAGCCAGCGTGGGAACGGCGACAGCTCGTCCTGCGGGCGTGACCAGCTGAAGTAGATGATCGCGAAGAGCTGGAACATGTAGTACTGATCGGTGGTCACCAGCACGAGAGATCCCATCTCATGCAACATCTGGGTGATCTCGGGGGCGCGATCCGGATTGAACGCCGCGACGCCCCAGATGATGGGCGGGAACACCAGGAACATGGACATGGTCACGCCGCCGACGAGCTGACACATCGACCAGACGGGGATGCCCTTTTCCAGGCGCAGCATCTGTGCCGAGATGACGACGGCCAGCGGCACCATGAAGGCACTGGTCCACGACGTGATCATGGCACCGATCCTGATCTGGGACGCGTTCTGCCGATAGAACTCGGCGATTTCATTGGCGGGAAGCTTCGGCGACGGCGGCGGAACCATGCCGAGCAGGGTCCACAGCCCCACCCCGAAAATGACCAGAAAGATGAGCGACCACCAGATCAGGATGACCTGGGCGCGCTCAGTCAGATGAATCTTCATTGCTGCACCTCGCGGAATAATCGATTTTTGAATACGAAGCGTGCCAACGACCCGGGCCGCATTATGCGTGAGCGAAGCTGCGCGCGCGATTGACTCGCGAACGTTCCTGATTCAACAACTCAGTGCGGCCCGAGTAAACGCCAGGCGCTCACCTCAACCGCTTGGCCACCAGCTGTTCGAGCTTGACGATGTCGGCCGCGAACAAGCGAATACCTTCGGCAGTCTTCTCCGTGGCCATCGCGTCCTCGTTGTGCGCGTAACGGAATGTCGCTTCGTCGAGCTGCACCCGCTCCACATGCGTCGCGGCGGCTTGCGTCGGATCGAGCTTGCGTTCCACCGGCTCCGTCGATGCCTGCAGCTCCGCGAGCAGCTGGGGCGAGATCGTGAGCAGGTCGCAACCTGCGAGCTCGAGAATCTGACCCTTGTTGCGGAAGCTCGCGCCCATGACCTCGGTGCGGTAGCCGAAGTGCTTGTAGTACGTGTAGATCTGCGTCACCGATTGCACGCCGGGATCATCAGCACCCACGTATTCCTTGCCCGTGCTCTTTTTGTGCCAGTCGTAGATGCGACCCACGAACGGGGAGATGAGCCGCACGCGCGCCTCGGCACAGGCGACTGCCTGGGCGAAGGAGAAGAGCAGCGTCAGGTTGCAGTTGATGCCATCCCGCTGGAGCTGTTCGGCCGCCTTGATCCCCTCCCATGTGGCGGCGACCTTCACCAGAATCCGTTCGCGGCTCGTGCCGAGCTTCTCGTACAACGCAATCAGGGCGCGGGCCTTCGCGATCGATCCAGCCGTATCGAACGACAAGCGCGCGTCCACTTCACTCGACACGCGCCCCGGCACGATCTTGAGGATCTCGAGACCGAACTCGACGATGAGACGGTCGAGCACCGCGCCGACATGGGCGTCGGCACCCGCATCCTTGATCGCCTTGTCGACGAGATAACTGTACTCCGACATTCCCGCCGCTTTGAGGATGAGACTCGGATTGGTCGTCGCATCCTGTGGCGTGAAGGCTTTCAGGGAGGCGAAGTCGCCGGTATCTGCGACGACTTTCGTGAACTGCTTCAGCTGGTCGAGTTGGGTCGAGGGCATGGACGTGAGCTCAGGGAAGGGGGAAGCGACCATCTTACCCCTGGTATTTGAGTGCTGCAGACTTCGAGTACCCTCGAATCACACGGCACTGCCTTGAGATGGTTTCCATGACGTTGACCCGGACGCACAAGATTCTCGTGCTGATCGCGCTGTACCTGGCGCAAGGGCTGCCGTACGGATTCTTTACACAGGCGCTGCCGGTGCTCATGCGCGACGCGGGCTATTCGCTCAAAGCCATCAGCGCTGCAGGCCTGCTGTACCTGCCTTGGGCACTGAAGTTCCTGTGGGCACCCTATGTCGACCAACGCGGCACGCATCGGGCCTGGCTGTTGACGCTGCAGATCTGCTCCGTCACGGCTGCGCTGCTGCTCGCGGGAATCGATACCTCTCGAGGATTGGCGGTCGTGCTGGTCGCGACACTGGTCTTCAACCTCATTGCCGCGACACAAGATGTGGCCACCGATGCGCTGGCCGTCCGCCTGCTCGACTCCCGCGAGCGCGGACTGGCGAACGCGATTCAGGTCGGTGCGTACCGCGTCGGCATGATCCTGGGGGGCGGCGTACTGTTGTGGATCTTCGCGCGCACCAACTGGTCGACCATGTTCTTCTGCATGGCGGCGCTGCTCGCACTGACAGTGCTGCCCGTGGTGGGCTTGCCCAGCGTGGCTCGCGAAACCACGAGCAAGCCACACACAGCGTTGCTGTTGGGCTGGCTGGCCCGCCTGCGGCGTCCAGGCATGGCAACGATCATTGCGTTGATTCTCTGCTACCGGTTTGGCGACGCGATGCTTTCGAAGCAGCTCACACCGTTCATGCGCGACTGGAAGCTCTCATTGGAAACCATCGCGATCATGAAGGGGATCGTCGGTTCCGCGACGAGCCTCGTCGGTGCATTGATCGGTGGATGGTTCGCCTTCCATGTGGGCCGACGAACTGCGTTGTTGGTGAGCGGACTGTTGCAGGCAGGTTCGTTCCTGCTGTACCTCCTGGTGGCTCTGAAGCTCGCCGGGGTTCATGTGCTGTGGGTCGCGACGGTCTTCGAAGGCTTGGTCGGAACGATGGCAACGGTTGCCTTGTTCACCTTGATGATGGACGTCGCCGAGCCCGAACACGCAGGCACCGACTACACGCTGCTCGCAAGCGCAGTCGTTCTGTTCGATGGCGTCGGTGCATTCGTTGGAGCTGCCATCGCCGATGCCACGAGCTACGCCACGACATTCAGCATCGGCACCGTGCTCGCTGCCGCGGGATGCGTGTTCGTCGTGTTCCACCTCGATCGTGTGACTATTTCCGAGCGAGTCACGCACGCCTGGCGAGGCTCGAGAGTTGCGAGTGCCTGATCCTGCGCGCACCGCGAGTCGAAACGACACTCCCCTCACACGAGGGTTCAAGACTTGTACCTAGGAACCCGACTTTCATCTCCAACGTCCCCTCCAGGACAAAGTCGAGTTGCCACACGAAGATGCCGAAGCAAGCAGATCCGCAGGAGCACAGCACGGAGCAACCAGGCACGTCGACCAGACGAGCAGCAGACGCCCGCCATCTTCCGACCGATCTGAGCGCACTTGCGAAGCATCTGCAGATCAGCGCTGCCGATGGCCAGACACTCAAGCAACTAGCCGACGAAGCGGTGTCCCATTTCGAATCCGATGACGCAGCGACCGTCTGGTTTGAAGACGAAGTGAGAAGTCGCTATCCCAATCTTTGGTGGTCCATCCGCGAGTGGCTCGCGCGGCGCGCACTCATCGGTTCCGGATAGTCGCTACGACTCGCGCGTTTACAACGCAGCCCTCTGTCTGAAGAGCTCCGTGTCGGCATTCCAATCGCGTTCGTATTCGTGGCGCCACCGGTGGCCTTTCTCACACTTCATTTCACGGATGATCTCGGATTCATCGCTGAACTCGAGCATCTCCTTTGGATGGCAACTGCAAACGGGACACATGTCTTTCATAGCTCTCGACCATGAGTGAACTTTGATGCGCCGCCCGCCGCTCGCGTTGAGAGGAGGGTTTCGGCACGGTTGAACGCGATGAACGGTTGCCGCTGTTCCCACGTTCCGGGCGTACTCGAGGCACGGCAGATTGCCGCACTGCCGTGTAGGTTTATTTAGCTCTACCTGTAGGGAACTATCTTCCATGACTGGGAATTGCGTCCACAGGCGCACCGCGCGATGAGCCCGTTTTGCGCTGCCACCCTGAGGACAGTGAGTTCTCTACTAACCGGAGCTGCCGTATGAACATCACAGATGATTCATCCGTCGAGACTTTGGATTCGGACTTGGGTATCTCGGCGGCGTTCCTGTCGATTGCAGAATCTGCGGGTGATCGACGCCGTGCGCAGTCAGCATTCAAGGCCGCCGTGAAGCACTACAACGAGGCCGCTCACGCGCTCGCATGGATCACGGATGCCACGGCGTTGGATGCGAACGACGCCGACTATCTGCGTGGCAGACTGCATGCACTCGAATTGCGCGTGAAGAGATTCGAGCAGCGCTCGTCGCCTTCATGATGGGATGGGTGCTCTCGACCCACGAAGTGAGCGTCACGCATCTGCGGCGCGGCGCTCACCGTGTTGATGCGTGATTTCACTCAACACGACGTGCAGGAACTCAACGCTGGCAACCAGAATTATGGAGGCATGGACGGAGACATCAAATCATCCGTCGAGGCCTTGCATACGGATCTGGACATCGCAGCAGCATTCATGTCGATCGCCGAAGTCGCGAACGATCGCCGGCGCGCGCAATCTGCATTCAAGGCAGCCGTGAAACACTACAACGATGTCACTCAGCGGCTCGTAGACATTCTGGGCACGATGAACGCTGTGGACGCGGAGAGGTGCCGCGACAAGATCACGACACTCGAGCTGCGCCTCAAGCGATTCGAAAACCGCTGGGCGTCGCCTTGACCAAGGGTAGGTTCCTTATTTCTTGATGCAGTTGGCATTTGGCTGCCCGCCCTGCAGCGAGACCACCCGTCGGCGCATCGGGGAAATGAGGAATGTCCCCATTTCTCCCTTCCAGAAATCCTCGTTCGCGGGCCCTTATTTTTTCAACGGATCTGCCGATGCAGTGTTGCGGAACGAAGAGTGTTCCGCGCGCGGGGATGCCCCGTGCCCATAACACGAACCGCAGTGATCCAGCTTCGATGCTCAAGAAGATCGCCATCACAGAGGTCGAGACGGGCATGTTTATCCATGCCATCGAGGGCCGCTGGCTCGAACATTCCTTGTGGAAGTCGCGCTTCCTGGTGAAGGACCAGAAGACGCTCGACCACGTCCGGACCTGTGGCGCGACCGAATGCTGGATCGACGTCGCTCAGGGCAAGGATGTGAAGCGCGCGCAGCAAGCTGTCCAGGCGAACGAGACAGCCGCGTCGGTCGCAAAGTCCCAAGCGCGACGATCGATGGCAGATGAGCTGGTGGTCGCCTCCAACATCCTCAAGCGCTCGAAGTCAACGGTCATTTCGTTGTTCTCAGAAGCCCGCATGGGGAACGCGGTCAACACGAGCGACTGTGCAGCCCTCGTCGACGAGATCGTCGGATCCGTGGATCGCAACGCCGATGCGCTCATCAGCCTGTGTCGGCTCAAGACCGCGGACGAGTACACGTTCATCCATTCCGTGTCGGTCTGCACACTGATGATCTCGCTGGGCAAGCAGCTCGGTCTGGATGAAGCCGAACGCCGCGACGCCGGCATGGCGGGGCTGCTCCACGATCTCGGCAAAGCCGCCATGCCCCAGGAGATCATCAACAAGCCCGACAAGCTCACGGACGAAGAATTCACGATCATCAAATCGCATCCCGTGAAAGGCCACGAGATGCTGCTCGAGAGCGGCATCGACAATGAGCGCGTCCTCGACGTCTGCCGTCATCATCATGAGCGCATGGACGGCAAGGGCTACCCCGACAAGCTTCCGGCAGAGAAACTCACGCTGATCGCGCGCATGAGTGCCATCTGCGACGTCTACGACGCCATCACGTCGAACCGACCCTATAAAGCCGGCTGGGACCCCGCAGATTCCGTGGCGCGAATGGCTTCGTGGCAAGGCCACTTCGATCCGACGATTCTGCAGACCTTCATCAAGACCATCGGCATCTACCCGGTGGGCTCGTTGGTGCGCATGTCCTCGGGCAAGCTGGGTGTGGTCGTCGAGCAGAACCCCAAGAAACTGACGGCGCCCAAGGTGAAGCTATTCTTCTCGACGAAGTCCGGCATGCCGATGCTCCCGAAGCTCGTCGATCTGACGGAATCCCACGTCACGGACAAGATCGTGGCCCGCGAAGCACCCGAGAACTGGAACTTCGGGTATCTCAACGACTTGTGGGCGACCCACATCAAGTAGGCACGCGGCTTACCATCAAGCAGCTCCTGTTCTGTGGCTCGGCGTCCACCTTGCGCCAACCACACACCCTGTCGGACACCTGGGCAACAATATTCCTTCTGCCGCCTGTCGAATTCGCGAAACCTGGTTCGTCTTCGATGTAGCGGCGCACCACTTGCGCCGGAACGAACGAATTTCGGACGCAAATCCCCAGGAGACAAGCCATGCCTCAACCCATCCCCTACCTCGGCTTCGACGGCAACTGCGCAGACGCGATGCGCTTCTACGAGCGCGTACTCAACGGCAAGCTGGAAGTGCTGATGACCGGCGCCGAGTCGCCCATGGCCGCGCAGATGCCGAAGGAATTCGCCAACCGCGTCATCCACGCGCGGCTCGCACTGCCGGATGGCGGCTTGCTCTACGCTGGCGATGCGCCGGCCCACATTGCTTATGAAGGAATCAAAGGCGTCTCGATCACGCTCAACTACGACACCACCGCACAAGCACACAAGATCTTCGATGCGCTCGCGGCGGGTGGTCAGGTCACGATGCCGATGCAACCGGCGTTCTGGGCGAAGGCGTGGGGGATGCTGATCGACAAGTTCGGCACGCCTTGGATCCTCAACGGCGAGTTGCAGCCGATCTAGACGGCAGATGCAGCGTGTGCGGCGTGCGCCTGACACGCCGCACACTTCAATGCAAACCCGACTATGCCTTCACCAGCCGAACATGCGCTGGCGGAAGGCGATGCGGTCATACTTGAACCGCCACCTTCGGTTCGTTGATCAATCCTGCTCTTGGAGTTTCGGCGCGCTGCTGATGCTTGATGGCCCGCAACAAGCAGTAGATCAACGCGACCAACCACACCGTGAAGAGCAGCAGCGGCAGCCAGAATGAGATCACGCCGTTCCACGCAAACGGCCCACGGTTGAAGACGAACGCCATGACGCCGATCGGTCCGAGCATGCCGTCCCAAATCGACAGCCACGCCAGCCAACGTGGGAACGCAGTGTTCGCATCAGTGTTGCTCGCTGAAAATGCGACGACCGCGATCGGCACCAGCTGCATCATGAAAAAGCCGCCCGCAGCGACCAGCATCAGAAACCCGAACTGATGCAACATCAGGGTGATCTCGGGATTGCGTTCGACCATGAACGCAGCCGTACCCCAGATCAGGGGCGGAAACGCAAATGCCCAGGTTCCCAACACGCTGGCCAACACCATCAACAGGGTCCAGAGCGGGAAGCCCTTTTCGATGCGCGTCATCTGGACAGCGATGACCACGGTCCAGAGCAGATAGAAAGCGCTGCTCAAGACCATGATGACGACGCCGAACTTGAACTGGAGATTGTGCCGGGTGTAGAGCTCCAGCACGGCTTCCGCGCCCAGGGATGGCAGGGGCAGCGGAAAGAAGTCCATCAGATACACGAAGGCCAGCGTGTAGAAGTTGGCCAACACCACTGCCGTCCAGATGAGCACTCGTTGACTTCTTGAATCTACTTTCATTTCGGTCCCCCGCCAGCATGTGGCTCGTGTGGTTGTTCAGTGACCAGAGTCGTGCAGGTCTGCGAATCCGTGTTCTTGTAAAGAGTTTCAAGGATAACCAAGGCGAGTGTCCAGCACTGGATTGACGCAGACCAAGGCCCTTGCCAAGGTTCATGCATGCTGCTTGGCGAAGCTCATGCATGCGCGCAAGTCAACTGTGGTCCGCTCATTGTTCATGGGCGTCGTATTGTCACTATCCGGGTGTGCGGATAGAGATGCAGAGCGCAAGTGATACGCCGCACGGATTGCAGATGACGGATTTTTTGACATCGCTCATCACCGCGAAGATCTGCTGAGCCAACTGCATCTCAGCGCACGTGAGCCACCTCACAGTTGAGCAATGATCTGGCCCCTTCTTCACCCAGATGACGCCTGCTTGTTTCATTTGGAGTGTTTTTTGCAACGCTGGAGGTGTCCAAGCTCAAAGAGACGTTTATGCATCGCCGTCGACGAACACTCGTATTGCTTGCCTTGATTCCGGCTTCACTTGCAGCTGGAGGCATGGGTTACTGGTGGCACGCATCAAAGGCGCCGGCGCCTCGCAGCGAAGATCCGATCGCTCTTCTGCTTGGTGCGCCGACGACGGACGATGTAGTCCTCGATCAATTGATCAACATCCCAACATCGCCGTCCTACGAAGACATTCACCACCCAGCAGCTGCATCGAGCGAATTGATCACACTCGCGACGGATGACGGCACACCGTCGCCATCCGAATATCCGATCGGCGATGTACAGCAACTTGATGACGCTGGATTCGTAGCGATGGCTTTCGATGCGAGTGCGTTTGGCTCCAGCTCGGGTGCAGCGGGCTACGAAAACACAGGGCGCGGTATCCGCAGCGGCAGCGGCGCTGGAGGCGGCGGTTCAGGCAAGTCATCCAACCCCTCGAGCGAGAACCATCAGCAATCGACGTCTGCTCCTGGTCAGACCAACCCAGCAGCTACAGATGACCCGGTAGCTCTCGATGATCGCGTGGCAGCCAACGAACAAGACGGTAACCCCGATGGCGAGCCTCTGGTCCATCTACCGCCACGGGATCACGCGGGGTCTTGTTACCAACTGTGGTGCAGTAACCCGCGTGACAGCGATCGCCCAGAGAGCGGCTCACCGCACGAACACTATTCCCCGGTCATTCCCGACCCAACGCTTCCCAACGATGAGACCGACGCGAAGCCTCACGTTTCGGTGCCGGAGCCAGGCTCGCTGGGGCTCCTCAGCGTCGGATTGTCAGGGCTCCTGGCAAGCCGGCGACGCCGCCTTGCACGCTCGAAAAGCGTTTTGGACACCGGGACGTACGCATCGCGGACGAACTCATAGGTTCACTGCAAACCCGTGCACCGTGGAAACGATGCTGGGCTCTCGACTTCGATGGATAGCCCAATCACCTTGCTTGATTGGTCGCGCATGAGCGACACCCCGGTCGGCAAACTGCAGATCCCATTTGGAACGCGGTATTCAGTCGACTCATCCATGTCAGTGCGAGGCGGCGTATTGCTGAAGCATCGTCATGAATGTCATGCGCGTCGCCCGATGTTTCGCCCCGTGCCGCATCCGTAGAGTTCATCTCCACAAGCGTCGCCCATCTTTAGCGACGTAGGGAGTAACTCATGAATACGTACAGCCTCATCAAGCTTGCTGAGAACACAGGCAACATCGCACTGGCTGGGTTGCTGCTGCTGCTGGCAGTCTCTTTGGTGTTTTGATGTCAACGCCACATCGAGGGGTGCGGGCCCAGTCATCCAGGTCCCGCACCCACGAGGGCCACTAGAACCTATCTCAAAATCGTTTGAGCAGCATATTTATGCAAGCGATCTGCACAAAGCCCAGGAAGTTCTC
>JBEVDW010000027.1:0-30517 GCA_040513115.1 Steroidobacteraceae bacterium | reverse complement strand
GGTGCACTCGAAGACTCGATCGCGTACGCCAAGCAACGCAATCAATTCGGCAAGCCCATCGGCGAGTTCCAAGCCATTCGCTTCAAGATCGCCCACATGGCCACCGAGATCGAAGCGGCGCGTCAGCTGCTGTACTACGTCTGCGACGCCATCGATTCGGGAACGCGCTGCGATCTCGAGGCGGGCATGGTGAAGTACTTCGCGGCCGAGATGTCCGAGCGTGTAACGAGCGAAGGTCTGCAGATCCACGGCGGCGCTGGCTACACCACCCTGTTCGCGGCAGAGCGCTATTGGCGTGATGCACGTCTGACCAAGATCTTCGAAGGCACCTCGGAGATTCAGTTGCGAATCATCTCTGACAAGCTGATGGGACGCGCCGCCGGAGATGGGCGATGAGCCAGCCCGTGCAGAAAGACTTCGCCGGCTACTTCGAAGACTTCACGCTGGGCGCCGTGTATCGGCATGCCCGCGGCAAGACGGTGTCGGAGCTCGACAACGTGCTGATCACGAACATGGTGCTCAACACGGCCGAGCCGCACTTCAATGAGCACATGGCGCAAGCCGATCCGATGTTCGGGCAGCGCACCGTATTTGGCGGCGTGAATATTGCGATGGTCATTGGACTGGCCGCGCAGGACACGGCGCAGCGCGCGATTCGCGAGATCGCGATGGACAAGATCAAGCTGCATACGCGCGTGTATCACGGCGACACGCTGTACTCCTACAGCGAAGTACTCGCGCTCGAGCCTGCGCCCGAGCAGAAGGGCGGCGTCGTCACGTTTTTGCATCGGGGCTACAACCAGCGCGATGTGCTGGTGTTCTCCGGCGAACGCAAAGTCTTGCTTGCTTCACGCCCCAAAGGCTGAGCAGATAGAACGGGGGAATCGATATGACCGCAGTGAAACCGCGCCGCGCACGCCGTGTGCAGCTCTCCGTCCCCGGCTCCAGTGAGAAGATGATGCGCAAGGCGGCGGGTTCCAACGCCGATCACGTCTTCCTGGATCTGGAAGATGCGGTGGCGCCGAATGCGAAGAAGGCGGCCCGTGGACAGATCGTCGAAGCACTTCGGGGCTTGGACTGGACCGGCAAGGTACGCTGCGTGCGCATCAATGATCTGCGCACTCGCTATGCCTACGACGACATCATCGAAGTCGTGAAGGGCGCAGGCGAGGTGCTGGACACGATCATGATTCCCAAGGTCATGGATGCGCGTGACATCCATTTCGTCGAAACGCTGCTGTCGCAGCTCGAGCTCGATCTCGGCCTGAAAGATCAGATCGGTATCGAGGCACTCATCGAGGAAGTCCACGGCATGAAGAATGTGGATCGCATCGCCGAGTCATCGCCCCGGCTCGAGGCGTTGATTTTCGGCATGGGCGACTACTCCGCGTCGCAGAAGATGGATGCGCGCTCCGTCGGCGGCACCACCGGTTATCCGGGCGATCTGTGGCATTACGCACGGTATCGCATGATCATCGCGGCGCGGGCCAACGATCTGGATCCCGTGGATGGACCCTACAGCGATTTCCGCAACGACGAGATTTACCGCGAGGAATGCCGCCGCGCACTGATCCTCGGCTGTGTCGGTAAGTGGGCCATCCATCCCGCACAGATCCCTATTGCCCTGGAAGTCTTCGTGCCGCCCGCCGATCAGGTTGCGCATGCACGCAAGATGATCGAGGCATACAAGATCGCGGAGGCGCAGGGCCTCGGCGCGATTCAAGTCGACGGCGAGATGGTGGACGCCGCCTCGGTGAGGATCCTGCAGAACACGCTGGATCGCGCCCTGGTCGGCCACTCGCGTTGAGAGCGCCCCCGTGGTAGCCATTCGACCCAGACGCAGCCTTCTGTATGTGCCGGCATCGAATGCGAAGGCGCTGGACAAGGCTGCATCGCTCGCTTGCGACGGTGTGATTCTGGATCTCGAAGATGCAGTCGCACCTGAGTTGAAGGAATCTGCCCGTGCGACCGCGATCGACGCAGTGCGCAGTCGACGATTTGGCAATCGCGAAGTGATCATTCGGGTGAATGGCTACGACACGCCGTGGGGCAGGGCCGACCTCGAAGCGATTGCTCCCATTGGCGCTGATGCTGTGCTCGTGCCGAAGGTCAACGGTGGAGAGGACATCAGCCGTTTCGATGCCGCGCTGGCGGCGGCGCCGCCGCATACAGCGCTGTGGGCCATGATCGAAACCGCACGCAGTGTTTTCCGTCTCGATGAGATTGCCTCCCGTGCCGACTCGACACGGCTGCGTTGCTGGGTCATGGGCACGAACGATCTCGCCAAAGAGACGCGCGCAACGCTCGATGCCACGCGCTTGCCTTTTCAAGCCACGCTGTCGCTGGCGGTTACGGCGGCTCGCGGATGGGGTCTGGACATCATCGACGGTGTCTACAACGATCTCGACGATCGTGCTGGATTCGAGATGCAATGCCGGCAGGGCTTGCAGTTCGGTTTCGATGGCAAGACGGTGATTCACCCGAATCAGATCGAGCCCTGCAATCTCATCTTCACTCCGGCGAAGGCCGAGCTCGAGGCGGCGCAGGCCATCGTCGATGCATTTGCGTTGCCCGAGAACCGCGACAAGGGTGCGGTGCGAGTGGCGGGCAAGATGGCCGAGCGCCTGCATCTCGATCAGGCGCGGCGCGTGCTGGCGTTGCGCGCGGCAATCGAGGCACGCGCACAGTAGTCATCTGACGAGGGTGGGTGCTGGTGCACCGGACCCGTGATTCACACAGATCAGGAGAGTTCCATGGCGAATGTGTTGCAAGGCAAAGTAGTGATCGTCACCGGCGCGGGTCGCGGTGTCGGTGCAGAGATCGCGAAGCTGGCTGCGCGCGAAGGCGCGAGCGTTGTCGTCAATGATCTCGGCGGCGATGAGCGCGGCGAGGGCGGCGATCTCGGTCCGGCGCAGCAGGTCGTGCAGGAGATCAAGCGTGCTGGCGGCGAGGCAACGGCGAATGGCGCCAACGTCGCGTCGTGGGATGGTGCACATGAGCTCGTCGCCGCCGCGATCAAGACCTACGGTGATCTCGATGCCGTGATCAACAACGCGGGCATCCTGCGCGATGGCATCTTCCACAAGATGTCGGAGGCGGAGTGGGATGCCGTGGTCGCCGTGAACCTGAAAGGCTGCTTCAACGTCGCACGCGCAGCGGCACCTCACTTCAAAGAGAAACAGAAGGGCTCCTTCGTGCACATGACTTCGACCTCCGGCCTCGTCGGCAACTTCGGCCAGGTGAATTACGGGGCTGCGAAGTTGGGTGTGGTGGGTTTGTCGAAGTGCATCGCGCTGGATATGGCTAAGTTCGGCGTGCGCTCGAACTGCATTGCGCCGTTCGCATGGACTCGCCTCGTCGGCACGATTCCAGCGACGCCGGAGAACGCCGCTCGCCTGGAAGCGGCAAAGCGTATGACACCGGACAAGATCGCACCGTTTGCCGTCGCGCTGTGCAGCGATGGCTCCAAAGATGTCACGGGCCAGATATTCGGCGTGCGGCGCAACGAGATCTTTCTGTTCAGCCAACCGCGTCCGATTCGGTCCGTCCATACTGCCGAAGGCTGGACGCCGGAGAGCTGCCTCACTCAAGCGCTGCCTGCTTTGAAGGCGTCCTTCTTCAAGCTGGATCGCTCGGCGGACGTGTTCAGCTGGGATCCGATCTAGGCGTGAGGAGCGCGCAGCACGTCCGCTGATGAGGAGATGCAATTGAGCTCGCAGGTCGAACAGATACAGGCGCTGTACGAAGCCGAGCGGCCCCACGTCAACGACAAGGTGTACAGCACAGCGCAGTTGCCGTTGTCCTATGAAGCCATCACGCCCGAATGGCTGACAGATGCACTGTGCAAGAAGCATCCCGGCGCGCAGGTCGTTTCGCATCGCCTCGATGTGCCGGATGTGGGCTCTTCCAACCGGCGCAAGATCTACATCGAATACAACGAGGCAGGACGCAAGGCCGGGCTGCCGACGGCCATCTTCTGCAAGGCGACGCACGGCTTCCGAACCGCATCATCCTCGGCGTCTCCGATGGCGCAAACATCGAAGCGCGTTTCTATAATGAGATCCGACCGGGCTTCCTCGAAGCCGAAGAGGTCATTCCGCCGCGCCTGTACCAGCGCTATGCGGAGGTCTGGCCTGCGCGCTGAAGTCAGTCGCATTACACGATCAGTATCCGAAGACTGTTGCGCATGGAGACGTGCATCTGAAGAACTGGTACGTCGCGGGCAATGGCGAGATGGGTTTGGGCGACTGGCAGTGTGCGCACCACGGGCACTGGGCGCGTGACGTTGCTTATGCACTGTCAACCGCGCTCACCATCGAGAATCGGCGCGACTCGGAGCAGGACCTGCTGCGTTACTATCTGGATCGGTTACATGCCGCCGGCGGACCGAAGCTCGACTTCAATGACGCGTTCACGGCGTACCGACAGCAGCTGATAACGGCACTGACGTGGTGGACCATCGTGGTCCATCCGGCGCCAGGCATGCCCGACATGCAGCCGCGCGACATCACATTCGAGTTCGTGCGGCGGATGTCGACGGCGATGGATGATCTCGACACGCTGGACAGTCTGCGTGGCGTCTAATTCGATGGAGCATCGCGTGAACGATCAAACTGCAAAGAACGATTTGGCTGTCACCAAGCAGCTCGCCCTGACGTTTCTCGATCACTGTTTCAAAGGGAACATGGAGGCAGCGGTCGCGATGCTGGCGCCCGGAGCCACTTGGTGGGTCTTGGGCGACCCGCAGAAGGTGAAGGTGTCGGGCACACGCCAGATGGATCAGATCACCAAGTTTCTGAAGAACATCCGACGCGGCTTCCCCGAAGGCTTGCAGGCGGAAATCCTGGGAGTTACCGCCGAAGGCGAGCGGGTGGCCATCGAAGCGTCGAGCACCGCGCGCATGAGCAACGGAGCGTCATACAGCAACCGCTATCACTTCTTGATAAAGGTGCGCGACGGGCGTGTCCTCGAGATGCGCGAATACCTGGATACGTATCTGGCCTATGAGGCGCAGCTGTCATCCGCGCCACCGCCCAAGTAGCTCCACATTCGGTGTTTTAATTGATCGATTGATCATGCCCTGTCATGATCTCTGCCTTCTTAACAGACAGAGAGTTTCATCGTGGCTGAAGCGTGGATCATCGACGCGGCCCGCACGCCGCGGGGCCTGGGCAAGATCGGCAAGGGCGCTCTGGCGGGTATCCATTCGCAACGATTGTTATCGTCGGTGTTGAAGGCGCTGGCCGAGCGTAATCATCTCGATACGTCGACCGGCGACGACGTCGTCGCCGGCTGCGGGGCGCAAAAGGGATTGCAGGGCAACTGCATCGCGCGCATGTCAGCACTGGATGCCGGCTACAACCAACTGGCGCCGGGCGTTTCTCTGGATCGTTTCTGCGGTTCGGCGCTGACTGCCATCAACGTCGCGGCCATGGGCGTGATGTCCGGCATGCAGCAGCTGGTGGTCGCGGGCGGCGTCGAGTCGATGTCGCACAACTCGACGTTGAAGCTGCATCCCATCCTCGACTCGGAAAACCTGGGGCTGCGCAAACGCATCCCACAGCCGCATCAAGGTGTCTGTGCGGATCTCATTGCCACCTTGGAGGGGATCACGCGTGATGACGTCGATCGATTGGCGGTCGAAAGTCAGCGGCGCGCGGAGATTGCCATTCGCGAGGATCGCTTCAAGCGCGCACTGATTCCCGTGCTCAAAGATGATGGTTCGCTTGCGCTCGACAAGGAAGAATATCCCCGCCCCGGGACCACGCTGGACGCGCTCGCACAACTGACACCCGCCTTTGCTGCCATATATGAGCGGCCGCTCGATGAAGCCGGGACGACGTATGCGCAGCTTGTGCGGCAGGCGTATCCGGATGTGGTGGTGAATCACGTGCACCACGCTGGCAACAGCTCTGGCGTGGTCGATGGGGCAGGCGCGGTCGTCATCGCTTCACCGGAATATGCGCGTGCCCATGGACTGAAACCGCGTGCGCGCATCCGCGCTGTCGCTACCGTCGGTGACAGCCCCACGCTCATGTTGAATGCGCCTGTGCCTGCTACCCGGAAGGTGCTGGAGATTGCGGGCATGTCGATGCGCGACGTCGATCTGGTCGAGATCAACGAAGCATTCGCCGTGGTGCCGTTGAAGTTCATGCGCGATCTCGACGTGGATCCAGCCATCGTGAACGTCAACGGCGGTGCCATGGCATTGGGACATCCGATCGGCGCCACCGGCGCGATGATTCTCGGCATGCTGCTCGATGAGCTCGAACGGCGCGATCTGAGCGTGGGTTTGGCGACGCTGTGCGCGGCCGGTGGGATGGCGCCTGCCACCCTCATCGAGCGCGTTTGAGAATCTCCGCACGCGACCCGGATTGGGTCGGGTCGCCTAGGACCACCCGACTCTGGGACTGAACAGAAACCGGGACCTGCCGTGCCGTCACATGGACCCGACACGGCGGTGGTGTTCGCACTGCAGCAGATCAAACCGCGCCCGCCAGCAAACCAACGACATTCCCCGCTTGCGAACCTAAATCGCGGTGCTAAGATCGCGCTCGATTCGAGAATCAATCAATTAATTAAGAACTCCGTATCAACATAAGGGCGCCGGCCCAAGGGGATAGTTATGCGATCAAGGATCACGCCGTCGTTGCTAGCCGCCGCTGTGACGCTAGCGCCGTTGACCGTCTGGGGTCAGGAGGGTGGTCTCGAGGAAATCGTGGTGACCGCCCAGAAGCGTACGGAACACGCGGTTGATGTGCCCATCTCCATGACCGTCGTGAGTGGCGACGGACTGGAGGCCAGCGGCGTCAGCGACATGGCGAGTCTGTCGCAGTTGGTCCCCGGCTTGCACATCGACTCTTCCGGTGCGTTTTTCCAGCCCTCGATCCGCGGTGTCGGCACGGCGATCGCGGGTGCCGGCGCAAGTGCGAACGTCGCGACGTATGTCGATGACATCTACAAGCCGAACGCATTGTCGAACGACTTCGATTTCATCGACGTGGAATCGGTGCAAGTCTTGAAGGGTCCGCAGGGAACACTCTTCGGTCGCAACGCAACGGGTGGCGCCATTCTCGTGACGACCAAGACGCCGTCCTTTGAGCCGGGGCTCGAGATCAGAGCGGGTTACGGCAGCTTCAATACCTTCAACGGCGCCTTCTTCGGCACGATGGGCCTCAGTGATCGTGTGGCCGCCAGTCTCGCCGTCGGTTACAGCGAATCGGACGGTTGGACCGACAACGTGTTCACGGGCAAGGATGCGGCACCGAGCGAGAACACCACCGCACGACTGAAATTACTGTTCCAGCTGAGCGATGACTGGAAAGCGACGTTTGCGGCGGACTACAACAAGTTCGACGATCCCAGCCTGTACGCGGTCAACGCTTACAAGGGGTATTCGAATGCAGCGGCATTCTTCGGCGTTCCAATGATTACGAACAAATCGCGCAAGGTCAGCCTGAACGAAGACATCGTTCACGAGGGTGACGGCTATGGATTCGATTTGAAGCTCGAAGGTGACCTCGGCTTCGCGACGTTTACGTCCTTGTCCAACTACCATGACGACGATGGTTCGGAAGCAACGATTCAGACAGCGTCGATCTTCCCGCCAAACGGCACGACACCCGTGGCCCCATTTCCGAACTACCTCTTTCCGCTCACTGCGTCATTCGGCCAGTTCGGATTCGTGGGGGCCGCCTCCTGGGACTACACGCAGGAGGTATACAGCCAGGAATTCAGACTCTCGCATTCAGAGGACGGTGTGCTGAGTAACTGGGTTACTGGACTGTTCTACTTCCATGAAGAGACTGAGTACAAGCCCTTCAACATTTCGTTGTATGGACCGTTCGGTCCGGGAGGTGCCTTCGAGGGTGCCTTGCCGCCCTGGCCTGCGAGTTCGTACGTGTACACCGGCTACATCCATAACTCCACCTTCAGCGCGAAGAATCGCTCCATTGCTGCGTATGCGGATGCCACGTTCGACCTCGGCAAGCTGACACCTTCGCTTGAGAAGTGGTCATTTACGGCCGGTGGCCGATACGCGAAGGATCGACCGGGTGTGTCCTACAAGCAGTTCTTCGGCGTCCCGGCACCGGTCGATCTGGGCTCGGATAAGAAGACGTTTTCGAGCTTCACACCTCGAGCCGTGCTGCACTACGCGATCAACGACGATTCGAACGTATACCTGTCGTGGAGCAAGGGTTACAAGGCGGGCCTGTTCAATGCTTCCGGGTACGCCGCGGACCAGGAGGCGGTGGATCCGGAGAAGATCTCGGCCTTCGAGCTGGGCTATAAGATCGCACGATCGAGATGGCGTTTCGAAGCCGCTGCCTTCCATTACGACTACACCGATCTGCAGGTTGCAACGTACGTCGGCACTTCGGCCATCTTTCAGAACGCGGACAAGGCAAAGATTTACGGCGCCGACATGCATTGGGAGCAGTTGGTGACCGATTCCTTCACGGTCGATCTGGGCCTCGCGTACACCCATGCGGAGTACGACAACTTCCCCGAAGCGACTGTCCAGACGTTCGATCCCGCACAAGGCGGCGTCGTCAACGGAGTCGGCGATGTCTCCGGCGAACGCATGCAGCGCACGCCGAAGTACAGCGGCTCGCTCGGCTTGACTTACTCGCTGGCGCTGCTCGAAGGCAAGCTCGATCTGAACGCGGTTTACAGCTATCAGGATGACACGACGTTCGATTTCGCCGGCACGCTGACGGAGGACTCCGTGGGCTTGTTGAACTTGCGCGCCGCATGGACCGATCCGTCTAACAAATGGACGCTCGCAGTCAGCGGCAGGAACGTCACCGATGAGAAGTATCTCGTGCAGGTGCTGCCGAATGCCGGTGGCTTCGGTCAGGCCTGGGGGGCCCCGGCGAGCGTCATGGCCGAGGTTGGGTACAAGTTCTGACGTCGCAAGAGAGACGAGCGTACTTACGGACCCAACACGTTCACTGCGAATTTGTTGGGTCTGGTTCGGACTCAGCACTGAATGGAGGTCGCCGCACGGCACTGGACGATGCGCACACGCAGGCCGATGCTAGTGACTTCGTCAGCACCGAGAGCGCGCTCGACATTTGGTGCTAGATGACAGGAGAGAACAGCATGGCTGCCGCTTTCGAACTCCCCGCTCACGTGCCGCCCGAGCGCGTGTTCGACTTCGACATCTACGCGGATCCGCGCATCGGCGACGAGGTGCAAGCCTCGTACGCCGCTGCGTTCAAAGATGCCCCCGACATCTTCTATACCCCGCGCAACGGCGGCCACTGGATGGTGCGTCGGATGGAGGCCATCAGCGCCATCGTTCAGGATCCCGAGCATTTCTCCGCACGTGAGATGCAGATCCCACGCGTTCCCGATCCACCGTACATGATTCCGCTCAATGTCGATCCGCCAACAAATCTGCCGTATCGACAGGCGCTGATGCCAATGCTGGCGCCGAGGGCGATCCGCGACATGGAGCCGAAGATTCGCGCGTGGGCCATTCGTATCATCGAAGATGTCGCTGGTCGTGGCGAGTGCGATTTCATTCGCGACGTGTCCTCCGTGTTTCCGGTTTCCATCTTCATGGAGTTGATGGGGATGCCGCTCGAGCGGCTGCGCGAGTTCCGACACCTGGCCGACTCCTTCTTCAATGCTCACGATCCGGATGGCGTCAGTACGATGTCGGCGCAGATTCTGGCGGTGCTGGGTGAGCACATCGAATATTGCCGCGCGAATCCGGCGAACAATCTCGTGAGCCATCTCATCACGACGAATGTCGATGGCCGTAAGCTGACCACAGACGAGATCCTGGCCATGTGTTTCGTCCTCTTCCTGGGCGGCATGGATACGGTGACCAACGTCAGCGGCTTCTCTTATCGCCACCTTGCGCAGGATCCGGTGTTACAGCAACGCCTCAAGTCCGACCCCAGCCTGATCCCGAAGTTCGTCGAAGAGGGCCTGCGCTGCTTTAGCGTCATCAACACACCGCGCCTGGTTGCGAAGGACTGCGAGCGGCTGGGCGTCCGCTTCAAAGCGGGTGAGATGGTGCTGTGCATGTTGACGGTTGCCGGTCTGGACGATCAGGCCAACAGCGATCCCGTGCGCTTCGATATCGATCGTGAGCAGGGCAAGCATCTGACGTTCTCACGCGGGCCGCACCTGTGCGTGGGCAACATCCTGGCGCGAGCCGAGATACGTATCCTGACGGAAGAATGGTGCCAGCGGATCGGCGAGTTCTCGCTCAGGCCGGGCTCTCGCCACGGCTTTCGCATCGGCACGGTGACCGCGATCGAGTCGCTACCGTTGCAGTGGCACACTTCACGCGCGTAGGGCACGGGAAACGGGAGACGACATTGACCGGCACGTTGATCGACAGCTCCAAGTGGTGGGCGGCCATTCGCAAGGATCAGCCTGCGATCGTTACGCAGGACGACCGGATCACGTACGCAGAACTCGACACCTGGGCGGAAGCCTTGTGCGACTGGTTGATCGACGAAGGCGTGCAGGTGGGGGATCGCGTTTCGATCTTTGCAACCAACTGCCTGGAGTGGTGCATTCTCGCGCAGGGCATCATGCGGGCCGGCGCTATCCTCGCGCCTGTAAACGCGCGCTTCACCGTCAGCGAAGCGTCGTACATGCTTGGGCGCTACGAGTCCAAGGTGCTGTTCCATGACTCGGCGCGCAAGGACGCAGCCGAAGAGCTGCTGAGCTCCGCGCCGGATCTGCGGCTGAAATCGTTGAGCGAAGTCACCGCATTCCGCAAACGACCGAGCTCGCGGCGCGATACCCGCGAGGGCATCACTGCCGATACCAACGTCGTCATCATTCCAACCAGCGGCTCGACAGCGCGACCCAAAGGTGTCGTGTACTCCCATCGCACGATGCTCAACTACCAGACGGAGTTTGCGTTGGCAGAGCCCGCTGCGATCGATCATGCGCGGCTGCTGTTGTTCGCGCCGTTGAGCACGTCGGCGGGTTACGTGCTGCTCACACAGTTCCTGGCGTACGGCGGTACCGTCTATGTCTACGACGCGTTCGATCCGGAGCGCGCGTTGGAGTGCATCGTGGAGGAGAAGATCACCAGCGTGATGGGTGCACCGGTGTTCCTCGAGCGCATCGCCGCGTGCGACGGGTTCGCTGAGGCCGATCTGTCGCACGTCCGTATGACCTCGTGTGGTGGCGCGCGTGTGTCGCGACAACTGCTGGAAGCCTGGATGAAGAAGGGCGTGCTGTTGCGACAGATCTATGGCCAGACCGAAGTGGGCGGACAGTGCACGATCAACACGCTCGAGGCCGCTGTCACGAATCCCGAGAAGTGCGGGCGTGGCATGCCGTTCACGCGCATGGCCATCATGGATTCGGCAGGAAACTTCCTGCCACCCAACACGCCAGGCGAGATCGTCGTCAAAGGCCCAGGCACGATGGTCGGCTACTGGAACGATCCTGAAGCCACCGCCAAGACCGTCGTCGATGGCTGGCTGCACACGGGTGATCTCGGCGTGATCGACGAAGACGGCTTGCTCACGATGCTGGATCGCATCAAGGACATCATCATCTCGGGCGGTCTCAACATCTCTGCGGCCGAGCTCGAGCGTGTGATTTCGGAGTTTCCAGGCATCGATGAAGTCGCTGCCATCGCCGCGAAAGACGAGCGTTTCGGCGAAACACCGCTCGCGGTGCTGTACTCGTCGAGCGGCATCGACGTGAAGCAGTTGATCGCGCATTGCTGCAAGCACTTGAGCGACTACAAAGTGCCGCGCTACGTCGCGGTCGAGAAGGAACCCTTACCACGCTTGGCAACCGGCAAGATCGCAAAGCCGCCGTTGCGCGCCAAGTACGTCAACGCACACGAGCAGTTGCCGCGCGTGCGCTGAGACGGCTAGCACCACTCGGCGTCACTACGATGATCGAGGATGGCCGCGCAAGCTCGTTCGGTGTTGATGGCGCACACCGCCTCCGGCTGCCATTCCGGCAAACACACTGCCCAGTGAATCGTGTACGCAGTGTGTCGCGTGTACGCGTGCCACGCTGCCGCAGACGTCAGCTCGGTGATACCGTGACGATGCAGCGCTCGGACATAGTGATCGATCAAGTCGCGCTCGCTGCGCCGGCGATCGTCAACCGTCATGCAGGTTACGACGAAGTCTGCGACATCGTGAGCCCAGTAGCTCCACATCGCGGTTTGCCAGTCCAGATACCCTGGCATCCCATCGGCGACGAAATAGAGGTTCATCAGCTGCGCATCGCCATGAACCAGGCACATGGAATGCTCGGCTTCGTGCCGCAGGACGCTGCGCATCATCTCCGCCATGCGTTCGCGGTCCGCCAGCGGTCCCTGCAGGAAGCGGCCGCGAGGCAACGCGGCGCATCGGTCCCAGATCGGCGGGGTGAACGTCATCTCGTGGACACCGCTTTTTCCCAGCGCGCCACCGCCGTGCAGCCAGGTAACGTCATCGAGCTCGTGCGAGCGCCAGAAACGCGCATGCAGCTTCGCTTGCACTTCGAGGACGTTGGCCGCCTGCGTCGGCGTCAGCGGCCGTGCCGCGTGACCGAACTCCGCATGCAGCGCGAGCAAATCTTCCAGCAGCAGATAGTTCTGGCCCGTCGCAGCATCGAAGCGCGCAGCAAAGCAACGCGGCGGCCCAAGATCCAGACGCTTGGCAATGTCGCGATAGAACAGCGTTTCGCCAATGTAGATGGCCTGGAGATGCTCGGCACCGCTATGTGGCTCAAAGCCGGCCTTGAGCCACAACGTGGGCGGCAGGCGATGCGCATGACCGGCGCGATTGTAGGTGAGCAGCAGGCGAGCTTTGGTCGCCGTGCCATTGATGACCGTTCCAATGTGGACGCTTTCCACGGCCGTGCCAGGAAAGGTTTCAGTCAGCAGCGCCGTCAGCCACTCCGGCCGAATCTGATCGATGCTGCGAATGGATCCGAACGCCATGAGTGCAACCCAAGTGTGGCAGGCGCGCACATCTTCACCGAGAGGTTCTCGTGCGGCAAATAACCTTTGATGATCGGCGGCGCCATGCGCCTGCTGCCAATGCGAAGCCGAACTGGCAGGAGAGTTTCTATCTGGGTTGGGCTGATGTACGCGCAGGCATTGCCGGAGCGCATCACATCAGTCTCGCGCCCAAAGGCTCTTCGCATGTGTGGAGCTGGCTCTTGCGCGACGGCAAGGTGATCGCGCGCTCGCAAGCCCACGATCTGCCATTGCCGCAAGACGACCTGGAGAACATGCGCCTGGGCAGCCTGCATTTCGTTGCCGGAGAGACGCTCAGGGATTTGCGGCTCAAAGCCACGTTTGCCGATGCGGAGGTCGATGTCACCTTTCGCGCCGTGTGTGATCCCGTGGAAGTCAACTTCAATCACGGCGACACGATCCTGGCCGAGAGGCACTACGAAGCCGCGGGCATGGTGAGCGGTCGCGTCCGTGTCAGCGGGCGCGAGAGCGAAATCAACGCAGGCGGTTGGCACGATCATTCGTGGGGCGCACGCGAATTCTCCAGCAATCCTTCGCATCGCTGGTTGTTCGCCGTGTTCGGCGACGATCTGGCCTGTTCGGTGTTCTCGTTCGTTACCGGCACGCAACGGGCGAGCTTCGGCTGGGTGTTCGACCGCGGCACGATATGCCGTGTGCAGCAAGTCGAGTTTCATGCCGCCGTCAATGATGACGGCATGACACCGGAAGCATGCGACGCGGAAATCTACACGGAAGGCAATCGCGGCTATCGTATTCGTGGCCGCTGCCGCGCACATGCGCTGATGGGCGGCAAGGGTTGGTTCGGTGTGGATGGATTGACCCGTTTCGAATGCGGCGGGCGCATCGGACAAGGTTTCCTCGAAGTGGCGGAGCTCAAGACGATGACGCAGGCCATGGCTGCAGAGCTCGGCGTGTGAAACGGTTGAGCGAGCTGCCGCAGGCGGAGAGCGATATCGATGCTGCTTGGTTGCAAGCGGCACTGAATGACGTTCTCGGTGGCGTTCGGATCGAGACGATTCAGCGCGTGCAACGCATCGATGGCACCGCGACCAAGCTGCGCTTCCGCATCGGTTATGCCAATGCGGTTTCCACCGGGGCGCCGCAGCACGTCTGGGTCAAGGGCCATTTCGACGCGAAAGGCGTCGACCAGGGCGACGCGTTTCTCAACGAAGCGCACTTCTATCGCGATCTGGCGCCGCAGCTGCAGCTGCGGCTGCGTTTGCCTCGGTGCTACCACGCCAGCATCGACGCCGGCGGCAACTTGGGGGTGATCGTGCTCGAAGACCTGCTCGACCGGGGTGCGAGCTTCGGTGCGACGTCCAGGCCTCTGACAGCCGCCATCGTGAGCGCAGTGCTCGATCAGCAAGCGCGATATCACGCTGCTTTCTGGCGGGACCCTGGACTATCACGCCATGAGTGGCTCAAGGCAGGCGGGGCGATCGCGGGCTCCGACATGATCGATCAGTACTTTGCGGCGTTCTGGGACGCGTCGTCGCGACTGCCGCGATTCAGATTCGTGACGCGACGATTGCACGATCGCGAGCGTATGCGCTCAGCGCTCGTACGCATGATCGAGCACGATGTGCGACATGCCGAATGTCTCGTACACGGCGATAGCCATTGCGCCAATCTGTTCTTCGATGCCGAGGGGCAGCCGGGGTATCTCGATTGGCAACACGTGATGCGCGGCTCATGGGCCTTCGATGTCGCCAGCCTGATCGTGACGGGTATGACGGTAGAGGAGCGCCGGGCGGATGAACGCGAGCTGCTGGAAAACTACAGGTCGCGACTGTTGCTTTACGGAGCCACACCGCCGTCGCTCGAAAAGATGTTCGACGAATATCGCCGCCACGCGGTGTGGTCCTTCATGTGGGTGATGTGTCCGGTGTCGGCGCATCCGGAAGAAATCTGCACACTCAATGCCGAGCGCGCCTGCATGGCGATCGAAGACTTGGGCTCGATAGAGCTGTGAGGCATCGATGACCTTCATTCCGACGTCCATTCAGCAGATCGACAGAGCATGGTTCGCCGCGGCGATCGGTCCAGATGTGTCCGACGCGCAGATCGTGAAAGTGATTCACGGCACAGCGACCAAGGTCAAAGTCGACTTGGTGTACAGCGATGAGCGCAAGCAAACGGTGTGGGTCAAAACCGGATTGGAGCCGCACAGCAGGAGCATCGGCAACGACCGTGTGTATGCCGGCGAGACTTTCTTCTACCGCAACTTCAACGGTAAGTACGAAACCCGCACGCCGCGCTGTCTCTTCGCCGACACCGACCAGCACGGCAACAGTGCCATCGTGATGGAGGATCTGGAGCAGCAAGGCGCCACGTTCGTAGATGCTGCGCTCGCAGGTTCGCCGGATCTCATCGCGCGGGGTTTGGAGGCGATTGCGCGCTATCAAGCGGCTTCCTGGATGGATCCTGAGCTCGACCGCAACGACTATCTGCGCAGCGGCGGCTCATATGACACGGCGGATGTCCTGGGCTGGCTTTGGAACGAAGCCCATTGGACGGACTACGCGAAACGCCAGCGTTTCCAGGCGCTGGCGCCTGAGCTGCGCGATCGGCGGCTGCTTCACAGAGCACATGCCACACTGCGGCGTGACTGGCGGATGCGCGAACCGTGGAGCTTGAGTCACGGCGATGCGCACTTCGGCCAGCTCTACACGTTGCCGGGCGGGGAGGCGCGCTTGCTCGACTGGCAGTGTTGCCAGCTCGCACACTGGGCCTATGACGTGTCGTACTTTCTGATCAGTGGCCTGTCAGTGGCCGATCGACGCGCCTGCGCGCGCGATCTTCTCTCTCAGCACGTGATGCATCTGCGAGAGCTTGGAGTGCGCGCCGCGCCATCTGCTGACGCGGCATATGAAGCCTTTCGCGCCTATGCCTTGCACGGCATCGGCTGGTGCATGTGCATGGTCGAGATGCAACCCGAAGACATCTGCACCGCGATGACGGAGCGTTTTTCATCCGCCATCGTGGATTTGACGTCCGTGGACATCGTTTTGAACAAAGCCTCGTGACACTCAACCCTTCAGCTTTTGTCTGGCGCGCGCGGTGATGAATGCCGGCCGCGACGTCAAGCGTGCGAGGTAAGCCGTGAGCGGCTCCGACAGCAGCTTCGCAAGTCCGATACGCGAACAGAGGAACAGTGCGTAGCCAACCGAGATGTCCGCGACCGTGAAGCGATTGGCGCAGAGATAGTCCTGCCCGACCAACGCCTGTTCGACCAACGGGACTCGTTGTGAGAACAGATCGCAGAAATCCGCACCGATGCGCGGTTGTCGCTGCTCCTCTGGCGCGAACACGGCGAAGCGCAGATACAAAGCGAGTGGCACGGTGAGCGCGCACTCGCCGAATTGCAGCCAGTTCAGCCAGGCGCCGTACACAGCTTCCTCGGGCTTGACTGCGCAGCGACCTGAGCCATGTTTGATCGCCACATATTCGAGAATCGCGGGTGATTCGTTCAACGTGGTCTCGCCATCCACGAGATAGGGCACCGTGCCGATGGGATTCACCTCCAGGTAGTGAGGCGCCGCCACGCGTGGCGGAAACGGCATCGTCTCCAACTCGTAGGGGAGCGTGAGTTCTTCGAACAGCCACAGGCATCGCAGGGAGCGGGCGTCCGGGCAGTGATAGAGCTTCAGCATGCGTGTGCCTCTTGAATTTCGGCCGCGGGGGTATTTTTCAGATTCTCAATGTCGCGTAGTTCCGATAAAGTAGTTAATCGAATGATGAAATTCCAGTCCTGATGCGCTCGCGTTGAGTGAGGGGGATGAATGAAAGGTCTCGGAGCCGATGCCCGTTATTGGCAGGCGCTGTCTGCAGGCAGGCTGGAAATGCAGCAGTGCGCCCGGTGTGGTCACTGGCATTGGCCAGCGGTGTGGCGCTGCGGTGAATGCGGCTCATGGGAGCAGCAATGGCATGAAGTGGCGCTGCGCGGAACGATCTTCTCCTGGACGCGGACACATCACGACTTCGGCGCCCCGGCTCAATTCAAGCTCCCCTTCGTGAGTGTCGTGGTGGCGCTCGAAGGTGCCGGTCATCGACGCCTCATGGGAACGCTGCAGGGTGACACGTCGACGGTGCACATCGGTGCTCGCGTCTCGGGCGAGATCGGTCGCGTCATTATCGACAATGAAGAGCTGCCGGCATTGCGTTGGCGCATGGTTGGGGCAGGAGCATGACCATGCGTAAACCGTTCTGCGGATCAGTGTCTGTGGCCGGTATCGGCCTGCGTCAATTCAAGCGCGGCGGATCGCCCGAGCCGGAACATGGCGTGCTCGTGAGCACCATCGTCGATGCTTGCGAGGACGCAGGCTTCAATCCAGCCGACATCGATGGCTTCGTGTCCTACGGCGATGATCACAACGAACCTGTGCGCTTGATGTCGGACCTCGGCACGAAAGAGTTGCGCTGGAATTCAGCCGTGTGGGGTGGTGGAGGTGGGGGTATCGCAGCAGCATTCGGCATCGCCGGCGCGGCAATCGCGACGGGTCAAGCCGCTGCCGTCGTCGTGTTTCGTGCCCTCGTGCAGGACAACAGCGGTCGCTTATCCGCCGCTGTCATGGCTCACCATCTGAACAGTCACATCCTGACGGCCGGATTGCTGAGCCCGGCGCAGATGTGCGCGTTGCGAGCGCAGCGCATGTTCGAGCATCACGGCGTGCCGCGGTCCACCGTCGAGGAGCTGGTCAAGGCTTCCTACTATCACGGCGCGCGCAACCCGCAGGCCGTCTCCTACGGCAAGGAGTTCGACGCCCAGGCCTATCACTCCAGCCGCTGGATCGCCGAGCCGTTTCGTCTGTTTGACTGCTCGCGCGAGAACGACGGCGCCGGTGCGCTGCTGTTGGTGGCCACCGAGCGCGCAAAGGATTTGAAAAAGCGACCGATTCACGTGCTCGGTGTCGCAAACGGCACGGCGAAAGGGTGGGGCGATCTGCTCGAGAACGATGACAACTACGCCTCGGCGGGTTTTCAGCCCGTCGCGCGTCGCTTGTGGGATCAGACGGGTCTGACGCCGAACGATATCGACGTCGTGCAGCTCTATGAGAACTTCAGCGCGCAGGGCGTTGCCTCGCTGATCGATCATGGCTTCTGCACCTACGAGAGCGTGGGTGAGTTCGTGCGCTTCGAGAATCTGATCGCGCCGTCGGGCCGCTTGCCGGTGAACACCTCCGGCGGCAACTTCGCGCAGGGGTTCATCCACGGCATCGGGTGCGCTATCGAAGCGGTGCGAGTTTTGCGGGGCGAATCCGCGAATCCCGTCCCGGATGCCAAGACGTGCCTGCTTGCAGGCGGCCCCGGTGCACCCACCGTGAGCTCGGCGATCTTCGGCAACGAACTCCTTTGATCCTTATCCGGTGCGCCCAATGAACTATCAGAAGATCCAGTTCGAAGTGCGCGAGCACATTGGCATCCTGCGCTTGCACGACCCGACGAAGCTGAACGCTCTGACGCCGCTGATGGTCGACGAGATCAATCACGTGCTGGATCAGAGTCTCAACGGGATACGCGCATTGATCGTGACGGGCACCGGCCGTGCGTTTTGCTCGGGCGCCGCACTGGATGGCGGGATGGGCATTCCGGATCCCGATTTCTCCAAGCGCGATATCGGCCTCGTGCTGGAAGAGCGCATCAATCCGATGATGTCGCGACTCCGTGTGCTGTCGATACCGTGGATCAGCGTCGTGCGCGGTGCCGCCGCAGGCGCTGGAGCATCGCTGGGTCTCGCCGGCGACATGGTGATCGCCAGCGAGAGCGCTTACTTCCTGCAGGCGTTCGCACGCATCGGCCTGGTGCCAGACGCGGGCTCGACGCATTTGTTGGTGCGCACGATCGGACGTGCTCGGGCAATGGAGTTGATGATGCTCGCTGATCGACTGCCTGCTGCCAAAGCGCTCGAATGGGGACTGATCAATCGCGTCGTGCCGGATGCCGCGCTGGACGATGAAGCATTCGCACTGGCCTCGGCCCTGGCCAAAGGCCCGACGATTGCGCTGAGCTTGATACGCAAAGCGGTGTGGACTGCCGTCGACACGGATTGGAATACCACGCTGCAAACCGAGCGTGAGCTGCAAACAACGGCGGGACGCACGCACGATTACGACGAAGGCGTGGCGGCGTTCAACGCGAAGCGCGCGGCACAGTTCACCGGCACTTGATGGGGCGAGAGATGAACTCAGGACAGATCGATGTGAAGGGAAGGACCGTTCTCGTCACCGGCGCATCCTCCGGTCTCGGTGCTCGCTTTGCCACCGTACTTGCGGCTGGCGGTGCCAACGTGGTGCTCGCGGCTCGGCGGGTCGACAAGCTGCTGCAGCTGCGGGACGATATCGAGCGCAGCGGTGCACGCGCATTAGCCGTGGAAATGGATGTCAGCGACGAGCGCTCGACGCAGCGAGCCTACGATACGGCAGAGCAAACGTTCGGTGCCGTGGACACGATCATCGCCAATGCGGGCATGAACGTCGAAGGGCCGGTGATCGATGTGGACGTGACTGAGCTCGATGCATTGTTTGCAGTAAATGTTCGCGGTGTATTCCTCACCGTGCGCGAGGGCGCGCGTCGTCTGTTTTCCGCTCCGACTGAACGCAAGCAGGGGCGGGTCGTCATCGTGTCGTCCGTCACGGCGTCGGCCATCGCGCCAGGTTTGGCGCTATACAGCGCATCGAAAGCAGGCGTGCTGCAACTAGGCCGGGTGTTGGCGCGTGAATGGGTCAACCGCGGCGTCAACGTCAATGTACTCTGCCCGGGGTACATCGAAACCGACATCAATTCGGAGTGGTTTCAGACGGATGCCGGCAAGCGCCAGATCCAGCGCTGGCCGCGCAAACGGCTCATGGATATCGCCTCGCTGGATTCGATTCTTCTTTACTTGTCGTCCGACGCTTCGTCTCATGTCACGGGCTCCGTGTTCACAGTGGACGACGGACAAACGCTTTGAGTACTGCCATGACATACAAGACGATGATCTACGACGTGAGTGAAGGAGTCGCCACTATTACTCTGAATCGACCGGACAAACTGAATGCGTTCAATCTGGATATGGTGCAGGAGTTTCTCTCTGTGCTGGATCGTGTCGATGGCGATGATGCCGTTCGAGCAGTCATCGTAACGGGGCAGGGACGCGCGTTCTGCGCGGGCGCCGACTTGTCATCCGGAGCCAGAACGTTTGATGCAGCGCATGGCACGGTGCGCGCCGACGGCTCGGTCGACTACAGCAATGAGTCCGTACGCGATGGCGGCGGACGGATGACGCTGCGCATCTTTCAATGTCTGAAGCCTGTGATCGCTGCGGTGAACGGTGTTGCCGTTGGCGTCGGCGTCACGATGACCTTGCCAATGGATATTCGACTCGCGAGCGAAAATGCCAAAGTCGGCTTCGTGTTCGCGCGCCGGGGCATCGTGCCGGAAGCAGCGTCGTCTTATTTTCTCCCGCGGGTCATTGGCATCTCACGCGCGCTCGAGTGGTGTTACAGCGGTCGCATCTATCCTGCGGCAGAGGCCAAAGCCGCGGGCTTGTTTCGCGAGGTCTATCCCGAAGATCAGTTGCTGCCGGCCGCTCGCGCAATTGCACGGGAGATCGTCGAGAACACTGCGCCGGTTTCCATTGCGCTCACACGGCAGATGATGTGGCGTGGGCTGGGTCTGAGTCATCCAATGGAAGCGCATCGCATCGACAGCCGCGGAGTGCGTGCGCGTGGGCGCAGTGCCGATGCGGCAGAAGGCGTGACGTCGTTTCTGGAAAAGCGGCCTGCAAAATTCACGGATCGAGTGTCGCGTGACATGCCCGACTTCTTCCCATGGTGGGAAGAGCCGAAGTACAAATAAGTGGGATCGATGCCGCGAGACCAGCAGACATGAACAGCAGTCCCGACTTCACGCGCGCGAACGCCATCGCTGCGCAGGTTACGGAGTTCATTCGCACGGAGGTGATTCCGTACGAGCCGCAAGCGCGCGAAGGCGAACACGGACCCGACGAGAAATTGCTGAGCATGCTGCGCGAGCGCGCTCGCGCAGCAGGAATTCTGACGCCCCACATTCCCCGCAATGGCGAGCACTTGAGCCACCGCGAGATCGCCATCGTGTTGCGGGCAGCGGGGTGGTCGCCGTTGGGAATGGTCGTGCTCAACGTAGCAGCACCTGACGAAGGCAACATGCATTTGCTCAGTCGCGTGGCCACGCCCGCACAGCAGGAGCACTTCCTCAAAGTCTTGCTGGAGGGCCGGGCTCGTTCGTCCTTTTTCATGACGGAGCCCGCTGCGGAAAATGGCGCGGGCTCGGATCCCAACATGATGACGACGACGGCAAGACCCGAGGGCAAGGACTGGATCATCAATGGCCGCAAAGCCTTCATCACGGGCGCAGCGGGTGCATCCGTCGGCATCATCATGGCGAAGACGGAAGCCGGTGCCACGATGTTTCTCGTCGATCTGCCGCTCGCTGGAATCAAGTTGGAGCGGCCGCTGCGAACGATCGATTACTCCATGCCGGGCGGGCATTGGATCGTCACGCTCGACAATGTGCGCGTGCCCGGCGATCAGGTGCTCGGTGAAGTAGGGCAGGCGTTCAAGTATGCGCAAGTGCGCCTGGGGCCTGCACGGTTGACTCACTGCTCCCGCTGGCTGGGGTCTTGTCTGCGCGCACATCACGTCGCCTCCGAATACACCGTGCGTCGTTCCGCATTCGGCAAGCCGCTGATCGAGCACGAAGGCGTCGGCTTCCAGCTCGTGGACAACCTGATCGACCTCAAGCAATCCGAGCTGATCACCGACTGGGCTGCCGGTGTCCTCGACAGCGGTTCTCTGGCCATCAACGAAACGTCGATGGCGAAGGTCGCCGTGTCCGAGGCGCTGTTCCGTGTCGCTGATCGTTGCGTGCAGGTGATGGGTGGCACAGGCATCACCCGCGACACGCTGGTGGAGCAGGTCTTCCGCGAGCTGCGCGGGTTCCGGATCTACGACGGTCCGACCGAGGTACACAAATACTCGCTGGCGAAGAAGATCAAGCGCGATGTGCTGAACGGCATGAGGTCATGACAGGCAGCGGCGACAACGGCGAGACCACGCCGGTGCGCGAGGGATTTCGCTTCGATGAGGCACCGCTGAGCGCGTGGTTGAATGAACACGTCGAAGGTTTCCGAGGACCGCTGCAGGTCACGCAGTTCAAGGGCGGTCAATCCAATCCAACCTTCCAGCTTGCGACGCCGTCGCGCAGTTACGTCCTGCGACGTCAGCCCACAGGTCAGTTACTGAGGGGTGCACACGCAGTCGACCGAGAGGCGCGTGTGATCTCCGCTCTGGCCAGCGTCGACTTCCCCGTGCCGCGGGTCTTTGCGCTCTGTGAGGATCCGAGCGTGATCGGCTCCTTGTTCTACGTCATGGACAAAGTGCCCGGACGCATCTTCTGGGATTCGGGATTCGCCACGGTGCCGCGTACTGAACGTGCTGCGTATCTCGATGCAATGAATGAAACGCTGGCACGCCTGCACACAGCGGATATCGCTCGAGTCGGATTGTCAGATTTCGGCCGTGCGGAGAACTACATGGCCCGGCAAGTGAATCGCTGGAGCAAGCAGTATCTCGACGATCCCGAGACCGGCCGCAATGCTCACATGGATGCCGTGATCGAGTGGCTGCAGGCTCGTGTGCCTGCGCACCACGATGCGAGCATCATTCATGGTGACTTCCGTGTCGATAACATGATCTTCCATCCGCAGCTGCCGCGTGTCGTCGCCGTATTGGATTGGGAGCTGTCCACGCTGGGCGATCCGATTGCCGATTTCACGTATCACCTGATGATGTATCGCTTGCCCTCGACGATCTCCGGCGGGCTCAGCGGCACGAATCTCGCGGAGCACGGGTTGATCGACGAGAGCGAGTATATTCGGCGTTACTGTGCGCGCACGCAGCGTGAGCGCATCGACAACGTGCCGTTCTACCTCGTGTTCAATCTGTTTCGTTTTGCCGCGATCCTGCATGGGATCAAGGGACGCATGCGGCGTGGCACGGCGGCGTCGGCCAATCCAGCCGAGATCGCATCGAATTTCGATTTCCTGGCGGAGCAGGCTGCGCGCCTGGCACACGCGGCCAGTTGATCAGCGCTTCGAGTTGCGCGGCGACGGCAAGTGGCGTTCCAAGTAGCCGATGATGCCGGCATTGAAAGCATCGTTACGGTCGCCCGCCACCATGTGGCCCGCTTGCGCCACGTCGATGACTTCCAGATGAGGAATCCTCGCGCGCAGCTCGGCGATGCCGTCTTCAGCAACGATGTCGCTGTGCAATCCTCGAATCAACAGCGTCGGCAGAAACGTGTCGGGATCGATGTGCTCCAGAGCGGCCTGCACGGTACCGGATTCGACTTCAGGGTTGATCGACAGCAGCTTTGGATCCCAATGCCACTTCAGCTTGCCATTCGGTGCTTCGCGCAGGTTCTTGCGGATACCGTTTGGATCCGGCGGGCGCGGCCGCTGCGGGTTATAGGCGGCAACGGCTTCGACGGCTTCCTCGACGGATGAGAAACCATCGAGATGGCGGCTCATGAAATTGAGGATGCGTTTGACTCCGGCTCTCGACGGGTTGGGCACGATGTCCACCAATACCAATGCCGCACGGCGGCTATCCGTCGTTGTGCATGCGGTGTACATGGCAGTCGCACCGCCCATCGATGCACCGACGAGCGCATACGGTGCGTCCACGTGTTCGAGCACTGCCTGCAGGTCCAATGCGCGCTTCTTCACCGAATACGATCCATCAGCCGGCCAGCTGCTCTCGCCATGCCCCCGGGCGTCGTAGTTGATGACGTGATAGCCGGCCTGCAGCAAGGCACGCATGGCACCGCCCCAGGAATGCCGCGTTTGTCCACCGCCGTGGAGTAGCACCACCGTGGGTTGGGATGGATCGCCACCGACATCGCCGTATAGCGCCACATCGTCAGCGCCGGCGAACTGCTTCTTCTTGATCAAGTGATGTACACGGGCGCTCAAGCGGTGGTTCTCGTTCGAAGACGTTGCGCACCGTATGTGTCACAGTGTAATTAGTCAATTAATCGGTCGACTAATACCACTGAGAAGCACTGCATGATTCGCTTCGACTTCAAGGGCAAGAAGATTCTGGTCACGGGCGGGAGCCGAGGCATCGGCCACGCGATTGCGGATGCTTTCGCAGAGGCGGGCGCTCATGTGCACATCACGGGAACGCAAGCCCAGGCTTCGAGCTATGAGGCGGATTTGTCCCGCTTCGTCTATCACCAGGCACGACTGGATGACCGCTGTCATCGCCATGCGTTGGCGGAATCGATTCCGGAGCTCGATATCCTCGTCAACAATGCCGCGCAAGCCCGTGATGATGAATATGAATATGAAGGTTTCGCGAGCACGGTCGATGTCAACCTCAACGCGGCCGCGGAGCTCTGTTACGCGTTCCATCCAACGTTGGCCGAGCGGCGTGGCGTCATCGTGAACGTCGGCTCCAGCGCTTCTTTCATTTCCCTAAAGCACGTTCCCGCTTACACAGCGAGCAAGGCGGGGCTGTTGGGACTGACTCGAGCACTGGCGGATCAATGGGCCGCGGAAGGTGTGAGGGTGAACATGGTGGCGCCCGGCTTCGTGGATACGCAGATCATCGATTGGGCGAAGCAACGGCCGGATGGCGGTGCTGCGGTATTGAAGACCGTACCGGCCCGTCGCTGGGGCAAGCCAAGTGAAGTGGCAGTGGCCGTGTTGTTCCTGGCCTGTGAGAACGCCTCTTACATCACCGGCCAGAGTCTCATCATCGACGGAGGCCTGATGCTGCGCTGACGCTTATTCCCTGCGCAGCGATTTCAGTGCCATGTCGGCGACGAATTCAATGTAGTTCTCGCGCGTCTTCGACGTGATCACGGGAGCGCCGAAGACGAATTCGCGCGACACGCGGCCGAAGAAGATGTGGTCGCACGCGCCAACGATCGCGTAGTAGAAGAACATCGGATCGACGTTGCGAAAGATGCCTGCCGCAACACCTTCTTCGAGAATCTTCTTTTGCGAATCCACCAGGGGCTTCACGAAGAAGTCTGCGATCTCGCGCGCCAGTTTCTCATTGCTGTTGGTGAGCAGCACGTGGATCAAGCGATTGAGATACGGATACTTCGTGTACGTGTTGATCACGCCGGCGATGTGCAGGCGTACCTTCGTTTCGGGCGCAAGCTGCATCGCCACGAGATCGTCCAGCTTTTTGAGCGCGAGCGTTGCATCCCGCCGCACGAGTGCCACGAGCAATCCGTCCTTGCTGCCGAAGTGGTATTTGATGAGTGCGGAGTTCAGTCCCGACGCTTCGGCGATTTCGCTCAACGACACATCGATCGAATTGCGTTGCGCCAGGATCTTGCTGGCAGCTTCCAGAAGCTGGTCCGCAGAGGAGCTGCGTTTGGCGGCCTTGGGTGCCTTTTGGACAGCGGCAGAATTCATAGGTGAACACGCTCGGGCGAGGTCTGTTAATTAACGATTCTATGCACACCGGCGAGGTACCCCAACACCGATCGCATGCATGCTAACAGTCCGCTCTAAGTTTATCGATTGATTAATTAATGGCTATACTGCCGCCTCTTCCGCCCACATGAGTCGAGGAGTTTGCCGTGCTGCTTGATGCGTCTGTTGCCGCCGTCGTTACCGGTGGCGCTTCTGGTCTTGGAGAAGCAACCGCCCGCCTGTTAGCGAGCAAAGGGGTAAAGGTTGCCCTGTTCGATCTGAACACGGAGCGGGGTGAGGCAGTCGCCCGGGATATCGGCGGCGCCTTCTGCTCGGTCAACGTCACCTCCGACAGCAGCGTCGATGCCGGCTTTGCGAAGGCCCGTGCTGCTCATGGGCAGGAGCGCGTGCTGATCAACTGCGCCGGCATCGGTGGCGCCGTGAAGACGGCATTTCGTGATAAGAAAAGTGGAGAAATCGGTCATTACCCCTTGGATCACTTCGAAAAAATCATCCAAGTGAACCTGCTGGGCAGCTTCCGGTGCATCGCCAAATCCGCGGCAGGGATGATGAGCTTGCAGCCTCAAGCCGACGGCGATCGGGGTGCGATCGTGAATACTTCGTCGGTGGCGGCTGAGGATGGTCAGATGGGACAGGCGGCGTACTCGGCTTCCAAAGGCGGCATCGTCGGAATGACGTTGCCGATCGCCCGCGATTTAATGAATGAAAACATACGTGTAAATACGATTCTTCCTGGAATCTTTAACACCCCACTGCTGGCGTCCGCGCCGGACAACGTGAGGGCAGCACTGGCAGCATCGGTTCCGTATCCCAAGCGCCTCGGTGAGCCGGAGGACTTTGCACGGTTGGTGCTGACGATGATCGAGATCGGCTACTTCAACGGCGAGAGCGTTCGGCTCGACGGCGCCATTCGCATGGCACCTCGCTAGCAACTATCGTTCGCGCCGAGCCTGCAAGCGATAGGAGTCTTTCTTGGCTGAGCACGCAGAAGATCCGTCGCTACGCGCATTCCGATCTGAAGTGCGTGCTTGGTTGGCAGCCAACCTTCCACCTTCGATCCGCACGCCCATGCCCGAAACGGAGCTCCCGTGGGGCGGTCGCAAGCCGGAGTTTGCCAACGCAGAGAGCAACCTCTGGCTGCAGCGCATGGCTGCCCGTGGCTTTACCGCTCCCACTTGGCCGTGTGAATACGGCGGTGCCGGGCTCGCGATCGAACTCGCTGCGGTGTTGAGCGCCGAACTGCAACGAGTGAACGCGCGACCAGCGCTCTTTTCTTTCGGTCTGTGGATGCTCGGGCCCGTGCTGCTCGAATACGGCACCGAAGAACAGCGTCTGCGCTTCCTGCCGCCGATCGCCCGTGGCGAGATTCGGTGGTGCCAGGGTTATTCAGAGCCCGGTGCCGGTTCAGATCTGGCTGCGCTCCGAACACGAGCGGAGGACCGCGGCGATCACTGGCTCGTGAACGGCCAGAAGATCTGGACCAGCTACGCCGACAAGGCCGATTGGATGTTCTGCCTGGTACGCACGGACACCACGGTCGCGAAGCATCGCGGCATTTCTTTTCTATTGCTCGATATGACGACACCAGGCGTTTCGGCGCGGCCCATCCGCTTGATCTCGGGTGCTTCGCCGTTCTGCGAGACGTTCTTCGACAATGTGCGTGTGCCGAAGGAAAACCTCGTGGGTCCATTGAATGGCGGCTGGGAGATTGCGAAGAAACTGCTGCAGTACGAACGCCAGAATGTGTCGGCGGTGGGATTCGGTGCGGATTTGAGCACTCGCATCGAGGGCCTCGCGAAACAGGCGATCGGATTCGACGAAGACGGCCACATCGCGGACGCGGCGGTTCGCGAGCGAGTGGCACGCTGCGCAATGGCGGAAGCTGCGCTCGGTCTGCTGGTGAAGCAGGCACAGCGGGCTGCCGACACGGGACAGGTGAGCGCCCTCACGTCGGTCGTGAAATACATGGCCGCGAAGGTGAACCAGGAGCGGCAGGAATTGGCCATCGAGTTGTTGGGCTTCGACGGGCTCGGCTGGGACGGCAGCTCGTTCGAACCCGCTGCGCTGAAGGAAACGCGGCGCTGGCTGCGCTCGAAGGGCAACTCCATCGAGGGCGGCACGTCCGAGATCAATCTGAATATCATCGCCAAGCGCCTTCTACAGTTGCCCGACCCCCGCTAGAGCACATGCCCACGCCCGACGACGACATTGGACTCTTGCGAGACAGTGCTCGCAGATGGGTTGCTGCTCATGTTCGGTGTGCCCAAACCGAAGCCAATCACAGGCAGCGCTGGCGCGAGATGGTCGAGCTGGGCTGGTCCGGCATCGCGATCGACGAGCATCGTGGTGGCTCCGGTCTGGGCGTCGCAGGTGTTGTTGCTGTGCTGACGGAGCTCGGTCGCGAACGCATGGACTCACCGCTGGTGTCGTCGGCGCTGTTGGCGCCCCTGCTCATTCAAGCGCTGGGCGATGAAGAACAACGACGACGGTGGCTGGCGGCGATTGCCGCGGGTGACACTCTTCTTGCCGTGGCAATCGATGATTCTGCGCACCACGCTCCGTATCACATCGCGACCACCGCGACGCGAACGTCACAAGGCTGGGAGCTGACGGGCGAGAAACGATTCGTCGTGGGCGGCAGTGCAGCCGATCACTTCCTCGTCGCCGCACGCATTGCGGGTGTGGCATCGGAGGAGGCGATCTTCATCGTTCCCGCAGAGCGCGTGCAACGGCAGACACTGGCAATGGTTGATTGCAGTGATTGTGCGAGCTTGACGTTGGCGGGCATCGACGTGGATGCAACTGCGCGCCTGGGGATGCACGACAGCGGCGCCGCGATCGATGCTGCGCTTGACGCTGGCCGCGTTGCACTGGCAGCCGAGATGCTCGGACTGGCGCAATCGGCACTCGACACGACCGTTGAATATCTGCGCACTCGAGAACAGTTCGGACAGCCCATTGGCGCGTTCCAGGCACTGCAGCATCGGGCGGCGCAAGCGTATGCGCAGCTGCAGCTCGCAAATGCGTGCCTGGATGCCGCTGTGCAAGCCGTAGCTGAGGGTCGCGACGATCTGGCCGAGCTGGCATCGTTGACGAAGGTGACTGCCGGAGATGCGCTGCACCTCATCTCCAACGAGATGGTGCAGATGCATGGCGGGATCGGCATGACCGATGAGCACATCGCCGGCCGTGTTCTCAAGCGTGCACGCGTGCTCGAGGCAATGCTCGGCAACTCGCACTTTCATGCGCGGCGCTATGCGACGCTGCGCGGCTTCTGAGGAGCCGTCGAATGGATTTTTCTTTCACTGAAGAACAAGAGTTGCTGCGCAACTCCCTGCAAGCGTTCTTGCGCGATCGCTATGGGTTCGAAGCTCGCCGCGCGGCAGCTCGCGGTGCGCCGGGTATGCGGCGGGAGATATGGACTGCCATGGCTCAGGATCTCGGGATCTTGAGCGCGACGATGCCCGAGCGTGTTGGCGGTCTTGGAGCCGATGCGGTCACGACGATGGTGGTGATGGAAGAGCTGGGCCGCGCACTCGTGGTGGAGCCATTCCTGGAAACGGTGGTGCTATGTGGGGGGTTATTGTCGCGATCGGGTGGTGCCCTTGCAGATGACACCTTGCGGCGCATCGGCACAGGCGAGGAGATACTCGCCTTCGCCTGGTCGGAACCGCAGACCCGCTATGACTTCACACGCGTAGCAACGAGCGCGCGCCGTGAAGGACCTGCTTGGCGTATCGACGGCGTGAAGTCGGTCGTGATCGCGGCACCGTGGGCCTCGCAGCTGTTGATCACGGCCCGTACCGGCGAATCCGTTGGACAACGCGAGGGCCTGTCGCTTTTCCTGCTCGACAAGAACACGGCAGGCATCAGTGCGACCGAGTATCCGACCATCGACGATCGGCGCGCGGCAGACATCACGTTCGCCAACGTTCGCGTGCCCGCCGATGCACTCATCGGTGCGGAAGGTGAAGCGCTCGAAGCAATAGAGGCGGTGACCGATACGGCGATCGCGGCGCTGTGTGCAGAGGCTGTCGGCGTCCTGTCAACGCTGCAGTGGTCGACTGTCGAGTACACCAAACAGCGCCGTCAGTTCGGCCAGCCCATCGCCGCCTTCCAGGCGCTGCAACATCGCATGGTGGACATGTACATGCACGTGGAGATGGCGCAGTCCGCCACTTATCTGGCCACGTTGAAGCTGTCGGCGTCGCCGCTGGAGCGCGCCTTGGCAGCGTCCACAGCAAAGGTCACCGTGAACAACGCGTGTCGATTCGTCGGTCAGAATGCGATCCAGCTGCACGGCGGCATGGGCATGACCGATGAGCTCGCGATCAGTCACTACTTCAAGCGCGCGACGGCGATCGAATCCGAGCTCGGTTCAGTCGACTTCCATCTGCAGCGTCATGCGGCACTGAGCCGCACGCTGGACAACGTTACTGCGTAAAGTCTTTACACAGCCTTTTCGACGGCAACCGGCACGCCGTTCATGTGGGACATGTTGCTGAGCTTCTCGTAACTTCCCAGTCCTGTCGGCAACAAGCGGTTTACGTTCACGCCTGGATGCGACATGGCCACACGAACACCCGGGGCGCGATCCTGACCGTATCCGTGGCTCAATGCGACGACGCCAGGGAGCATGGTGTCGTCGAGCATCACCGGTGTCGTCACGCGGCCATGTGAGTTGAACACGTGCGCCAGGTCGCCTTCGATCAGCCCACGCCGTTGTGCATCGACCGGATGGATGTGAAGGGGATTGCCGGCGGCGTGCCGGCTTTCTTTCAAGGCCCGCATGTTTGCGAGATTGCTGTTGTGCATGTAATTCGTGCGCAACGAGATGATCTTCAGCTGCGCAGGATCTTCGCCCTCCAGCTCCTTGAAGATGGTTTCGCAGCGCTCCAGCCCCTCTGCGAACAAACCGGGGCAGCAGTCGACCTTCTTGTCGGGGAACGCCACGAGATCCTGATAGAACGATTCGCGCTCGGGTTGCGGCAGTATGGCCGATTGATGCGGCATCGAGCGCAATCCTTCGAGCGTCAGCTGCGACGGCTCAAGGAACTGCTCGATGACCGGCTGTGCGGTGG
>JBEVDW010000026.1:0-8464 GCA_040513115.1 Steroidobacteraceae bacterium | reverse complement strand
GTATGAAGTCGGCGCTGCGATCGGCTCTGTCGTGACCAGCTGGAAATCGAATGTCTTGAACGCACGACCCGTGGGCCAGTCGGTCGGCGTGTCCAACGCGAAGAGCCAGTGTCGCTCGTGCGGCTCGAGGGTCACGCGATACGTGTAGCGCGGGCCGCTCGGTACAGCCGGTTGTTGCGGATAGAAGCGGTTCCGCAACCGGCGCCAGGTGCGGCCGTCGAAATCGTGCAGCACGGGGCCACGCCAATAGCGTTCGCGCGGTGGCGGAGCACGACCTTCGAACCGCACGCGAAAGGCGATCGCACCCGAAATCGTGAGCTCGGAAACATCGCCCGGCGTCATTTCGTCGCTCAACCCGGTGCGGGCCGATTCGCGCGGCGGCACGGCCCAGAACTGACCCGGCAGGCGGGGAAAGAAAACGAACATGAGAGCTGCGACCGGCAGCGCTTGCAGCAACATCCTGCCCGTCGTCCACAAGGCGTCCTTCACCCGCAACGTCGCTTCCGCTTCATGAATTCGCAGCAGCGTTGCCGTCAGCAGCCACGCTGCAAACAGCATGTACGGCAATTGCAGTAGGGATTGGTTGTAGAGAAAGCCTGCGAACAACAGGAAGTAAGACAGGAACAACAGCACGGTCAGATCGCGCACCGTCCGGGTTTCGAGCAACTTCACGCCCGCCATCACGACCAGAAGTGCCGTGCCGGCTTCGAGCCCGTTCAACGTGCGATACATCAACATCACGATCAGCACCGCAAGCACTGCGATGCTCGTGCGCAGCCAACGACGCGGCAATTGCCAGCCGCGCAGCTCGACGGTCAATCGCCATGCGCCACCCACGACGACCAAAGCGATGAGCCAGAGAGGTACCTGCGTCACATGGGGCAGGAGTGCTGCCGCGACTGCGAGCAGTACCCACGACAGCCGCCGTGCTTCTCTTGGGATGGCGCGTACGTCGCGCATTACCTCAGGCCTTGCGGGAAAAGCGCCAGTGCGCGCAAACACCGCTCGCGATGTGCGATGCCGATGTTCGTCTCGAGCTGTTCGTTCGGCATGCGCAAGCTGTAAGCGTGGCCGGCCGCATGTGCGTCCTCGATCCAGCGTGCGAGTTGCGAGAGTCGCGCTTCGGTCTCGAGTCCGCCTAGTGCGTTCCAATCGAAGCTGTGAGAGCGCACGGCGGAACCAGCGTATTGCTTGACGGCGAGGGTTTCTGAGCGCGCGTATGCCTTCCACGCGATGCGACGAGGTGAGTCGCCGGCGTGAAACTCTCGCAGGCCAACGAAGTCCTCATCACCCAGTCGTGTGTCTTGAATCCCGCCGATATCGGTTTCGTGCACGGGCGGCGCACGGCCCGCCGGAGCCAACCGTGGATAGATGACGCATTGAGCCGGCAGCTGCACGTAGGTCCACGCGCGAAAGAGGCCGAATGGATAGCGTGTGCTGACCTGGAAGAGATCGAGTGGCAACCAGCCTCTGTGCTGACTGGGGACTTCGAGCTCGACGACGGTGCGACCATCTGCCACGACGTTTACGTTGGCCGATTCACTGTGATCGTTTGCGGCTGTGATGGTGTAGCGAGCGACGGTTGCGGGATTCTCGATCGCAACATGAAAACGAGCCGTCTCTCCCGCGAACACCGAATCACTGTCTGCGATGCGCAGACGCACGCCGGCCAGGTTGCGTTGGCAGTGATGCATCGTCACCAGACCCAGTGCACCGAGCAGGAAACTCAAGGCGAGCGCGAGATTGTTGGCGTAGTTCATCGCGCCGAGAAACATCGCGAACACCATGATCGCGAACGCGATGCCAAGACCCGTCGGCAGGATGTAGATGCGTCGACCTGGAATGGTGAAGGGATCGGCGGAAATGCCGTGGCGGCGAGCTGCCCAGGCGCGGATACGCCGGTGGAAGCTGGCGCTCAGGCGGCGGAACATGAACGCGTAGTGGCAGCGTCGCGCAAGATCACACCGCCACACTCTTCAACACGAACTCACCAATCTCTGCTGCAGACTTGAACCGCCCTTCATCGCGCGGCTTCAAGCGATGTCCCACGACGGCTCCCATGACCGCCTGCACATCCTCAGGCAGCACCCCCGCATGACCCAGCATCAACGCCCATGCTTGCGCTGCGCGCAGTAGTGCGATCGCGGCCCGTGGTGACAATCCGTTTACGAAGAGCGGCGACTCGCGTGTGAAACGCACAACCGCTTGCACGTAGTCGAGCAACGCCGGTGACGCGTGAACCAGAGGCACTTGCCCCTGCAGGTTCAGCAGCTGCGCCGGTAACAGCGTCGCGGCGAGCGTCGCTAACAAGTCCCGCCGATCCTGTCCGCTCAACAGCTCGCGTTCCATCTGCGCATCGGGATAGCCGATGTCGATGCGCATGAGGAAGCGGTCGAGTTGAGACTCAGGCAGCGGGAACGTGCCGATCTGGTACGCGGGATTCTGAGTTGCAATGACGAAGAACGGTGCTGCGAGCGGATAGGTATCGCCATCCACTGTGACTTGCTGTTCTTCCATCGCTTCCAGCAAAGCACTCTGCGCTTTAGGCGTCGCGCGATTCACTTCGTCGGCCAGCACGACCTGCGCAAAGATCGGGCCCTTGTGAAAACGGAAGCTGCCCGACTCGCGTTCGAAGATCGAGATGCCGATGACATCGGCGGGCAGCAGATCGCTCGTGAACTGAATACGGTTGTAGGACAGCCCGAGCGAGTGAGCGAGAGCATGCGCAAGCGTCGTCTTGCCAACGCCGGGGATGTCTTCGATCAGCAAGTGGCCGCGCGCGAGCAGGCACGCGAGCGCGAGGCGAATGCGATGTTCCTTGCCGAGGATGATGCGATTGAGCTGCTGAACGGTGCGGGAGAGGAGAGCGGTGGGTTGTGGCATGACGTCGTTCATCAGATCGCTTCTCGTTGTTGCTACCACTTCGCGGCCCCCCCATCGCTTACTTCAAACTCGCCACCCTGCGCGCCTGCTGCTCCAGCTGCTCGATCTCACTGCGGAACGTCGCGACACGCGTGCGCTCCTGCTCCACGACGTCCGCCGGCGCGTTCTGCACGAACTTCTCGCTGCTCAGCTTGTGTTCGGCGCGAGCGAGATCCTGCGCGACCTTGGTCTTCAGCTTGTTCAGCCGTGCCATTTCGGCTTCGACGTCGTCGATTAGTTCGCTCAAGGGAGCGTAGAGCGAGCGGCCGTCGATGATCGTGATGGCGGCGGGTGGCAGATGCGCATCGTCGGTGATGAAGTGCAGTGCTTTGATGTTGCCGACGGCCATTACGATCGTACGGCTGGTTTCCAGCGCGCGTTGGTCGGACGCGTCGTTCGATTTGATGTACACCGTGATCGCGCGCGATTGCGGCACGTTCAACTGACCCCGCAATTGCCGAGGCCCGAGAATCGCAGCCTTGATCGGCGCGATCGCTTGCTCCGCCTGCGGATCGCGCGTGAATTCCGTCGCATTCGGATACGGCTGCAGCATGATCGTTTCCGCGCTGCGACCGGCCAGCGGCGCAACGCTCTGCCAGATCTCCTCCGTGATGAAGGGCATGAACGGATGCAATAACCGTAGATAGGTCTCGAGGACGTGGACCAGCGTTTGCCGCGTGCCGCGCTTGAGCGTAGCGCTCGAGGCATCCGACTGCAGCACAGGCTTTGAGAGCTCCAGATACCAATCGCAGTATTCGTACCAGGCGAACTCGTAGAGGGCTTGCGCCGCAAGATCGAAGCGATAGTCCTGCAGGCGCGTGCGCACTTCGTCGATCGTTGCCGCGAGGCGGGAACGGATCCAGCGATCCGCAACGGTGTATTCGCACTCGCCTTCGATGCCGGTGTCCTGCCCTTCCGTGTTCATCAGCACGTAGCGCGCTGCGTTCCAGAGCTTGTTGGCGAAGTTCGCGTAGCCTTCGACGCGGCCGAGATCGAAGCGAATGTCGCGTCCCATCGTGGCCAGCGCGGCGAACGTGAAGCGCAGCGCGTCCGTGCCGTAGGCAGGAATGCCCTGCGGGAACTGCTTGCGCGTGTTCTTCTCGATCTTGTCCTTCAGATGCGGTTGCATCAGGCCGGTGGTGCGCTTCTTCACCAGCGCTTCGAGATCGATGCCGTCGATGAGATCGAGCGGGTCGATGATGTTGCCTTTCGACTTCGACATCTTGTCGCCGTTCTCATCGCGGATGAGGCCGGTGATGTAGACCTCGGGGAAGGGCACGTCGCCGGCGAACTTCAGGCCCATCATGATCATGCGGGCCACCCAGAAGAAGATGATGTCGAAGCCCGTGACGAGCACGCTCGTGGGATAGAACGTGCGCAGTGCTGCGGTCTGTTGTGGCCAGCCCAACGTTGAGAACGGCCACAGGGCAGAAGAGAACCACGTGTCGAGAACATCTTCGTCCTGACGCAACTGCACGTCTTCGCCGCGCAGTTGGCGCGCCTGTGCCACTGCATCGAGCTCATTGCTCGCGACGTAGACGTTGCCTTTGTCGTCGTACCAGGCAGGCACTCGATGGCCCCACCAGAGCTGGCGGCTGATGCACCAGTCCTGGATGTTGCGCATCCACTGGAAGTACGTCTTCGACCAGTTCTCGGGCACGAAGCGGATGCGGCCGTCTTCGACGACCTGGATCGCAGGCTCGGCCAGCGGGGCGACGCGCACGTACCACTGGTCGGTGAGCCAGGGCTCCAGCACGGCCCCGCTGCGATCGCCGCGTGGGATCTTCAGCTTGTACGGTTCGATCTTGTCGACCAGGCCGAACGCTTCGAGATCGGCCACCACTCGCTTGCGGGCTTCAAAGCGATCGAGGTTGCGATAGGGCTCAGGCGCGTTTTCGTTCAGTCGCGCGCTGGCATCGAAGATGTTGATGAGCGGCAGGTTGTGCCGCTTGCCGATCTCGTAGTCATTGAAGTCGTGTCCCGGCGTGATCTTCACGCAACCCGAGCCGAATGCCGGATCGACGTAGTCATCGGCGATCACCGGGATCAGCCGGTTCACGAGCGGCAGGCGCAGCGTCTTGCCGATCAGGCGCTTGTAGCGCTCGTCTTCGGGATGAACGGCAACGGCCGTGTCGCCGAGCATCGTCTCAGGCCGCGTCGTCGCAACGGTGAGATGGCCCGAGCCATCGGCCAGCGGATAGTTGAAGTGCCACAGATGACCGGGTTCGTCTTCGCCCGTGAGCACTTCGAGATCGGACAGCGCGGTGTGAAGCACCGGATCCCAATTCACTAGGCGCTTGCCGCGATAGATCAGCCCCTCGCGATACAGCCGCACGAACACTTCGGTGACCGCCGCGGACAATCCTTCATCCATCGTGAAGCGATCGCGCGACCAGTCGACCGAATTACCCAGCCTGCGTTCCTGGCGCGAGATCGTGCCGCCCGATTCCTCCTTCCATGCCCAGACCCGCTGCACGAAGGCTTCGCGGCCGATGTCGTGACGCTTGATGCCCTCGGCATTGAGCTGGCGCTCGACGACCATCTGCGTCGCGATACCGGCGTGATCGGTTCCGGGTTGCCACAGCGTGTTGTCGCCTTCCATGCGATGGAAGCGCGTGAGGGCATCCATCAACGTGTGCTGGAAGGCATGTCCCATGTGCAGCGTGCCCGTTACATTCGGCGGCGGAATCATGATCGCGTACGGCGCGCCGCTGCCGCGCGGAGCAAACCAGCCGTGCTCCTCCCAACGGCGGTAGGTCTTCTGCTCGATGTCGCGGGGAGAGTACGTCTTGTCCATGGGGCCGGGATTATAGGGGTCGGAGCGGGGAACTCAGAGCAACGAACGGGGACGGGGACTGTCCCCTTCAGGGGACTGTCCCCTCGGGAAGCCGCTTCAGTGGGGAAGGGACAGTCCCCGTGAAGGGGACAGTCCCTAGGTCAGTCCCTAGAGGTTATGCGTCTCCAGCGCGCATCCCTGCTCACGATAGAACCGATACCGTTCGCGGGCGGCGCGTTTCTCCGTCTCATCCGCGCCTACGACTTCGGCGATGCGCTCGGCAGATGGAACGGCCTGCAACGATTGAGTCGACACGTTGATCACGACATCGAACGGCGCATCAGCGAGTTGATCATTGATGACGACCTTCACGAGCGGATGGCTGGGCTGAGTTGCGACTTCATGAGGGAGGAACACCTTCTCGCTGAAGGTCCAGAGCAACTCGTCGAGCTTGGTGGATTCCCCGCTCGATGCCGTGCGGATCAACACCCGATGGCCCATGTCCGCGGCTTTTTCCGCCAGACGGCAGGCACACCGCCAGCGCGCGACATCGCCCGTTTCGGACAGCAGGTAGAAATCGACTCGGGGCACGGACTAGCTCGCGCGCTGAATCAGGTAATCCACTAACAGAGGCACTGGGCGCCCGGTGCTCGACTTCTGGCTGCCGGAGAGATACGCCGTGCCGGCGATGTCGAGGTGTGCCCAGTTCAACCCTTCGGTGAACTTGCCCAGGAAACAGGCTGCAGTGATCGCACCGCCTTCCCGACCCGCGACGTTCGCAAAGTCCGCGAAGTTGCTCTTCAGTTGCTCGGCATACTCCTCGCCGATCGGCATGCGCCAGGCGCGATCATCAGCCCGTTGGCCTGCTTGTTCCAGTGCGGCTGCCAACTCGTCGTTATTGCTGAAGAGCCCGGACAGATGACTACCCAAAGCCACCACGCATGCACCCGTGAGTGTTGCGATGTCGATAAGGACGTCTGGTTTGAAGCGGCGCGCATAAGTGATCGCGTCGCACAGAATCAAGCGCCCTTCGGCGTCGGTGTTCAGGATCTCGATGGTCTGGCCCGACATCGAATGCACGATGTCGCCCGGTTTCGTCGCCTTGCCGCCGGGCATGTTCTCGCAGGCTGGAATGACGCCGACGACATTGATGGGGAGCCCCAACTCGGCCAGCGCCTTGAAGGTGCCGAGCACGCTGGCGGCGCCGCTCATGTCGAACTTCATTTCGTCCATGGCCGGCGGTGGCTTGAGCGAGATGCCGCCGGTGTCGAAGGTGACGCCCTTGCCCACGAGCGCGACGGGTGCAACACCGCGTCCGCCCGCTCGATACTCGAGCACGATGAGCTTCGCGGGCTCCTCCGTGCCGTTCGTGACAGAAAGGAACGAACCCATCTTCAACCGCTTGGCGTCGGCTTCATTCAGGACCTGCACGCGTACCGATTTGTACTCGCGAGCCAGGTTGCGGGCGGCATTGGCGAGAAACGTCGGCGTGCAGACATTCGCCGGCTCATTGGCGAGGTCACGCATGAACGACATGCCCGCGACGATGCCCTGGCCATGCTCGAGGCCGCGCTCCGCCTGCGAGCGATCGCTGCGCCCATCGACCGCGATGCCAAAGCGCGCCAATGCGGGTGCGGGCGGCTTGCGCGCTGACTTGTGATCCGGGATGCGATACAGCGAATTGCCCACGATCTCGGCGCCAGAGCGGCCGAAATAATAGGCCGAGCTGTCCTTGAATGCTTCCAACGACAGATAGCTCAGGGCTTCGCGCACGGGCAACTTGGTGATTGCGGCCGCTGCGGCCTGCAGCGCGCGGCGATATTGCTTACGCCCGTAGTTCTTCTGGTTACCGAGTCCGACCACGAGCACTCGCTGTGCGGGTCCACCCTGCAGATCCGCAAGCAGCAGCGTTTCTGCCAGCTTGCCGCGCAGATCACCGCTCTTTGCAAGTCGCGCGAGCCGGCCGCCCAGGCGCTGATCCAGTTCGCTGGCTGCCGCCGTCAAAGTGCCCTTCTCAAAGACGCCGACGATGGCGCACTCGGTGCGCTGGCGTCGCGCGGATGAGGTGCTCACGAAGAACTGCATGCTTCAACTCCTGTGTAGAGGTTTACCCGTGTGGCTCGCCTCGCTTAAGTTACGATTTTGCACTTGCACGCAGGTCCTCGTACAGGTTGATGAGGGAGATGTGAACGTGCCGACGTGTCGCCGCAGAGAATGATGATCGAAATAGACGTACACACTCGCCCTGTTCGCGCACGCCACGACTGAATGCGTACTCTTGATCGCTACGTTTTCCGCGAAGTTGCGCTCGCCTGGGTCGCTGTCACCGGTGTGTTGCTGGCGATCCTGCTCGCGAATCAACTCGCGCGGGTGCTCTCGCAGGCCGCGGCGAACGAGTTCGCAAGCTCGACGGTGTTCGCGCTGCTCGGGCTTACGTCGCTGACGAACCTGACGATCGTGCTGCCCGTCGGCATATTTCTCGCCATCATGCTGGCGCTGGGCCGGCTCTACCACGAAAGCGAGATGGCAGCGATGCAAAGCGGTGGCCTGGGGCCCGGAAGTCTCTATCGACCCGTATCGGTGCTGTCTGCCTTGGTCGTGATCCTGCTGGGTGGCGTGTCATTCATTGCAGCTCCCGAGGCGGCGAAGTACGCCGATTCAATTCGGCAGGACGCCTTGCGAGCCGCGCAGTTTCGGCAGCTCGAGCCCGGGCGCTTCCGCAGCTTCTCGGGTGGCGACATCGTGTTCTACGCGGAGCGCGTGGAC
>JBEVDW010000025.1:0-5746 GCA_040513115.1 Steroidobacteraceae bacterium | reverse complement strand
CTCCGTGTGTGCCGCTGGGCCACGGTCAGGCTCAGATGCAATCTGCTTGAAAGCTTTCGTGGCGAAGATCTTCTCGATGCTCTGGGCGCCGCGCATGAGCGTTTGCAGATCGCGCTCATCACCGAACAAGTGGGGCTGGATGTGGGGTGGCGCGAGCGGATCGGACGATCGCAATTGAATGGACCCGCGACTATAGGGACGACTGACGTTGGCAGTGATCGTCACGCCGTCGTGATCGGCCACGCGCACGACGCCCTCGCGAAACACCAACATCGTCGGAATGAACTGTAACTGCACGTCGGCGCGTGTCTCTTGCGGACGCGAGCGAAGGAACGCGATGCCGTGCACGCCAGCTGAAGAAGCCGGCCCCGATCCGCTGAACAGCCATCGCAGACCGTTCAGGGCCACCTTGATCGGGCCAGCCTCGCTGTTGAGCGTGCGTACGTTCACCTCACGACTCAACGCGATGTTGGGGTGGTCCATCAAGTTTCCGCCCACGGCCGGTAGATCGTGCACGATATCGATGCCGTGTCGCCTGAGGTCCGCCGCCTTGCCGACACCCGACAACATGAGTAACTGCGGCGAGTTGATGGCACCGGCACACAGAATCACTTCGCGCGCGGCAGGCGCAAGAACTGCCGCATCCTTGCGGAGGTACTCGACGCCGACTGCACGTCGGCCTTCCCACTGGATGCGCGTTGCGTGAGCGTGAGTGACGACGGTCAGGTTCTTTCTACGGCGCGCACGATCCAGATAAGCACGCGCGCTGCTATGACGACTGCCGCGTCGCTGCGACGCCTGCACGAACGCAACACCTTCCTGATGCGTTGAGTTGTAGTCCGGGTTGAACGGAATCTGCAGCTCCTCGCACGCCGCAACGAACACCTCGGTGAGTCCCGGCGTACGCCATGTGTGCTGCACGCCTAATGGACCAGAGCGACCGCGCAACGAGTCCTCACCAATGTCAGTGGATTCCATGCGTCGGAACAGCGGCAACAGATCGGCGTATGACCAACCCGCAGCCCCCGCCGCGGCCCAGCCGTCGTAGTCCGTCGGATCTCCTCGAACGAAGACCATACCGTTCGTAGATGAAGAGCCGCCAAGCAAGCGGCCTCGCGGCCAGTGCTCAGTGCGTCCGTCACGAGACGGATCAGCCTCTGTCCGATAGCCCCAGTCGAAGCGCGGCATGGAGAGCGCATAGATCGATGCAGCGGGCACGTCGATGAACGGATGCCGGTGGCTGGCCCCTGCTTCGAGTAGCAGCACCGAGGCGGTACCATCGCTCGACAGCCGGTCGGCCAACACGCAGCCGGCAGCACCACCGCCGACGATGACGTAGTCGAACGGCTGTGTTTTCGGGACGGTCGTTGCCGCTTTTTTGTTCATGATCAACACACGATGACACGGTCGCAGATCGGCCGTGGACATCATTGCAGCATCGCGTCCCCCTGCAATCCAGAAGAGATCAACATCGTGTTCCTCCGCGGAACAGCAGCTGTTCTCACTCCGAATCCAACGGATGGATTGGACGGCAACAACGGCTACGGGCAGGAGCCGGCAGCCGAGCCGATCAGATCTCCTCGTCCGGTAAGGCCGCCTCGCCCGCCACGACGTCCATCAAGTTGTGCTTCAACTGAGCCAATAGATCGAAGAGCACGGCGCGTTGCTGCGCACTGACGCCGCGCAGGATGCGGGCGTTCATCTCATCCTCGGCATTGCGCATGTCGGACAACAGCTTGTGAGCCGCTGGGGTGAGGAAGACGAGTTTGGCGCGGCGATCATTCGGATCGGGTTTGCGGATGACGCACTTGCTCGCCTCCAAACGGTCGACCAGTGCACCCAGCGAAACGCGTCCCACGTCCAGCAAGTCGGCGAGCTCGGTCTGCTTCATGCCGTCATGACGCGAGAGATAGGCAATGACCCACCACTGCGAACGGGTCACGCCGATGGGCTTCATCAGCTGATCGAACGCCAGGCGGCGCAGTCGCGACACGTCATGGATGAGGAAGCCCAGCCGCAGGTCCCTGTTGCCCACGACGGTCTTGAATGCCGGCTGCAATCCCACCTTACGGGCTTCGCGCGCCCCTTTTTTGATTGGTCTTGCAGCCCGCCCCATCGATCCTCCGCAAATCAACGTCCGTGCCCGATGATAGACAAAACCCCGCCGCTTCACACCCTCCGGCGGTGCGTGCCACGCCGTTCGGCCTGATTACTCTCCCGTTTCGTCAGCTTTCGAGTAACTGCAGCACGTCGTGATCGATGATGGCAGCGACATGGCGCTCGCTCATGGCTCGTGTTCTGTCAGGGTGCTGCATGGCCGACGGTGTCGGAGGCCAAAGAATGCCGTGCATGTGATAGCGGCGATACTCGAGCCAGGCCTCATCGAAGGAGCGACGTGGACCACCCGATGCGACCAGCAGATCCAGATAGTGCTGCAGCAACATGCGCTCGTTGGCGCGGCGGTCAGCAACGGTCATGGAGCCGCCAATGATGTTCGATACGTCGTCCATCGGCGGCGCAATCGCCAGGGCCTGCCAGTCGACGAAACCCACCCGCCCGTCTGGCAAACCGAAGGTGTTGCCCATGTGAGCGTCGGAGTGGACCAGGCAGCGCTGGTCATTCAGATCGTCCAGGCGCCACATCTCGAACAACGCGCGCCTCATTCGTTCCCGATCCTGAAGTACCGTCGGAATCTTTGGCGCTTCAGGATCGAGCAGAAAGCGCTGCCACTCGCTCTCCGACAACAGCGTCTCCGCCACATCGCGCACCCAGGTCCCGATCGGATACCAGGGATATCGTTCCTGCGTGGCACCCCACGTGCGCGCATGCCACCGTGCCTGCGTCTCGAGCGCCGCAGCGACCGTATCGGCCGACCACGGCTGCAATGGATTGGTAAAGCGTGCGCCGGCATCGTTCAAATCATCGAGGATGACGATGCCCTGTCCCTGCACGGCGCTGGCGGCGGCGAACCAGCAGCGCGGCAGCGGAATATCGAGTCCTCGCGCGACGTGCGCATAGAAATGAGCTTCAGATTGATAGGCTCGCGCCGTCACCGGCCGCAGGCTTTCATCGAAGCCGCCCTTGATACACAGATGTTCTGGAGGCTCGCCAGCTGCCGGCGGCCGCTCATATTCCACATGCACCAGTATTTTGGTCGCCGTGCCGAGAATGATCTTGCGATCGCGAATGGCAGTCACGCGCACGCTCGGAGTCCAGGTCCGCAGCGCTGCGTTCAACCAGTCGAGATCGAGCGCATCAACGGTCATCGGCAGCATTGCGGGCATCCTCGATCAGAGCAACGCAGCGAAGCGGCGGATGTACTCTTCAAAGCGCTGCAAGATCATTGCATCGCTCAGGCCGTAGTCCGCAGCCTGGTATCGATGCGTACCCGTGCGGCGCGCGCGGTCAATCGCCTCCCACTCGGCGAGGTGTTTACGAGCGGTATCCGTAAATGCCATCCCCCAATGCCGATAAATGCGCGCAATGGCATCCATGGACGCTTCCGTCAGCTCCTTGTAGCCCACATCGATGATGTCGCCGCCGACTGCTTCGGTGCGGTTGCGTAGGTGCTGAGACATGGCGGCGGCCTGACCCTCCAACATCATCGTACCGGCACTCTGGGTGACGTCGACATCGCTGTAGAGCTTGTGGAAATGCACCCCCAGACTTGCCGATGAAGGAATGATGGCCGTTGGATGCCGGTGAGTCATGAGCAGTCGGGCATCGGGGAATACCTGTTTCACGACCGGCTCCATGCCGAGGAAGGTGGGATTCTTCAACACCCACGGTCTGCGCTCATCGATGTCGAATTGCCACTGCAGATACTTGAGCACGCGTTTCAGGTACTGCAGCGCCAAGTGCGGCGGCTGTGCGATGAACCAGGTGATGTAGCCCGGCACCTGCACGAATGCCGGCAGGTACGCCGAGCGAAATCCCTGCTCCAGGATGGGATTGGCCTCCTCCGGCTCGTGCGTGTCGAACGCATGCACGTGGCGCACGCTCGGACTCGTTCGATCGATCCAGCGCACGTACTCGTCTGCTGCGCGAATGCGTGGCTCCGGATTCTCGTGCCGATCGCCACTGACCAGCGATGTGTTGTGAGCCATCCAGAGCGGCAGCGCAGTAAAGTCCCCTGTCGCGGATAAGACCTTCTGCAGCTTCGTGGTGCCGCTACGCGGCAGGCCGTACACGAACACAGGTTCGCGCACGCGCTGTGCTTCGATTTCAGGATGCGCACGATAATCCCTTTCCATGCGCAGTCGATTGATCAGGATGCGCAACAGCCGCGCTTCCATCGCTGCAAAACCGCTCACGCTCAAGCGCGACTCCGAATTCAGCGATTCGACGAGCACGGACAGAGGTTCACGTGCCTGTTCGTCCTCCATGTCTATGGCAGAGAGGTCACGAGCCCTCGCCATCAGCGCGTCGACTGCAAATGGCATCGCAGAGTGTCCTAGCGATCGGCAAAACGCAGCTGGAACTGGGCGAGCCGATCCTTTAGCTGTTGTTGCCGCTCGGCCGCAGTAACACGCTTCACGGAGCGTCCAAGCCGGTCAGGCAGCTCGGAGAACTTCACCAATCGAGTCTCGATGAATGGTGCACCTTCCGGCGAATCCGGCGGAATCAATTGCCAGCGGAACACCAGGTGCGCCTCGTGCAAGCCGGCGGGATCGAGCCAGTTGTGGATACCGGGATCCTCTAGCGATACGACGTAGGTCGTCGTGCCGTCGCCGTTGTCGATGCCTTGGGTGTTGGTGAAGCTGCTCGTATGCCGGCTGTAGTCCGGCGTGATGTACCAGTAGTTCAGCAACACGATGTCGCGAAAACCGGCGCCGCCATGACCCACGTTGATGATGAGTGCTTCATCGTCCGCGAGCACGACGCGGCCGAAACCTGCACTCTGGGATACCAGACCCCCGACCGCTGCGGTCTTGAATGGCCCCGACGTGCTGTTAGGTGCGAGCGCCAGCGACATGGCCTGCCACCAGTACGTGTTCGGCACATCATCGATCATATATTCGACTGCGCGCCGCAGGATCTCTGCTTCGCCGATGGGGTCAGCGTACGGCGCCTCACGCCGATGAACGCGTAACGTGCTCGGTACCTGTCGCCAGTCCGAGCGGGTCTGCCGCATGAACAGCCATTTCGCATGCGGCCGCGTCTGGATGTGATTCTGACGACCGCCGGCCGGCTCCGGATCGAGTGTGATCACGAAGCGCCCCTGCTCGTCCGCCTGCAACTGTTGACCGGTCAGAATCTCCAACGTCGTGCGGAAGGACACAGCTGCAAAGAGGTTGGCATTGAAGTCCGCCGGCTTGGGCTGCAACCACTGACCATGAACCTCCATGTGCGCCGTCGGGTCTACGGCAATCGCGACATACAAGCTGTCAGGTCCATCGCCAGCCAAACGCGTGCCGGGCACTTGTACGCCGAACCACTCGTGCGGTGGTCCGTAGAAATTGCCGATCGCCTTGGGATGGTTCGTATCCGAGCTCACGGCCTTGAGCACGTTGGCGAAGACGTACTCCTCGATCATCTGATCGAACAGTGTCCAGGCTTGCGCACTCACGTTCGGCCCGGCGACCGAACGCCACTGAAACTCGACGACCTTGCGCGCCGCAAGCACTTCCGGTGCTTGCAGGAGCCTCAGCGCCAGTGCCTCGGCGTCACGTTGATCGCGGGTTGCGACAGGATTCGTCCGCGACAGAAAGAAATCGTCCGTATCGATGGGAAGCGCACCCGTACC
>JBEVDW010000024.1:0-19666 GCA_040513115.1 Steroidobacteraceae bacterium | reverse complement strand
CGAATACAGCTCACGTTGCTGATCCTGCGAACGTTGCCCTGCGTGCTGCACCTCTTCGAGCTGACCGCGCAAGGTGCGCGTCTCTGCCTGCGCCGCCTCGAGCCGCTGTGACATCTCCAGCAGGCTCTGGTTGGTCAGCACCCGCTCGATACGCAGCAGGCGTCCTTCCAATTCGCTGAGTTTCTGCACCGTTGGATCTTGCTCGGGCGTCGTCACGCAGCCCGCCAGGACCGCCGCAACAAGCAAGCCAGCGCAACGCAAACGCCGCAAAGACGATGGCATGGTTTGGAAGTGCATCATGAGAGTGATAGCCGACCGAACACCGCTACAAGGTCACCGCATATACACGAGTTCCACGCGACGATTCTTGGCATACGCGCTTTCATCGCTGCCGGACACCGCCGGACGCTCTTCGCCATAGCTCACGGTCGTGATCTGATCCTCCGTCACGCCCTGCAGCAACAGTGCGCGGCGCACGGCCTGCGCACGACGCTCGCCCAGACCGATGTTGTACTCGCGCGAACCGCGCTCGTCGCCGTGGCCCTCCAGGCGCACTTTGCGACCGTTACCCGCATTCAAGTACTTCGCATGCGCCGCCACGACGCTCACGTACTCGGACTTGATATCGGTACGGTCGTAGTCGAAGTAGATGATCATGCCCGCGCGCTGCAATTCCTTCAGTGCCGCTTGATCGGCTGTCATCGTGGAGCCGGTATCCGCACCATTGGTGCCAACACCGGACGTCGTTGCACCCGTATCGCCGGTCGTACCGGCACCCTCGGGCACAGTCTGATTGCGCTTCGGGCAACCGGTCAGGGCCAGGGCGCTGACGAGCACGACTAACAACGGCGCAACACGCATTCGGATCTCCTTCGCTTCGATGCAATCTTTGTTTGTTGACGGTGCGAGCGGACAGCCGCTCGAAAACGCGCGGAATTTTGCCATAAGCTGGCGCGCTACAAGCAAAAAGTTGCGGCTATTTGCGTGGATACGGCGACCACACCGGCTCGCGCACATCGCCCGTCGTAGCGGCAAGGCGTTGCGTAATGCGGCCATCGACGGACACCGTCGCGAGCACTCCTCGCCCGCGCTCCTGCGTCGCGTAGATGAGCGAGGCACCGTTCGGAGCGAAGCTCGGGCTTTCATCCTGACGACCCTGCGTCAGCACACGCACGCTGCGTGAGGCGAGATCCACGACACCGATGCGGTAGTTGCCGTTATCGAGATACACGACGGCCAGGCTCTTGCCATCGGGCGACAGTCGCGGTCGCGCGTTGTATTGGCCTTCGAACGTCACGCGCGTGGCCTTCTGCGGGGCGCTCACATCCACTTCATAGATCTGCGGGCCGCCGGAGCGATCGGACGTGAAATACAGCTTCTGACCGTCATTGGAGAACACCGGCTCCGTATCGATGCCGGGATCGAAGGTCATGCGCGTGAGCACCTGCTTTGTGAGCTGCAACGTATAGACATCGACATCACCGTCTTTACGCGAGAGCGTAATGGCGAGTGTGTTGCCATCCGGTGACCACGCCGGTGCACCGTTGATTCCCTGCCGGGCCGAGACGCGGCGACGTTCGCCAGTACGCAGCGCCTGCACGTAGATGGCCGAGTTTTTGGACTCGAACGACACATACGCAAGGCTCTGCCCGTCTGGCGACCACGAAGGCGACATGAGCGGCTCGGCCGAATTCGCAATGACTTGCTGGTTTTCCCCATCCGAATCCGAGACCACGAGCTTGTAACGCAGCTGCGGCGCCTTGCCCTCCGCGTTGACGAAGGCGATCCGAGTGGAGAACGCGCCCGGAATGCCGGTCAGCTGCTCGAAGATCATGTCGGCGATGCGATGCGCCGTAGCGCGCAGCGTCGTATTGGTCGAGCTCATGCGCTGACCCAGCAGCCGCTGACCGGTGAGCACGTTGTACAGCTCGAACTGCACGTTGTAGCGATCGGCGCCTTCCGGACTCACCTGCCCGACCGCAATGAAATCCGTCTTGAGCAGGCGCCAGTCGTTGAAGCGGATCTGATCGCCGCTGGTCGGGCGGTCGATCATGTCCTTGTTGTCGATCGGATCGAAGCGCCCGCTGCTGCGCAGGTCATTCGCCACGATCTGCGCGACGTCGCCCGGCGGCGTGCCCGTGGCCGTCCAGCCGAACGGCACGATGGCGACCGGCACTGCGTTTTCCTGTCCCCGGGTGATTTCGATCGTAAGCTGTGCGTGCGCTTGCGTGGCGCAACAGGCCAACAAGATGAAGCTCAAGTGACGGAGGATTTTCAGCATCGTTGAACTCGTGCGTAATGAATGGTGTTAGTCGGCAGGTTTGAACCAGAAGATAAGCGTGCGCTCGAACAGTCGCTGATCCGGCGGTGGGGGCAATGGCGACGAACGATACACCGCGGACTCGATCGATTGGCGGACCGCTGCATCGCCGTTGCACTCGCCGATTGCCACCTTCAACACGGTGCCCCCCGGCGCCTGGTTGACGGTCACCTTGCATTGAATACCAGAACGCGCACTCGGCGGGCGGTTCCAGTTGCGGATGACCTGTTGCTGCAACAGGGCGATGTATTGATTGAGCAGGCCGGCGTTTGCTGCCCGCTCGCGCCCTTCTTCCTCGGCGAGCTGACGCTGCAGATCGCCTTCGCGCAGCTCCTGTGCCCGACGATCGGCCTCGGCACGGCGCCGCTCCTCCGCCTCGCGCTGACGGCGTTGAATGTCAGCGATGCGATCGCGATCGGCCTGCTCCTTCTTCTGCCGCTCGGCCTCTGAACGCTGTTTGCGTTCGACTTCCGCCTGTCGTACCTGCTCTGCGGCCTGCTCTTCTTGCTTGCGCTGCTCGGCCTGGCGCTGCACTTCTGCCTGTTTGGCCTCTTCCTCCTCACGCTGCGCCTTCTCCTCGGTCTCCTGCTTCTGTCGCTCTTCTTCCTGCCGTTGACGCTCCTGCTCTTTGCGCCGGCGTTCCGCGGCTTGTTGCCGTTCGCGCTCGCGCCGGGCTGGCGCTTCGAGCAACGAGCGATCGACGACGACCGCCTGGATGGCCAGTATGGGCGGCGGCGTGCGATGCGACGTGGAAATCGCGGTGAGTGCGACAACACCTGCGATGAGCAGGTGCACGAACACCGCACCGATGAAGTACTTCCAGTGCTCGCTGAGGAATGCGGCCATCACTAATCGACGCGTGAGCTCTGCTTGCGCCGTTTCGGCTGCTCGGCCGGATCGGTGACGAAACCAATCTTGGTCGCGCCCGAGGACTGCAGCAGCACCATGCCGGTCACGACGCGGCCATACGGAACGCTTTGATCCGCACGCACGAGAATGGGTGTTTCCGGATCACGACGCAGCACCGCGCCCACGCGCTGCGCCACGGTTTCCTCGTCCACCGGCTGCTCTTCCTTGCCACCGATGTTGAGGTATAGACGACCCCGAGCATCCACAGTGAGGATGAGCGGCTTGTGATTCTTCACGTCGGGCAACGGCTCGGCGCCCGCCTTCGGCAGATCGACTTTGACGCCCTGGGTAAGGAGCGGCGCCGTCACCATGAAGATGATGAGCAGCACGAGCATTACGTCGATGTAGGGCACAACGTTGATCTCGGCCATCAACTTGCGCCCGCGGCGCGGGGTCACAACGTCACCTCAGCGGTTGCGCCTGCGGTCGGGCGCACATGCGCATGTCGCTGCAGGATCGTGGTCAGCTCGTCCATGAAGCTGTCGTAGCGCAGCTCGATGCGGCTCACTTGATCGGCATAGCGGTTGTACGCGATGACGGCGGGAATGGCAGCGAACAAACCCATCGCCGTAGCAACGAGCGCTTCCGCGATGCCGGGTGCGACCATCGCCAACGTGGCCTGCTGCACGTTACCGAGGCCGGAGAACGCGTTCATGATGCCCCACACGGTGCCGAACAATCCCACGTAGGGACTGATGGAGCCGACCGTTGCCAACGTCGAGAGACTTTTTTCCAACCGATCGGTTTCTTTCAGCAGCGCCACTCGCATCGCGCGCCGGCAACCTTCGATGAAGATGTCCGCCGCGTAGCCGCCCTGCTGACGCATGCGGGTGAACTCACGGAAACCGGCTTCGAAGATGCCCTCCATGCCCTGGGTGACGCGCCGACTCTGATCGATGGCGCGGAACATCGCGGTGAGATCGCCACCGGACCAGAACGTCTGCTCGAACTTGTCCGCCGCACCGCGCGCCCGGCTCAGCTCGGCGCGCTTGCGCAAGATGATGGCCCACGACGTCAACGAGGCGAGCAACAACAGCACGAGCACGATCTGCACGATCAAGCTGGCGCCCAACACCAGCTCGATAATCGACAAATTACCGGTCATTTCATCTCCTTCACGAGGCGCTCCGGCAAAGAGCGCGGCTTGAATCGGGTGGCATCGAGGGCGGCGACACGAACGCGGCCCGTCACGAGCGTCTGCTTCGGCGCGCCCGCGCCTCCCCTGACGATGTTCTGCTCGAACGTGAGACTCGCACGACCCCACTCTGCGATGCGGCTGACCACCTCGAGCTCATCGCCGTAGCGCGCGGGCACCTTGTAACTGATCTGTGCATCGACGACGACGAACATCAATCCTTCGTCGGCGAGCAGTGCGGTCTGATCGATGCCGATGGAGCGCAACCACTCGGTGCGGGCGCGTTCCATGAAGCGCAGGTAGTTGGCGTAGTAGACGATGCCGCCTGCGTCGGTATCTTCCCAGTACACGCGCACCGGCCAGCTGAACGGGCTAGTCACTCTTTGAACAGCTCCAGACTGGCGCCAGGGCGATCGGGCATTTTGAAGCCAAAGTGGAGGTAGGCCGTGCGTGTCGCCATTCGGCCACGTGCGGTGCGCATGATGTAGCCCTGCTGGATGAGAAAGGGCTCGATCACATCTTCGATCGTCCCGCGCTCTTCGCCGAGCGAAGCGGACAGGCTGTCCACACCGACGGGACCCCCATCGAATTTCTCGATGATCGTGAGCAGCAACTTGCGATCCATGAGATCGAAGCCGCGCGGGTCGACGTCGAGCAGGTCGAGCGCTGCCTGCGCAACGCTCTCGGTGATGCGGCCCGATGCCTTCACTTCGGCGTAGTCGCGCACACGGCGCAAAAGGCGATTGGCAATGCGCGGCGTACCGCGCGAGCGCTCGGCAATCCGCCGCGCCCCACTTTTGTCGGTCTCTACGCCCAGGATCGCAGCCGAGCGCATGACGATGTGCTCCAGGTCGTCCTGCCCATAGAACTCCAAACGCTGCACGATGCCGAAACGGTCTCGCAGCGGGGAGGTCAGCAGTCCGGCACGCGTCGTGGCCCCCACGAGCGTGAACGGGGGCAGGTCCAGCTTGATCGAGCGGGCAGCGGGACCTTCGCCGATCATGATGTCGAGCTGAAAATCCTCCATCGCGGGATAGAGAATCTCCTCGACGACCGGGCTCAGGCGATGGATCTCATCGACGAAGAGCACGTCGTTCGCTTGCAGGTTGGTCAGCAGCGCCGCGAGATCGCCGGCGCGTTCGATCACCGGGCCGGACGTCTGACGCAGGTTCACGCCCAGCTCGTTCGCGATGATATTGGCCAGGGTCGTCTTGCCGAGTCCCGGCGGTCCGAAGATCAACACGTGATCCAACGCCTCACGCCGGTTGCGTGCGGCCTGGATGAAGATCTCCATCTGCGTACGCACGCTCGGCTGACCCACATAATCGACCAGCCTCTTCGGCCGCACGGCACGATCGAAGGCTTCATCCTCGCCTTGTGTGTTGGCCGTGACGATGCGGTCGTGTTCGATGCTCATGCGCTACGCTTCGCTGCCGCCTGCAGGGCGCGGCGAATGATCTCTTCCGTCGTTTGCACTTCAGGGTCCACGCTCTTCAACAAGCGCGTGACTTCGGCTGGCTTGTAGCCCAACGCCACCAGTGCTGCAAATGCCTCGGCCGTGGGCCCGACGGGTGTCGGCGCCTGCGGCACACCGCCGATGACCGTCACGCTGCCACCGCCCGTCAGCAACTTCACCCGGTCGCGCATCTCGATCACGAGGCGTTCCGCGGTTTTGCGTCCCACGCCGGGCACGCGCACGAGCATGTCGACGTCATTCGATTCGACACAGGTCAGGAAGGCTTCGACACTCATTCCCGACAGCAATGCCAGCCCTATGCGAGGCCCTACATTCGACACCTTCAGCAGTTCACGGAACAGCCGCCGCTCCTGCTCCGTGGCGAAGCCGAACAACAAGTGAGCGTCCTCACGCACCACCTGATGCACGAACAGCGACAGATCCGTGCCCACCGCCGACAACGTATAGAACGTCGACATCGGTGCTTCGAGCTCGTAGCCGATGCCGTTCACCTCGATCATGAGGTGCGGCGGCTGCTTGATCATCAACCGTCCGCGCAGCCAGCCGATCATGCGAAGGCTCCGGCGGCTGCAGCCACGGCGGCCAACTTGCGCGAGTTCGCATGGCACAGCGCGATGGCCAGCGCATCCGCCGCATCGGCCACCATCGGCCCGGAAATATTGAGCAGGCGCTTGACCATCATCTGCACCTGATCCTTCTGCGCGGCGCCAGTCCCGACGATGGCGAGCTTCACCTCGCGCGGGGCGTACTCGAAGACATTGGGCTTCATGGCAAACGTGCCGCAGAGCGCGGCACCGCGGGCCTGCCCAAGCTTGAGCGCACTGTCCGCATTGCGATGCATGAACACGCGTTCGACGGCCACCTCGTCGGGTTTGTATTCGCCGACCAGGCGGTCCACACCAATGAAAATCTCCTGCAGGCGTTCGGCGAACGACTCGCCGCGCGTGCGGATGGCGCCGCTCGCGATGTAACAGACCTTGGACTTGGACACCTCGACGACACCGAACCCGGTGCACAGCGACCCCGGGTCCAGTCCCAGGATGCGCGCTTGCGGCGGAAACACCTGGACGCGCACGCCGGTACGCGTCGGCACGCTGGTAAGCCGCTTGATTCGGCGCAACGAGATCTCCTGTAGGCGTCTGGTTAACGGCGACCAACGGACGCCGAGCATGTTGATCTGACTATCCGCTATCTGTGAACCGCCAGTGCGCTGGCTATCATACCTGCTCGCTCTCCCTGTGCCGCAGCCGATGTCAGCACTCGATTCCACACCCGTCAGTCCGCCCCCGTCGCGCTCGCGAGCATTTCTCGCACAGCTGCGTGGGCACGATCCCGAACGCGAGATCGTGTTCGACCGAGCCGAGCGCACGGCAGAGATTCTGGCGGCTGCCACGGACGACGAAGAGATGATTGCCAGCGCCGTGCTCGTCCCGCTGCTCGAATCGGGGGTGCTGACCGAGGAAACGACGCCCACTCAATTCGATGCCGAGGCGGTCCGCATGGCACGCGAGCTCGTGCGCCTGGACAGCCTGACGGCGCCTCGTCCCTGGACGTCCAGCGGCGCGTTGTCTTCGCAGCAGGCGGAATCCTTGCGGAAGATGCTGCTCGCGATGGCCAGCGATCCGCGGCTCGTGCTCGTGCGCCTCGCCGTGCAGGTGCAACGGCTGCGCGATGCGAAAGATGCTGCGGCGGATGAGCGCGATCGGCTCGCGCGCGAAACCCGTGATATCTATGCGCCGCTCGCCAATCGCCTGGGCGTGTGGCAGTTCAAGTGGGAGCTGGAGGACCTGAGCTTCCGCTATCTCGATCCGGATAACTACAAGCGCATCGCCGGGTGGCTTGCCGCCAAGCGCGTGGACCGCGAGCGCTATATCGAAGACGTGAAAGCGACGATCCGCGGCGAGCTCGACAAGGCGGGCATCCACGCCGAGGTGGCCGGCCGGCCGAAACACATCTACAGCATCTGGCGAAAGATGCAGCGGAAGAATCTGTCGTTCGACCAGCTCTACGACATCCGCGCCGTGCGCATCCTCGTGGAGAACGTCGCGGAGTGCTACGCGGCGCTGGGCATCGTGCACAGCCTGTGGCCGTACATTCCGGGCGAGTTCGATGATTACATCGCAACGCCCAAGGAGAACCTGTATCGCTCCTTGCATACCGCGGTCATCGGTCCGGCCAAGCTGCCGCTGGAGATCCAGATCCGCACGCGCGAGATGCACGAGCACGCCGAGCTGGGCGTCGCAGCTCACTGGACTTACAAGGAAGGAGGCCGCAAGCCCGACACGGCTTATCAGCAAAAAATCAACTGGCTGCGGCAGATCCTGGAGCCTGCCGATCGCGACAGTCCGGAATCGGAAGCCGACTTCCTCGAACGCTTGCGCGCGGAGATCTTCGAGGACCGCGTCTATGCCTTATCGCCACGCGGCGAAGTCGTCGACTTGCCGCGCGGCGCGACGCCGCTCGATTTCGCCTATCACGTGCATACCGACCTGGGTCATCGCTGCCGGGGTGCAAAGGTCAACGGCCGCATGGTGCCGCTGAATCAAGTACTCGCGAACGGCGATCAAGTGGAAATCATCACCGGCAAACAACTCAACCCGAGCCGCGACTGGCTCGTGCCCTCGCTGGGGTATCTGGTTTCGCCCCGCAATCGCTCCAAGGTACGCGCGTGGTTCCGCAAGCAGGATGAAGAACAGAATCGCGCTCAGGGGCGGCAGATACTCGAGCGCGAGCTGCAGCGGCTTGCCATTCACTCGGTAACGCTTCCTGAGTTGATCACCGAGTTCGGTCAGCCCAATGCGGACGCGCTGTATCTCGCCATTGGCGAAGGCGAGATCAACGTTGCGCAGATCACGGGCGCCATGCTCAGACGCGCACGTCCGCAAGAGCTGCCCTCGCCCGTTCCGCGCAAACCGGCCGTCACACAAAAGCAGACGGCCGGGCTCGTGATCGATGGCGTGGGTGATCTGCTGTCGAATTTCGCGGGCTGCTGCAAGCCCGTCCCGCCGGAGCCGATCGCCGGCTACATCACTCTGGGTAGGGGTGTGAGCGTCCATCGCCAGGACTGCGCCAACATGGCGCGACTGCAAGCGACGAATCCGGAACGCGTGCTACACGTGGAATGGGGTGATGGCGGCGAGCGCAGCTTTGCCGTCGATGTGAACGTGCGCGCCTTCGACCGGCGTGGCCTCGTCCGCGACATCAGCGGCGTGCTCGCGGACATGAAAATCAACATTCACGCGATGAACACGCTCACCGACGACACGGACGGCATCGCCGACATGAACCTGCGCATCACGGTGCACGACCTCGAAGAGTTGGGGCGCGTACTGACGCGGATTCAGGGCTTGCCGAATGTGTTGAGCGTACGGAGGAAGCGCTGACCGTCCTCGCTCATCGATTCGGAAAATCGATCGCTATCTTGTCCGCACCCAACGCCGCCTCATGCAACGCTTCCGACAACGTCGGATGCGCATGGACAGTGCGTTGCAAGTCTTCGGTGCTGGCGGAGTACTCCATGGCGAGCACTGCCTCTGCAATCAACTCGCCCGCCATCGGACCGATGATGTGGACGCCGAGAATCTCGTCGTCGTCGCTGGCTGAAATCACTTTGCAGAAACCCGCCGTCGACTCCATTGCACGGGCACGGCCGCTCGCCAGGAACGGGAACGTGCCGACTTTGTACGCCCGGCCGCTTTCCTTCACTTGTTCTTCGGTCAGACCCACCCACGCGATCTCCGGCGCGGTGTAGATCACGGAAGGAATGGTCTTGTAGTTGACCTCACCCACCTTGCCGGCGATGAGATCGGCGACCATCACGCCTTCTTCTTTTCCCTTGTGAGCCAGCATCGGGCCACGAACCAGATCGCCCACTGCCCACACATTGTCAGCGGCAGTACGGCAATCGTGATCGACCTTGACGAAGCCGCGCTCGTCGACCTCGACGCCCGTGCCCTCGCCGAGCAAGTCCTTCGAATACGGGCGCCGTCCGATTGCTACGACGACCGCATCGACCACGACGCTCTGCTCGCCCTTCGCATCGGCGTATTTCAATGTCACACCATCGGGCTTCTTGTCGGCGCCCGTCACTTTCGCGCCCATGCGCACGTCCAGCCCTTGTTTCTTGAAATGCTTCAGCGCCTCTTTGGCGACAGCGCCATCGGCGATCGGCAAGAAAGCCTCGAGTGCTTCGAGCACGACGACTTCCGCGCCGAGGCGGCGCCACACGCTACCCAATTCGAGACCGATGACTCCGGCGCCGATCACGCCGAGCCGCTTGGGCACGGACGTGAATTCGAGTGCACCCCAGGAATCGACGATCTGCTTGCCATCGAACGGCAGGCTCTTGAGCTCGACAGGTGCCGAGCCTGCCGCAAGCACGACGTGCTTGGCCGTGAGCTCCTGCTTCGTGCCGTCCTTACCCGTGAACTCGACGCGATTGCCGGAGAGGAGCTTGCCATGTCCCTGCAGCGGAGTGACTCCAGCGGACTTGAACAGCGCGAGGATGCCTGCGGTCGAGGCCTTGACGATCTGCGCCTTGCGCTTCTGCATCGCTGCGACGTCGACTTCGACCTGTCCGACCTTGATGCCATGCACCGCGAACTCATGTTGAGCGCGATGCACGAGCTCCGAGGATTCGAGGAGCGCTTTGGAGGGAATGCAGCCGGCGTTCAAACAGGTGCCGCCGAACGCATAGGTGCCATCCAGATTCTTCCACTCGTCGATACAGGCCACGGACAACTTGTTCTGACCGGCGCGAATTGCGGCGGGATAACCAGCCGGTCCACCGCCGATCACGATGACATCGAAGGATTGAGACATGATTGTTCTTCGGAGCTCTTACAGCTGCAGCAACAGGCGCGCGGGATCTTCCAACGCATCCTTGATCGCGACCAGGAACTGAACGGAATCGCGGCCATCGACAATGCGGTGGTCGTACGTCAGTGCCAGATACATCATCGGACGGATCTTGATCTCACCGTCCACGACCATCGGGCGCTCCTGGATCTTGTGCATTCCCAATATGCCCGATTGCGGCATATTCAAGATCGGTGTGGACATGAGCGAGCCGAAGACGCCGCCATTCGTAATCGTGAACGTCCCGCCGGTTAGCTCTTCGAGCGTGATCGATCCATCGCGCGCCTTCTGCGCGTACAGGCTCACCGCCTGCTCGATCTCGGCGAAGCTCATGGTTTCCGCATTGCGCAGTACGGGCACCATGAGACCACGATCGGTGGAAACCGCCACACCGATGTCGTAGTACTCGTGATAGATGACGTCGTTACCTTCGACCGACGCATTCACGACGGGGAAACGTCGTAACGCCTCGATGGCGGCCTTCACGAAGAAGGACATGAAACCGAGCTTCGAGCCGTGTGTCTTCTCGAACTTGTCCTTGTAGCGCGCGCGAATTTCGGTGACCGCCGTCAGGTCGACCTCATTGAAGGTGGTCAACATCGCGGCCGTGGCCTGCGCCTGCACCAACCGTTCGGCCACGCGCGCGCGCAAACGCGTCATCGGGACCCGCGTTTCAGTGCGTGCGCCGCCAGCTGACGGTAGCTGTACCGGTGTGGGCTTTGCGGCCGGCTGTGGTGTTGCAGTCGCCGGCTTGCTCATGTGCTGAATGACATCGCCCTTGGTGACGCGGCCATCGCGGCCACTGCCGGAGATTTGTTGGGCATCGAGCTGATGCTCTTCCACCATCCGCTTTGCCGAGGGCGCGAGCTTGGCAACCGCTCTATCGGCTGCCTGTGGCGTCGCCTCTGTGTTCGCCGCAGGCGCTTTGGCCGCGAGCTGTGCATTCGCCCCTTCCTCGAGAATGGCAAGCACTTGCCCGCTGGTGACGGTGGCACCGTTGGCCACTTTGAGTTCGCGTATCACACCGGATGCGGGCGCGGGCACTTCCAGCACGACTTTGTCCGTCTCCAGATCGACGAGATTCTCATCGCGACCGACAGGGTCGCCAGGCTGCTTGTGCCAGGCCACCAACGTGGCATCGGCGACGGATTCCGGCAGTTGAGGGACGCGTACTTCGATACTCATGAACTCTTCCTGTGGCCCGCTGCGGTCAGACGCGTGGTCTGTCGCAAAGATTCTTCGGTGCTGGTGGAGCGCAAGGCTGCGTCCACGAGCGATTGTTGTTGCTCGACGTGCATCTGGAAGATGCCCGTGGCGGGAGCTGCTGCCGGCGCACGGCCCGCATACAGCAGCTGCTGCTTCGGCGACAGCGCCTCCTGCAAACGATGACGGATTTGATACCAGCTACCCTGGTTCTGAGGCTCCTCCTGGCACCAGACGATCTCCTGCACATTCGGATAGCGCCGGATGACCGCTGCGTACTCTTCGATCGGGAACGGATAGAGCTGCTCGACTCGCACGATCGCGACATTCAAATTGTCGGCACGCCGCAGGTCGAGCAGGTCGAAATAGACCTTGCCCGAGCAGAAAACCACGCGCGTCACTTTCTCCGGATTGAGATCGTCGACCTCGTCGATGACATTGCGGAATGTGCCCTGCGACAGCTCTTGCAGCTTCGACACCGACAGCTTGTGACGTAACAGGCTCTTCGGCGTCATCACGATGAGCGGCTTGCGGAACGTGCGCAGCAGCTGTCGTCGCAGCATGTGGAACATCTGTGCAGGCGTGGATGGCACACACACCTGGATGTTCTGCTCGGCACACAGTTGCAGGAAGCGCTCGAGTCGCGCGGAGGAATGCTCCGGACCCTGCCCCTCGTAGCCATGCGGCAAGAGCAGCGTGAGCCCGCAGATGCGACCCCACTTCGCCTCACCGGAGCTGATGAACTGATCGATGATGACCTGCGCGCCGTTGGCGAAGTCGCCGAACTGCGCTTCCCAGACCGTCAAGCAATTGGGCTCCGTCGTGGAGAACCCATATTCGAATCCGAGCACTGCCTCTTCGGACAACAGCGAGTCGATGACCGTGAAGCGCGGCTGACTGGGCGAAATATTCTTGAGCGGAACGTAGCTCTCGCCGGTCTTCTGCTCGTGCCACACGGCGTGACGATGAGTGAACGTGCCGCGGCCGCTGTCCTGTCCCACGAGGCGTATCTCGTGACCCTCGGTCAGCAAGCTCGCGTAGGCGAGCGATTCGGCGAAGCCCCAGTCGACCGGCAACTGGCCCGCAGCCATCTTCTGCCGGTCTTCGATCGTGCGCGCCACGATGCGATGGAGATGAAAATCCTTCGGCACCTGGAGCAACTTCGCCGCGAGCGCCTGAATCTGCTCGGGGCGCACGGCAGTGCTCGCAGGATCGTGCCAGTCGCGGTGCTGAAACCGAGTCCAGTCGACGGTGAATTGATTGCCCACCAAACCCAATGACTGTTTCGCCTGGGTCTTGCCCTCGTCCAACTCGCGCCGGTATTCCTCGACCATCGCGTTGGCGTCATCGGGCTTGATGAGATTCTGCCGCGCGAGCTCCTGTGCGTACCTGGCACGCGTGGTCAGGTGCTTGCGAATGACGTCATACATGACGGGTTGCGTCGCTGCCGGCTCATCGGCCTCGTTGTGACCTAGACGGCGATAGCAGACGAGATCGATGACGACGTCCTTGTGGAAGGTCATGCGGTAGTCGAGCGCGAGGCGCGCGACGAACAACACGGCCTCGGGATCATCGCTGTTCACATGGAAGATCGGCGCTTCGATCATCTTGGCAACGTCGCTGCAATATAGCGTCGAGCGCATGTCGCGAGGATCGGAGGTCGTGAAGCCCACCTGGTTGTTGATGATCACGTGGACCGTGCCGCCCGTGTGGAACCCTCGGGCTTGCGACATCTGCAGTGTTTCCATGATGACGCCCTGGCCCGCAAAAGCGGCGTCGCCGTGGATCAGCAAGGGCATGACCTTCTGGCCGTGCTGGTCGTTGCGACGCTGCTGGCGCGCGCGCACCGAACCTTCGACCACCGGATTGACCACTTCCAAGTGCGAGGGATTGAAGGCCAGCGCCACATGGACGTTGCCGGCCGACGTGCGAATATCCGTCGAGAAGCCCTTGTGGTACTTCACATCGCCCGATCCCTGCAGGTGATTGGTGTCGTAGTTGCCTTCGAATTCGGAGAAGAGCACCTGCGGCGACTTGCCGACGACGTTCACCAGCACGTTCAGGCGGCCGCGATGCGCCATGCCGATGATGAGCTCTTCGACGCCGCGCATGCCGCCCTGCTGGATCAGATCGTCAACCAGGGGGATGAGGCTATCGCCACCTTCCAATGAGAAGCGCTTCTGTGCGGGGTACTTGTTCGCGAGATACCGCTCGAGGCCCTCGGCTGCCGTGAGCTGCCGCAGGACGGTCTTGCGTTCCTCGACGCTAAAGCGGTGCTGCAGTCGCCCCTCTTGAAACTTGTTCTGCAGCCACAGGCGCTCGCTGGAATTCGATACGTGGGCGAACTCGGCGCCGATCTTGCCGCAGTAGATGTGGCGCAGCTGCGCGATGATGTCGCGCAGTCTCATGCGAGACGGAATCGCCGGGCTGCGGCTACCCGTGAAGAACTCGACGTCGAGATCGGCTTCGGTGAGACCGAAGTGACCGAGCTCCAGCACTTCTTGTATCGGTCGATGCGTCAGTCCCAGCGGATCGATATCGGCAACCAGGTGGCCGCGGTTGGCGTAGACCTGGATCAGTCTCGAAACCGCACCCTGCTTCGCTGAGTCGCTGCCCTGAGCACCGATCGGTGGTTGAGTTGGCGTGGCCGTACGGGAGTCATAGGCACGACGCGCCAGCTCATTGCGGATCGGACCGTGAGCCCTATCGACGGCACCCGCCGCCAAGCCACGAAAGTACGCTTGCCACTCGGGCGCGACGGAGCTCGGATCAGCCAGAAATTGTTCGTATAGGGATTCGACGTAGGCAGCGTTCTCGACCGCGATAGACGAGGAATCGAGCAGCGCTCGGACAGAGTCGCTCATTGCGTGGTTCATTTCCTGTGCTAAGCCCCGGGCCCGACTGGAATTCACCCGGGTTTAAGTGGGTCGGTAGTGTAGCCCATTAGCCATAATGGTGGCGGTCGGGACTGCAGTTACAAGACCTACTTCACAGCACCAACTGCCTGCAGGAAAGGAACACCGAATGCACCAGCGTTGTGCACTGATGCGGCTCCGGCTTCTTATTATTTATTGAGTGCCATCAGCGCCGCAGCTGCGCCAATGGGAGCTCACTCACGCGTGCTCGCTCGCGGCTGGCCGTTCCACCCGGTGTGGCAACGACACGATTGGTGCCCACCACCGTCACACCAGGCGCTACGTCCCGAGTAATCACAGCATTCGCTCCGATGACTGCGCGTTCACCCACGCGTACATCGCCCAGAATGCGAGCACCTTCTCCGACATACACGCCTTCGCCGATGACCGGCGCCACTTCCGGATTGTTGTTCGCTGCCCCGATCGTGACCTGCTGCATCAAGGTCACGCGCTTGCCGATCACGGCCGCCGGATGCACGACCAGTCCGTACGGATGCGGCAAGTGAATATCAGGCGGCAGACGGCAGTCGATCTCGCTATTGAAGAAGGCTCGCGTCATGCGACCAAGAACGGACACACGATGCCGGCAGAAGAACAGCAGCAGGCGTGCGCTCCACGGGTTGCGAACCGTGTCCTGGGGCAAGTCGAGCCGCATGCTCGTGCGCTGCGCGAGATGCCGAACGATCGCGTGTCGTGCTTCCGCAAGTACTTCAGGATCCGCACGACTGGCATCAAGCACGACGAGATTGTCCTTGCCGCGGAGCACTCTTCGATATTCGGCGCGCAGGCGAGATGACTCCTCGTCTGTGACCTCGCGCTGGCGGTCCTTCAACACTTCCGCGGGAGCATCGAGCACCAGCCACAGATCCGGCCGCGGAATCCACGGCACCAGTGCGCGAGCCAGGCCATAGCGACGACGCAATCGATAACGCCTGGGGTCGACCAACACGTCATCGTAATAGCGGTCCGACACCACGAGACCTGCGCGCCGCAATCTCGGTCGCATGCGGAGCAAGTAACCCAACCAATAATCGACCATGAACAACGCGAGCTTCGCCGGCACGGCGATCGCGCTGCGCGGCTGCTTCACCCACGGCTTGACCGTAGGATTCACAGGCGCCTGACGAATGAGCCGTGGACGCATGCGCATCGTGTACACGTGATCGAACGGCTGCAGCGAGGTTTCGCTCAGCGCGCCAATGAGCCGACTCTTGCCGCTACCGTCCGGCCCGAGGCACGCAACGAACAGGCCGGGAGGCCGGCGCCAATAACCGAGCTGCCGCTTCGCACGCCGCCACCAAGCGCCCAAGGCACGTAAGCCCCGAGGACGCAAAGTACGTCGCAAGTGAGGCAAGCGATCGACCAGACTTTCCCACCGATCGCACGCCGCGGCTGCGATCAATCCAGCGCCGACCTGCGGCCACAATCGCGACAGCACGTTGGCGGTACCCGCCGCATCACGCTGCCACAACGCACGCAACCGCCGCACCTCGGCGGCATCGCAGCGCTGATTCGTCACACAGCGCAACAATCGGTGCAGAAATTCGATGCTGGGGCCGACGACTTGCAAGCGCTGCTCGGGAGCTGCGGTGATGTTCTCGACTCGCAGCGCCTGCATCTGTTCGGATGACAGCAGCCGGCGACCGGCGAAGTAATAGTCACCGATCAACTCCACACACAGGAACTGCGGCAGGCGTTGCTCGTCGATCCAGCTGAGCACGTAGCGCCACGTCTGCTCTTCGACGTGCAAGCATTGAACGAGCAACAACTCTTCGCGCAGACAGAACACATGCACGAGTTTCGGCAACTCGCTGAGCACCGAACCGGCGACTGCGATCTCGATGCCGTGGGGACATTCCGTGTTGGCACTGCCCTCGAGCGTGCGCAGCAAGCAGTAATCGATGCGCTTCTCGTCGAGAAAGCGCAGCCAACTCAGCAACACGCCTTGCGCATCCTTCATCGCGCGCCGCTCCACTCCGCCGTCGTCAACTCGACTGCAGTGTAAAAAAACTCGTCACGGGAAATCACGGATAGGAATATTCGCATTGGATGACAGAGGAATGATTCACGCGCGCACGAGTTCCACGCGCGCATGCACGCAACGGGCGACAGTGGTTCAGCAGCAACCGATCGGCAGTCAGGATCCCGCGTCCGCCAACTTCATGCCTGGATTGCGCGTGACCTGCACATCGGGACGCTGACCATCCGCGGTTCCGTTCGCGAGCAATCGTTCGGCGATGTACGACTCCGCAAGCATCTTACTCAAGCCCCCCAGCTGCACACGACCCAAACGCGGGAATGGGATCGAACCATCGGAGTCCACTTCTGCGTTCGTGGTCAACTCGGGTCGATTCACCACGGTGATGTGCACCTGATCGCCCGGCGCGAGCTGAGGTTCCTCGTCGCGCTCCATGCGTAGTGCGAATAGGCAAAGCACGACAGCGATCCATGCGAACAAACTAGAGCTTTGCATATGAGTTAGTAGGCGTTGCGATCGCTCCAGACGAGTCCGAGTGTCCGGAACAGAATGCGCAGGTCCAATGCCAGAGACCAATGGCGCAGATAATCCAAATCGTATTCCACGCGCCGTTTCATTTTCTCGACGGTATCCGTCTCACCGCGCAAACCGTTCACCTGTGCCCAGCCCGTGATACCGGGACGCACTTTGTGCCGCAGCATGTAGCCGTTGATCAGCTTGCGATATTCCTCGTTGTGCGCGACCGCATGCGGCCGCGGCCCGACCATGCTCATCGAACCGATCAGCACATTGAACAGCTGCGGCAGCTCATCCAGTGAGGTGCGGCGCAGGAAAGCGCCGAAGCGAGTGACGCGCGGATCCTCTCGCTTCGCTTGCACCAGGCGTGCGCCGTCGCCTGCCACGTCCTCCCACACACTCATGCTGCGGAATTTGTAGACCTCGATCTCCTCACCTGCCAGCCCGTAGCGCCGCTGGCGGAAAATCACCGGCCCGGGCGAGCTGAGCTTCACGCCGAGCGAAATTGCGAGCATGAGCGGCCAGAGAGCCAGAATACCGGCAGCGGCCAGGATCACATCCGCTGCGCGCTTCACCACACCGTCGATGCCGCAGAAAGGCGTCTCGCACACTGCCACCAACGGAATGCCATCGATCTCCGTGCAGCGCGCCTGGATCAGATCGAACATGAAGATGTCCGGCACGAAGTAGATCGACGCCGTCGTATCGCGCAACTCATCGAACAGCTTGAGCGTGCGCGACTCAGGGCGGATCGGCAGACATACATAAATGTTGCTGACGTTGTTGATCCGGACATAGCCCGCCACATCGGCGATCGGTCCGAGCAATTGCTCATCCGCAATGCCGGACAAACGCGCGATGTCGCGATCGTCGAAAAAGCCTTTCAGTCGACCGAGATGCGGATTGTCGCGGAGCCTGTGAGCCAGCTCGCGTCCAAGCTGATTCGCGCCGATGATGACGTGGCTCTGGGCGATGGTTCCGCGCAACGCCGACCACTCCGCCAGCTTGCGTGTGAGCGACTGCGACGCGAGCACGGCGAACGGCGCCGCGATGAACCACAGCAGGATCACCTTGCGCGAATAGTTCTCCGAGACTTTGAATGCGAACGCGAGCAGCAGCAGCACGCTCGCAATCAGGATCCACTCGGGAAACACGCGCTGTCGCCACAATGTCTTCATCGTGCCCAATGGACTGCGATCGAGCGCAGGCGGACTGAAGACCTGACCCGAGACAATGAATGCGAGTGCAGCGAGCGCGAGGTACTGGCCTGTAATCGGTTGCCCGACAAGAATTGCGCAGACAAAGAGGCTCACCACCGTCACGGTGGGATTCAACAACTGGCGCAGCAGCGCAACCGACGGCGGTTCTGCCGTCGCGAGGCGAACTTTCGGATGCACACGCGTGAGAGATGCGCGTGGCTCGGCCTGCCAAGCTAACGATGCGCGCTCGCTCGCCGCCTGACTTGCGTCACGCATGAACGTCCTCTTGAACAGCTGAGAGATGTGAGGAAAACATGTTCGCGAGGGCGAAAGTTCCGAAGCTCTTGTCGTTTGTCATACGCAACGCAGACGTTTTAACACTCGCGACACCAAGGGCTGAACATGTAGTAGCGCAACGACATCGCATCGCACGGAAACGCGTAATTTGTGCGTAGGTTTTACACGCGCAGATTTCTCCTATGTAGAAAGTACAACCACAGGCAAAGAAAAAGCCGCGGAGAATTTCTTCTGCCGCGGCCCTCTCGTCCCATGCTCCTTGAGAGTGGAGCTACCCCATAACCCGTTTCATCGATGCAAAGACATCAGTGCACGGCGATGAGCTGCGGTGCGGCGGGCGCTGCACTCGCTTTCTTACGCACCAGCACGATGCCGTCACGCTCCTGCAGCGTGACTGTCGAGACGTCTGCGCCATTGTTTACGCTCGGCGCTTGCTTACCCGAGAAGCGCTTGAAGCCGGACTCGATCGTCACGGTTTGCGGACCGTTGCCCTTCGGATTCACGAGCACGATGCCCTTCTCGAAATCGCGGCGATACACGCCGTTCTTCCACGCGCTCGTCGACGGACTCGAAATCGCCTTGCCCAACTTCACGTCATATTCGTCGAACCACTGCACACCTGAGTAACCTTGACCGTGCACGGTGAAGCTGTAATAGCCGTCATCCATGAGGCACGATGCAAAGCCATAGCGGAAGGTTTGATAGTCCGCGGGGTCGCCATGCTGATTGAAGACGCCGAGCTTCGGCTCGCCCAATGTGGCCATCGTCTTGCGATACCACGACAACATGATGTTCCAGCTGCCCCACTTCTCCGGCGAATAGCTCTGCCCGATCATGCCCTCGAGTACACCGCCGTTCAG
>JBEVDW010000023.1:0-27713 GCA_040513115.1 Steroidobacteraceae bacterium | reverse complement strand
GGCCGACGTATCTCGGCGGCCTGGGTTTCGGCATGAAGTGGAACATGGGCTGGATGCACGACACGCTGCATTACATGGCACGCTCGCCGGTGCATCGGCGCTATCACCACAACGAGCTCACGTTCAGCATTATCTATGCGTTCAGCGAGAACTTCGTACTGCCGCTGTCGCATGACGAAGTGGTCTATGGCAAGCATTCGGTCCTGGGGCGCATGCCGGGCGATGAGTGGCAGCGCTTCGCCAACCTGCGTCTGCTCTACGGCTATATGTGGACGCATCCCGGCAAGAAGCTGCTGTTCATGGGCAGCGAGTTCGGCCAATCCGAGGAGTGGAATCACGACAAGAGTCTCGACTGGCACTTGCTCGACTTTGCGTTCCATCGCGGGGTGTCGCACTGGCTGGGCGATCTCAATCGCATCATGCGCGAGCGGCCTGCGTTGCATACGCGTGACTTCGAGCACGAGGGTTTCGAGTGGATCGACGGCTCGGATAGCGAGCAGAGCGTCATCAGTTATCTGCGGCGCGGGTTGCATGGCGAGCTGCTCGCCGTGGTCTGCAACTTCACGCCGGTGCCGCGACACAACTACCGCATCGGCGTGCCGTACGCTGGGACGTGGCGTGAGCTGCTGAACAGCGATGCGCCCCTGTACGGCGGCGGTGGTCAGGGCAACAGCGGCTTCGTCGAGTCCACGCCTGTCCCCTCGCACGGGCGCTATCACTCGCTGAATCTCACGGTGCCGCCACTCGGCATCCTCGTTCTAGAGCCAACCTGATGATGAAATCGCATGCTGCTCAAGCATCCGATCTTGCCCGAGCGCCCAAGGGCGCGGATGGACGGCAGCGCGCGATCATCGAGAACGTTCAGCCCACGGTGGACGGCGGCCGTTTCGCAATCAAGCGCGTGCTCGGCGAGCCCGTCATCGTCGAGGCCGACGCCTTCACTGATGGACACGATGCGGTTCGCGCACGCGTGCGCTATCGCGGTCCGCAACGCGAGTGGCGCGAGTTGGACATGGAAGCGCTCGGCAACGATCGCTGGCGCACGCAGTTCCACGTGGATTCACTAGGGCTGTGGGAATTCGAGGTGTGTGCCTGGGTGGATCACACTCTGACGTGGCGCCGCGAGTTGCTGCGCAGGGAAGATCCCGCCGATGTGTTGTTGGCCTTGAAGGTTGGGGCGACGTTACTCGACGAGGCGACTGCCCGGGCTAGCGGCGCACATGCCAAGCAGCTGGCCTCGTATGCAGCAGAGCTGCGGGCGATTCAGGATCCTGCGCATGGCAAGCAACTCGCGCTCGCACCCGAGCTGGATGCACTCGTGGCGCGGTATCCGCAGCGTCGCTTCGAATCCGCTGCAGGACCATTTGGTGTTCGTGTCGATCCCATTCGTGCGCGCTTCAGCAGCTGGTACGAATTCTTTCCGCGCTCGACGGCGCGCGAGCCCGGCAAGCACGGGACGTTCGCCGATGCCGAGGCACGCATTGATTACGCGGCCGAGCTCGGATTCGACGTCGTGTACCTGCCGCCGATTCATCCAATCGGCCGCATCAAGCGCAAAGGGCCGAACAACACGTTGACTCCGGGACCGAACGACTCCGGCAGTCCATGGGCCATCGGCGCGCGGGAGGGGGGTCACAAGGAAATCCATCCTCCACTCGGCACGCTGGAGGATTTCATGCGTCTGCTGGCCCACGCACACTCCCGCGGCATCGAGCTCGCGATCGACATTGCCTTTCAATGCGCGCCGGATCATCCGTACGTGCAGACTCACCCCGAATGGTTTCGCAAGCGGCCCGACGGCACGATTCAATACGCGGAGAATCCGCCGAAGAAGTATCAGGACATCTATCCCTTCGATTTCGAGAACGAGGATTGGGAAGCGCTGTACGCCGAGCTGATCGATGTCGTCATGCATTGGGCGCGGCAAGGCGTGCGGATTTTTCGTGTCGACAATCCCCACACGAAGCCGTTTTCCCTGTGGGAACGCCTCATCGCCGAGGTGAAGGTGCAGGCGCCCGATGCGATCTTCCTGTCCGAGGCGTTCACGCGGCCGAAGGTGATGCATCGGCTCGGGAAGCTCGGGTTCACGCAGTCGTACACCTACTTCCCGTGGCGCAATACGAAGCTTGAGCTCACGGCGTATTTCACCGAGCTATGCCTTGGCCCCGGGCGCGAGTACTTCCGGCCCAACACATGGCCGAACACGCCGGACATCCTCACCGAGTATCTGCAGATCGGCGGGCGTGCCGCGTTCATGACTCGCTTCGTGCTCGCCGCAACGCTGAGCGCGGCATACGGCATCTACGGTCCCGCGTTCGAGTTGATGGAACACGAGCCGCGCGAGCCGGGCAGCGAGGAGTATCGCGATTCGGAGAAGTATCAGATCCGTCAGTGGGACCTGCAGCGGGCGGACAGTCTGGCGCCGTTCATCGCGCGCGTGAATCGCATCCGACGTGAGCACGCGGCGCTGCAGAGCGACTGGTCGTTGCAGTTCATCGATATCGACAACGAACAGATGATTGCGTACATGAAAAGTGCGCCCGTGCCGAATGGGTCGGGACCCAACGCCGAGCGCGACCACATCATCGTCGTGGCCAATCTGGATCCGTGGCATGCGCAGTCGGGTTGGCTGGAACTGCCGCTCGGCACGTTGGATTTAGCCGTTGATCGCTCGTACCGCGTGCAGGATCTGCTCGGCGGCGGCAGTTTTCTGTGGCAGGGGGCGCGCAATTTCGTGCGCCTCGACCCGAACGGTGCCGTCGCGCACATCTTCCATCTGCGCCGACGTGTGCGGACGGAGCATGACTTCGATTACTTCTTGTGAGGGGGTAGGGCGTTGGGGAAGGGAAGGCGCTGGAGAACTCGGTGCTCTTATACCTAAAAACCTGAAGCCTTCCTCACCCAATGCCTTCCTCACCCAACGCCTCCAGATCCACGGCCATGACCGACTCCGACAACTCGACCATCGATCCGCTCTGGTACAAGGACGCGATCATCTACCAGATGCACGTGAAGGCCTTCTTCGATGCCAACAACGATGGCATCGGGGACTTTGCCGGTCTTGCCGCGAAGCTCGACTACATCCAGGAGCTGGGCGTCAACACGATCTGGCTGTTGCCCTTCTATCCCTCGCCGCTCAAGGACGACGGCTATGACATCGCCGACTACCTCGACGTCAACGCGCAGTACGGCAAGCTGGAGGACTTCCGCGACTTCATCGCCGAGGCCCATCGGCGTGGGCTGAAGGTCATCACCGAGCTGGTCATCAATCACACCTCCGATCAGAACGCGTGGTTTCAGGAGGCACGCCGTGCGCCGCCCGGCTCGCGCATGCGCGAGTTCTATGTCTGGAGCGACGACGACAAGAAGTTCGCGAGCACGCGCATCATCTTCACCGATACGGAAACCTCGAACTGGGCGTGGGATCCGGTCGCAAAAGCCTACTACTGGCATCGCTTCTTTTCTCATCAGCCCGATCTGAACCACAACAATCCGGATGTCGTGAATGCCGTGATCGACGTGATGCGCTTCTGGCTCGACATGGGTGTCGACGGCATGCGGCTTGATGCGATTCCGTACCTGTGCGTGCGCGAAGGCACGAATAACGAGAACCTGCCGGAAACCCACGAGGTCTTGAAGAAGATGCGGGCGGCGGTCGACCAGCACTACACCGGCCGCATGTTTCTGGCCGAGGCGAATCAGTGGCCGGAGCACGTGCGCGAGTACTTCGGCAACGGCGATGAATGCCACATGGCGTATCACTTCCCGCTGATGCCGCGCATCTTCATGGCGGTGGCGCTGGAGGATCGCTATCCGATCGCGGAGATCCTGCGGCAAACGCCCGACATTCCGGACAACTGCCAATGGGCGATCTTCCTGCGCAACCACGACGAGCTCACGCTGGAAATGGTGACCGGCCGCGAGCGCGACTACATGTACCGCATGTACGCGCAGGAGCCGCGGATGCGGGTGAATGTCGGCATCCGCCGTCGCCTCGCCCCGCTGCTGAACAACGACATCGATCGCATCAAGCTGATGAACTGCCTGCTGCTGTCGATGCCGGGCTCCCCGATCATTTACTACGGCGATGAGATCGGCATGGGCGACAACATCTTTCTCGGCGACCGCAATGGCGTGCGCACGCCAATGCAGTGGAGCATCGATCGCAACGGTGGTTTCTCTCGCACCGATCCGCAGCGCTTGTATCTGCCGGTGAACATGGATCCGATCTACGGCTATCAGGCCGTGAACGTGGAGGCGCAGGCGCGCGATCCTTCATCGCTGCTGAACTGGACGCGCCGCATCCTCGCGATCCGGCGCCAGCATCAGGCCTTCAGCCGCGGCTCGCTCGACTTCGTGCGTCCTCAGAATCGCAAGATCCTCGCCTACCTGCGCACGTATCAAAATGAAACCATTCTGTGCGTGGCGAACCTCGCTCAATCAGCGCAGTCCGTCGAGCTCGACCTGTCGCGCTTCAAAGGCCGCGTGCCGGTGGAGCTGATGGGCCGCAATGCATTTCCACCGATCGGCGATTTGCCATACTTCCTCACGTTGCAGGCACACGGATTCTTCTGGCTGTTGTTGAGCGAGAGCGAGCCGGCGCCGGCCTGGCACGTGGAGCGGCTGCCCGCCACCGAGTTGCCGGTATTGGTATTGCCGGAGGGGCTGCAGACGTTCCGGTCCATGCCCGACAATTCCGATCGCAATATCGCGCGCCGCACGCTGCAACAGTTCCAGGAGGAAGTGCTGCCCGAGTTCGTGAAACAGCGACGCTGGTATGCCAACAAGGCCGCTGTGATCGCGCGCGCGGAGCTCGTCGAGCGCATGCTGTGGCAAACGCATCGAGGCGAGTGGCTGCTTGCGGCCACAGTGATGGAGTTCGCCGATGGCACGCGGCAGCGCTACTACCTGCCGCTCGGCATCGCGTGGGAAGACGTCGAAACCAGCACGATGCGCACCACGGAATGGACGTTGGCAAAGGTGCGACAGCACGCACGCGCGGGCGTGCTGGTGGATGCATTCGCCGATCCGGACTTCTGCCTTTCGATCGTCGAGGCGCTGCAGCGGCGCGAAAGTGTTCCGATCGAGAATGGCGCGATTCATTTCGAGCCAACACGTGCCCTGCAGGAACTCGTTGCGCGCGGTATCGAGCCCGTGCAGTACCTGGGTCGCGAACAGAGCAACACGGCGGTGATCCTCGGCGACGGTTTGTTCCTGAAGGCGTACCGCCAAGCGCGCTCCGGCATCAATCCCGATGCTGAGGTTGCGGGCTATCTGACCGAAGCGGGCTTCCCGCGCATCCCGCGCCTGGGCGGGACGGTGAGCATGATCGCCAATGGCGAATCGACGCTGCTCGTCGCGGTCTTCGCCTACGTGCGCAACCAAGGCGACGGCTGGGGCTACGCGCTCAGCCATCTGGAGCGCTATGCCACCGAGCTGCTGGCCGATGCCAGCAAGCGCAGCGAGCAACCGCACATGCTGTTCCTGGCTCAGATGCGCACGTTGGGACTGCGCATTGGTGAGTTGCACGCGACTCTCGCGCGCTCGACGACGAATCCCGCCTTCGCGCCCGAATTCATCGAGACCGCGGATGTGAGCACCTGGACGGAACGAGTGGCATCGGAGGCAGAAGAGACATTGCAGCTGCTGCAGTCGCGATTGGCAGGGCTGACCGATGAGCAGCGCGCCGACGCCCAAGCGTTCATCGATACGCGCGATGCGCTCTTTGCGAGCATCAGGGCAGTCAATGCAAAACCGATACGCGCATTGAAGACGCGATATCACGGCGATCTCCATCTCGGCCAGATACTGCTCTGCGCGGATGATTTCCTGATCACCGATTTCGAAGGCGAACCGGCTCGTCCCCTGGAAGAGCGACGTCACAAGCATTCGGCGTTGGCCGATGTCGCCGGAATGCTCCGCTCATTCGACTACGCACGCGCCGTGGCACTCGATCGCGCGCTCACGGGCCGCCCCGACGCCCGCGATGTGCTCGCATCCGCATTCGATGGTTGGTATCGAGCCTCGATCACCGCCTTCCTCGAGGGCTATCGCAATGGCCTGAGCGGCGTGCTCGTATGGCCGGAGGAAGACGGCGACGCGCAACGCCTGATCGCGCTGTTCCAGATCGAGAAGGCGCTTTACGAGGTGCGCTATGAGGCAAACAACAGGCCGAGCTGGATCGGCATTCCGGTCAGGGGGTTGATGCGGCTGGTGACTTGATGCTTTGACGTTTTGACGTCAAACCGCTATGGTGCCCGCAACTGGAGGTGGAACATGGCGGAAGAGGGAGCCAAGAGAGCGACGGTTTACTTTGAGCCAGCGCTGCACAAGGCCATTCGCTTGAAGGCCGCTCACACGCATCGATCGATCTCCGAGATCGTGAATGACGCCGTGCGCCTGGCGCTGCGAGAAGATCAGGAGGATCTTGCCGCGTTCGAAGATCGCGTCGCAGAGCCGGTCATTTCATATGAGGCGCTACTCAAGGATCTGAAAGCGCATGGCAAGCTATGAGCTGGTCTTCAAGAAATCCGTTGCGAAAGATCTGCGCGCGTTGCCACAACAGGACGTTAAACGCCTTCTGCAAAGGATTCGCGCTTTAGCAGACGATCCAAGACCGCCGTGCTGCGAGAAGCTCTCCGGTCTCGAGCGCTATCGCGTTCGCCAGGGAAGTTATCGCGTCATTTACGAGATCGAAGATCGCAGATTGATCGTGCTGATCGTCAAGGTGGCGCACCGACGAGACGTCTATAAGAACTGATCTCAACGGTCGCTGGCAGGTCAAGATGGCAAGTCGCGCGGCCGACGATGGCTGGCCGCGCGCATTTCCCACTCAATGAATCGTCGCCCCCCGCGTATGCGCCACACTCGTCTGCTGCACGCGGATCGCGAGCTCCAAGTCCCTCGCCTGCATCATCACTCGGGACGTGATCGGGTCGAACGGCTCCGTCGCGGCTGTACTCAGCTGCTGCAGTAACTCCAACATCTTGAAGCCGGCGGCGAGCACGGGTGCGTAGGCGGGTTGGTGGAGGTACGCGATCAGATCGACGCCGTCCATGATCGTGACGGTCGCATCTTCCGTATCTTCGAGCTCCGACTGTTGCTGCCGTACACCCAGCAACACGAGGCGTGCTTCGTCCACTGCCTCCTTGAACGCCGGGACCATGGCCTCCGGCAAGGATTCGCTCAGCGACTCCAGCAGATCGAGCATCTGCGGCGCAGCGCAGAACACCGGCGCGTACTCCGGACGGTATACATGTGCGATGACCTCGTCGCCGTCAACGACCAGGAGCGGCGCTTCGTTCGTGCCGGCCCATTCGTACTGCTGAATCTCGAGCATGGGGTGAATACTCACAAGGATTTCAGATGCAACGATCGAGAGGGCGTGTGGGATCCTTCAGGACGCCACGCAGGCGGTTCGTCGGGTGTCCGAACGCACGCTGGCTGACGCCAGGCTCCCGCAAGCGCCCATTTTGAACTTATTGCACGCTCCGCCAGTTGTACTGAGACATCCAATGCATCGCCTCAGCGTGTGAGGTGCCACATGTCCGGTATAGCACCGCATGCGGCACCATGAACGCGCCGAATTCCGTGTGATGCCCAAGAGCAACGATTCGAGACGAGTGAATGGCCGACGTCGTAACCGCAGTCTGGCCGGGTCGCCCTTATCCGCAAGGAGCGACCTGGGATGGCGAGGGAGTGAACTTTGCCTTGTTCTCCGAGCACGCAGAGTGGGTGGAGCTGTGCTTGTTCGATGCGCGCGGTCGGCGCGAGCTGCAGCGCATCCGTCTGCGTGAGCAGACGGATCAGGTGTGGCATTGCTATCTGCGGGAGGTGCGTCCGGGTCAGCTGTACGGCTATCGAGTGCACGGGCCGTACAAGCCCGAAGAGGGGCATCGTTTCAATGCCAACAAACTGCTGATCGATCCGTATGCGAAGGCGTTAGTCGGTCAGATCGCCTGGAGCGATGCTCAATTCGGCTATCGCATCGGTTCATCGCGCGAGGACGTGTCGTTCGATCGTCGCAATGATGCGCCGGGCATGCCGAAGAGCCAGGTCATCGATCCTGCGTTCACGTGGGGCGACGATCGCCGTCCGCGCACGCCGTGGCACGACACAGTGATCTACGAGATGCACGTCCGCGGTTTCACGATGCAGCATCCCAATGTGCCGCCGCAACTGCGCGGCACGTACGCGGCGCTAGCAACCGAGCCCGTAATCGAGCATCTGCAGCGGCTCGGCGTGACCGCCGTCGAGCTCATGCCGATTCATGCGTTCGTGCAGGACCGGCACTTGGTGGAGAAACGGTTGCGCAACTACTGGGGCTACAACTCCATCGGTTTCTTCGCCCCCGAGCAGTTGTATTCTTCGAGCCAGCAGTCGGAGCGCGAGTTCAAGACGATGGTGCGCGCGCTGCATTCCGCAGGTATCGAGGTGATCCTCGATGTGGTCTACAACCACACAGCGGAAGGCAGTCACATGGGGCCCACGCTCTCGTTTCGCGGCATCGACAACGCGGCGTACTACCGCCTCGTACCCGGCAACGAGCGCTACTACATGGATTACACGGGCTGCGGCAACACGCTCAACATGCGTCATCCGCGCGTACTGCAGCTGATCATGGATTCCTTACGCTACTGGATCGAAGAAATGCACGTGGATGGTTTCCGCTTCGATCTCGCCTCTGCGCTCGCGCGCGAGCTGCACGAAGTCGATCGGCTTGGCGCGTTCTTCGACATCATCCATCAAGACCCCGTGATCTCGCAGGTCAAGCTGATCGCCGAGCCGTGGGATCTCGGGGAAGGTGGTTATCAGGTGGGACGCTTCCCGGTCGGCTGGACCGAATGGAACGGACGCTATCGCGATGTCATGCGCTCGTACTGGAAAGGAGAAGGCGGTCTGATCGGCGATGTCGCCTTCCGCCTATGCGGTTCGAGCGACTTGTACGAGCAGAGCGGGCGCCGTCCGTACGCCAGCATCAACTTCATCACGGCACACGACGGCTTCACGCTGCGCGATCTTGTCAGCTACAACGACAAGCACAACGAAGCCAACGTGGATGACAATCGCGATGGCGAGAACCACAACCGTAGTTGGAACTGCGGCACGGAAGGCGATACGGAGGATCCAGAAATCAATGCGCTGCGCCACAAGCAGCTGCGCAACTTCCTCACTACGCTGATGGTGTCGCAGGGTGTGCCGATGTTGCAGGCCGCCGATGAGATCGGACGCACCCAGCGCGGCAACAACAATGCGTACTGCCAGGACAACGAACTCTCATGGGTGGATTGGCAGCTGAGCCCGGATCAGGAGGACCTGCTCGCGTTCGTGCAGCAGCTCATTCATTTCCGGCGGGAGCATCGCGTGTTCCGGCGCCGCAATTTTTTCCAGGGCCGAGCGATTCGCGGCTCCGGCGTGAGCGATGTCCTCTGGTTCACGCCGGAAGGCACGGGGATGACGGACGAACAGTGGGCCGAAAGCTTCGCCCGCAGCATGGCAGTGTTCTTCTCGGGTCGTGCTCTGCTCGAACAGACCCGTCGCGGTCAACGCGTGACCGACAGCGACTTCATGCTGATGTTCAATGCGCATCACGAGCCGCTGACGTTCCGTTTTGCCTCCGTCCCCGAGGAGGCGCATTGGACTTTGCGTTTGAACACGGCCGTCGTGCCGAGCTTCGTGAACGAGCCGACGTTGCGCCCCAACGAAAGTTTCACCGTCGATGCCCGCTCCATCGCCGTCTTCGAGTACCCGCAACCCAAGCCCAGACGTGCATGAAGGACTAGGCCGCATGAAGCGAATACATAACTCGCCCTTCGGGGCACAACCGTATCCGGATGGCCGCACCCGCTTCCGTTTGTGGGCGCCGAGCGCGCGCAGTGTGGAGTTGCAGCTGGAAGGCCCGAGCGCGACGCCGCGTCGCATCAAGCTCGATGAGTCGGATGGCTGGTACGAGACCACGATCGACGGCCTCGATGTCGGCGACCAGTATCGTTACTGGATCGATCAGGACGTGGCCGTGCCCGATCCCGCCTCGCGCTTCAATCCCGATGGCGTGCAGGGAGCGAGCGCCATCGTCGATCCGTGTACGTTCGAGTGGCTGGACGATGGCTGGAGCGGACGGCCATGGAACGAGGCGGTGATCTATGAGCTGCACGTGGGCACCTTCACGCGCGAAGGCACGTATGCGGCGCTCACCGAACGGCTGCCGGAGCTCGCGAAGATCGGCATCACCGTGCTCGAGTTGTTGCCGCTGGCGTCATTCCGGGGCCAGCGCGGTTGGGGTTACGACGGCGTTCTGCCGTACGCGCCGCACCCGGCGTATGGCACGCCCGATGAGCTGAAGCAGCTTGTGCAAGCCGCCCATGCGTGCGGACTCATGGTGTTGCTCGATGTGGTCTACAACCACTTCGGTCCCGAGGGGAATTATCTGTCGAAGTACGCGCAGCCGTTCTTCACCGACCGGTATCACACGCCCTGGGGACAGGCGATCAACTTCGATGGCAACCAGTCGCGTCCGGTGCGCGAGTTCTTCATTCACAACGCGCTGCACTGGATCGAGGAATATCACTTCGACGGCTTGCGGCTGGACGCCGTACACGCGATGTACGACAACAGCTCGACCCACTTCGTCGACGAGCTCGCGCGGCGAGTGCACGATGGTCCGGGTCGTGAGCGGCCTGTGCATCTCGTGCTCGAGAATCATCATAACGAGGCGCGACGATTGACGCGTGGTAAGAAGGCAGAGATCACGCTCAGCACCGCGCAATGGAACGACGACATACATCATGCGCTGCACGTGCTCCTCGCGGGCGAGCGTGACGGCTACTTCGTGGACTTCGAAGAGCAGCCAGCGCAGCAGCTCGGCCGCGCGCTCGCCGAAGGCTTCATTTTCCAAGGCGAGGCGTCGAAGTACGAGCAAGGTAAAAAGCGCGGCGAGCCCAGCACACACCTGCCGCCGACCGCGTTCATCAGCTTTCTGCAGAACCATGACCAGATCGGGAATCGAGCCTTTGGCGAGCGCTTGAACACACTGTGCTCGGATGAAGCCTTGCGCGCGGGGCTGGCGCTCCTGCTGCTCGCGCCCCAAGTGCCGATGTTGTTCATGGGCGAGGAATACGCAGCACCGCAGCCGTTCCTGTATTTCTGCGACTACTCAGGTCAGTTGGCTCAGGCCATTACCGAAGGGCGACGTGCCGAGTTCGCCCCCTTCGCAGCGTTCCAGGATGAGAAGGCGCGCGAGCGCATTCCCGATCCGAATGAGGCGGATACCTTTGAGCGCAGTCAGTTGAATTGGCAGGATCGCGCGCGGTCGCCCCATGCACAGTTGCAGGCGCTGGTCGCCGAACTGCTGGAGATCAGACGACGCGTCATCGTGCCACTGCTCGACGAGCTGATCCTGGGAAAGGCGCGCTACGTGTCGCCGGCACCGGCGTGTATCACGGTGAACTGGCCGATCCCCAACGAACCTGCACTGGCGCTGGAAGCGAATCTCTCGGCCGAGCCCATCACCGTAGAGCCGCCAGCGCCCATGGAGGTCGTAGACGAGCTGATCTACTCGAGCACGGGTTCCACCGGTCAGCTGCGCACGCGGCTTGCGCCTTGGGAAGTGCGCTGGCTGCGCACCACGGATAGCGCCGGCTCATGAGCGCTGTGAGTTACGGATCGAGGCGTGATCGTGCGCGCGTCCCTCGCGCCACATACCGCATCCAGCTCAACAAGGACTTCCGCTTTGCGGCCGCCACACGCATCGTGCCGTACATCGCGGCATTGGGCGTGAGTCATCTGTACACCTCGCCGATCGTGGCGGCGCGCGCTGGCAGTATGCATGGCTACGACGTTATCGATCACAGCACGCTGAATCCGGAGCTTGGCACGCGCGAGGACTTCGATGCGCTCGTCGCAGCGCTGCATCAGCACGACATGGGCTTGATCGTGGACATCGTGCCGAACCATGTCGGCGTGATGGGCGACAGCAATGCGTGGTGGCTCGATGTTCTGGAGAGCGGACCGGCGGCGCAGTTTGCACCGTATTTCGATATCGACTGGCGGCCCAATCGCAGCTCGATGCAGAACCGCATTCTGGTGCCGGTGCTGGGTGCGCCCTATGGCAGCGTGCTGGAAAGCGGTGAGCTGAAGATTTCCTACGATGTAGCCACCGGCAGCTTCTCGCTACGTTACTACCAGCATCTCTTCCCAGTCGATCCGAAGACCTATCCGCTGATCTTCATGCCCTCGCGCGAGGAGCTCAGCGCACAGTTGCCCATCGATGATCCCAACCGCCAGGACTTCGACAGCCTGCTCGATGCGTTCGCGCGTCTGCCTTCGCGGTCTGCCGTGAGTGGCGACGAGCGGGCGATGCGCTATCGCGACAAGGAAGTGCACAAGCGTCGTCTGGTGCGCCTGTGCGAACGCAGTCCCGAGATCGTGCGGCACATCGAGCAAGCGCTGCAGCGCTTGAACGGCACGGTGGGTGAGCCCGCGAGCTTCGACGGGCTCGATGCGTTGATCGAAGCGCAGGCCTACCGGCTCGCGTCCTGGCGCGTGGCCGTCGACGAGATCAACTATCGCCGCTTCTTCGACGTAAACGATCTGGCTGCGCTGCGGATGGAGCAGTCGCAGGTATTCGAAACGACGCACGCGCTGCTGTTCGAGCTGATCGAGCACGGGAGTGTGGATGGCCTGCGCATCGATCATCCCGACGGCTTGTACGATCCGAAGCAGTATTTCGAGCGCCTGCAGCAGCGCTTTCGCGCCCGTGCACCGGATCAGGCGAAGCCGCTGTATGTCGTCGTCGAGAAAATTCTGGCCGCGCATGAGCGGCTGCTCGAAGACTGGCCCGTCCATGGTACGACTGGCTATGACTTCGGCGCGCTGCTCAACAGCTGGTTCGTGGACTCTGCGACAGAGACCGCGATGACGCGGACGTATCGCGCGTATTCGCGCCGTCAGGACGATTATGTCGAGACGGTGTACAACAGCCGCAAGCTCGTCATGCGGATTGCGCTTGCCGCCGAAGTCGGCGTGCTTGCCACGCAGCTCGATCGCATCGCGCAGCTGGATCGGCATACATCGGACTTCACGCGCGCGGCGCTGCGCGATGCGATCATGGAAGTGATCGCCTGCTTCCCCGTGTATCGCACCTACATCGCGGAGGGTGAGCCGACCGAGGAGGATCGCAAGGCGATCTATTGGGCAGTGAGTCTTGCGCGTAAGCGCAGCCAGGCCGCCGAGCTCACGGTATTCGACTTCCTCTCGGTCGTGTTGCTGGGCGAAACGACCAACGGGCGCCCGGAGGAGCATCGCCTGCTGATGCGTGAGTTCGCACGCAAGTTTCAGCAGGTCACCTCGCCGGTGACGGCGAAAGGTGTCGAAGATACGGCGTTCTATCGCTACTACCGCCTGCTGTCGTTGAACGAGGTGGGCGGTGAGCCCCGACGCTACGGTGCGTCGAATGCCAACCTGCATCAGGCCAATACGGATCGCGCCAAGAGTTGGCCGACAGCGATGCTCGCGACGTCCACACACGACACGAAGCGCAGTGAAGATGTCCGTGCGCGCATTGCTGTGTTGAGCGAACTGCCGGACCTGTGGCGCAAGCATCTAGGTCGCTGGGATCGAATCAATCGCCTGCGTCGCCGCGAAGTGGATGGCGCGCCGGTGCCGAGTCGCAATGACGAATACATGCTCTATCAAACGCTCGTGGGCGTGTGGCCGATCGAGCCCGCGGAACAGCGTGCACCGGAGTTGGTGGAGCGATTGCGTGCGTATGTGATCAAGGCCGCGCGTGAGGCGAAAGTCGACACGTCGTGGATCACTCCCATCGAAGCCTACGAGCAAGCGTTCCAGGATTTCGTCTCCGCGGTTCTGGAGTCCACCGAACACAACGCGTTCTTGAAAGACTTCTCCGCGTTTGCAGAGCGCATCGCGTACTTCGGACATCTCAATTCCATCGTGCAGACAGTACTGAAGCTGACCGCACCGGGTGTGCCGGATTTCTTCCAGGGCACCGAGCTTCCTGTCTTCAGCCTCGTGGATCCCGACAATCGCCGTCCTGTGGATTTCGAGCGAGCGCGGAAGTTGCTGACGCAGGTGAAAGACGATCTGGCACACGATGCGCCTGCAGCGTTGGCGTCTGCTGCGGCTGAGTGGAAGAGCGGTCGTGCCAAGCTGCTCATGACGGCCAAGTTGCTCGAGCATCGCAGCCAGCATCCAGCGTTGTTCTTGAAAGGCTCGTATGAGCCGCTGCGCGTCACCGGCGCACACGCCGAGCACGTCGCAGCCTATATGCGCCGCCACGAAGGCCAGGTGTTGATCGTCATCGCGTCTCGGTGGCTGGCGAAGCTCAGCGAGGGTGAGAGCGAAAGACTGCAGCCGCAAATCTGGGCAGACACGCGCGTAGAGTTGCCCGCAAGCGCGTTGCCGGAGCAGACGGACACATTGAGTTGCTGTTTGAGCGGCCGACGCTTCGAGCTTGAACGCGGCTCTGACGGCGCACTATCGATTGCGGCAAGCCGTGCACTGGCCAGCCTCCCAGCGGCCGTGTTCTGCACTGGCTAGAGTGCTTTCTTCGCTTCTTGCGGAGGCTTGACCCGCGTCTTGGTCTTGCCGATGCGGCGCTCATTCAAGCGCTCGACCATCTCTTGCACCATGTGCGTGACTTCCGCTTCCGGGCCGTTGCGTATACCGGTGATTTCGTTCGTGCCCTGCATGATGACGTAGCGATACCAGGTGCCTTCGCTACCGTCCGGGGCGCCGGTCTCGATCAGCGATGCGAGTCGGAACGGCACTTCGTGATTGGCCCTCGTGATCATGACTAACTCCCGATAACGATGACAGCGCTGCGACGCACGCAGGCGAACCTGCGTGCGTCTGGGGCAACTACCAGCGACGTCCGCCGCCGCCACCACCGCCACCGCCACGCGCACCTGCGGGCTTGTCCTGTGCCTCGTTCACACGCAATGGACGACCGCCCATGTCCTGTCCATTCAGGTTCTGAATGGCGCGGGCAGCATCCGAGCGCGGCATCTCCACGAAACCGAAGCCGCGCGGGCGACCGGTCTCGCGATCCATGATAAGGGCGACGGATTCGACCGTACCATGCTGCTCGAACAGGGAGCGAAGGGCGGCTTCGTCAGCCGAAAAGGGCAGGTTGCCCACGTAGATCTTACTCATGCAAAAAACTCCTGATAGATCACGCGATCCGCGCCGCTAGGCGCGATTCACGCTATATGCACGGCCGGCAGCAGTGTGCCGTCCGTTTTTCCTGGATCGAGGGACAATTCGGTTTTGCTTGCCTTGGAGGCATCGCCGAACGGCGCAAGCAGCAAGGAGGGAAAAGAGAATGGTCTTGGGACCCGGTGGGCACTATACAGGGTTACATCCGGGCGGAAAGCGCAATCTGCTGTCGTGGGAAGGGCCACACGGTCGCGATGTCACGGCGAACATCGCAGTGCCGCACGCGTCATGCGACCGATTTCGTTGCTGCGCGCCGTTGTTGCTCGCTCTGAACCTCTGCAACGGAAAGCTCGGTCTGCAGGGCGATGATGCGAACGAGACGATGCTCCGCATCCCGCGGCAGCCGCAGCTCGTGCAACTGTTCCCAGATGCGAATGCGTTCTTCGGGCGTGTTGAACGGGGACGCTTGAGCATCCAACTGTTTCCGGCGCTCCGCCTGAAATTCGTCGTAGCGGCGTTGCGCGGACGCCTTGCGCTCGGCCGTCGTTTCATCATGACTGTACGGGGGTTGGAAATCCTGCATCGACGTCGGCCGGCGCTCGCTACTCATCTCGCTCTCCAATTGCGGAATCTGGCGAAAGTTGCAGCGCCGCCAGTAATGCGCAATGTCCATGCAAGAGGGCAGTGTGCGCTGTGCGGGCTGGAATTGATACGGTGACGCACGGCTGCTGTCTCATTGCCGCGCGAGATATTCCCCAAGCTTGTCGGCGCCACCGATGAGCTTTCCATCGACGAATACCTGCGGCACCGTAGCGTTGCCCGAGGCTGCTTTCACGCCTTGCATCGTGAGCTCATCGCCCAGGTGCACGGCTTCGAACGGAATGCTGCGTTGCTTGAGCAGCTCCTTCGCACGCGCGCAATGCGGACACCCTTCGCGTGCCAGCATCAACACCGGACCCCTGCTCTTGTCGTTCGGCCGCAAGTGGCTCCACATCGTGTCCGCATCGGACACTTCGAAGGGATCGCCGGGGACGTCCGGCTCGATGAACATCTTTTCGATCTTGCCGTCGTTCACGAGCATCGAATAACGCCACGAGCGAGTGCCGAGCGGCACCTCGCGATGCTCGATGTCCATCCCCATCGCGCGCGTGAATTCGGCGTACGGGTCGGCGACGAAGTGCAACCCTTCGGCCTTCTCAGACCTCTGCCATGCTTCCATGACGAAGGGATCGTTCACGGACAGACACACGATGTCATCGATGCCGGCATCACGGAAATCCGCAAGCCGCGCAACATAGCCCGGTACGTGCGCCGTGCTGCAAGTCGGAGTGAACGCGCCCGGTAACGCGAACAGAATGACGCGCCGGCCGCCGAACAGCTCTCTGCTGCGAGTTCGATGGACCTTGCCGTCGCGCAACTCAGCCAACTCGACCTCTGGAACTTTGGACCCTTCGCGCGACGCTCTCTGGCTCATGAATGATTTCCCTCGTTGGTAAGTTGGCCGGGCACGCGCACCTCGCGCCCCGCGCCAGGACTCTATCTATACGTGGGAATGGTGGGCGCGGTTCAGCGCGGAGTACGATTGGGCGTGTGGTATCGGAGACCGGACCATGTCAGCGAACGTACGCATCGACGCGCGCTTCAACGGCCCGCCGGATTGCGCCAATGGTGGCTATGCGGCAGGGCTCTTCGCCATTGCGGCCGGTGACACCGTTGCCGTGCGCCTGCACCGGCCCGTGCCGCTCGAATGCGATCTGACGGTCTTGCCGGTCAGCGACGAGGGTTGGGAGGTCCGCCGTGAAGCCGAGCTCATCGCATCGGCCCGGCGTACTCGGGTCGAGTTGGAGGTTCCCGCTGCGGTCTCGTATATCGAGGCGCGCGGTGTCTCGACGCACTACGTGGGATTTCACAAGCACGCCTATGCGAGTTGCTTCGTCTGCGGTCCGCAGCGGCAGCCTGGAGACGGGTTGCGTATCTTCGCCGGCTCGGTACCCGGAACGAACACCGTCGCCGCGCCCTGGCTGCCGGACGAGTCGTTGAATGACGGCGCAGGGAAGGTGCGACCTGAATTCATCTGGGCCGCGCTCGACTGTCCCGGTTACTTCGCGAGGGTGAACGGCCTCCCCAACGCTCCCTACACGCCGCGCGCTGCACTGTTGGGCGAGTTCGCCGTGCACATCGATCGTCCAGTGCACATCGACGAGCCCTGCGTGATCGTCGGCTGGCCGATGCGGGTCGATGGCCGCAAGCACCATGTCGGCACGGCGTTGTTCGATGAAGAAGGCGAGTGCTGTGCCGTCGGTGCAGCGACGTGGGTCACCGTCGACAAGACCTCTGCTGGCACCGTCGCATCGTGATTCATCATCTGCTCGGCATGGAGCTGCCGCTCATTCAAGCGCCGATGGCGGGTGTGCAGGGCAGTGCACTGCCGCTCGCAGTGGCGCAAGCGGGTGCTCTCGGGTCGCTGCCCTGTGCGCTGTTGAGCATGGAGCAGATGCGCTCCGAGCTCACCGCGATCAGCGCGGCAACGCAGCGTCCGTTCAACGTGAACTTCTTTTGTCACACGCCGCCTGCACCCGATGCAGCGCGCGAGTCGACATGGCGAGCTGCATTGCAGCCGTATTACGCGGAGCTCGGCGTCATGGACGCCAACTCAGCTCCGCCGCCGCGTCGCCCCTTCGATGCCAGTGCTGCCGAGGTGCTCGAAGCTTTCCGACCCGCCGTCGTCAGCTTTCATTTCGGCTTGCCGAGCACTGGCCTGCTGCAACGGGTGCGGGCGCGAGGGGCGAAGATCGTCAGCTCCGCGACGACGGTGGCCGAAGCACTCTGGCTGGAAGCGCGCGGCGTGGACGCCATCATCGCTCAGGGCCTGGAAGCCGGCGGACATCGCGGACATTTCTTGTCGGACGATTTGAGTGAGCAGTGCGGTACGTTTGCACTGCTACCGCAGATCGTGCGTGCCGTGCGTGTGCCGGTGATTGCAGCGGGTGGAATCGTCGATCGTGCGAGCGTTGCGGCTGCGTTCGCTTTGGGTGCTGCAGGCGTGCAGATCGGGACGGCCTATCTGCTGTGCGAGGAGAGCATGACGTCTGCCGTCCATCGTGCAGTGCTGACAAGTGAAGCTTCACAGCACACTGCACTCACGAATCTGTTCACCGGTCGAGCGGCACGGGGGATCGTCAATCGACTCATGCGCGATCTCGGATCGTGGTCGCAGCTGGCGCCGGAGTTTCCACTGGCTGCGGGTCCACTCGCACCGTTGCGTGCTCACGCGGAGGCTGCGGGTCGCGGTGACTTCTCGCCGTTGTGGGCGGGGCAGAACGTGACGGGTTGCAAGAAGATGCCAGCAGGCGAGCTCACGCGCGAGCTCATGCAGCTGACGTAGCCGAGCCGAGCTCCTGCACCGTGTAGCGCGACCACTGCAGCTGGGATGACCAGAACTCCGGTGGCAAGCCTGCTTTCGCGCGCAAGTGGCGGGTGAACTCTTCGGGTTCGCGCAACTGTTCCCACACCGCCGGCAGGAAGGTCGCGCGGTGCGAACCATACTCGAGTACGAGTCCATCGATTCCCGGGCGCAACGTGCTCAGTAGCTCCGCTTCGCTTGCGACTGCGAACGGCGTTGGCGCCGACAACACGGAAATGTACAGCTCGATGTTCGGCCACTCCCTGCGTGTGAGACTGGGAAAACGCGGATCGGCGAAAGCGGAAGCGCGCGCGTTACGCCACACGTCCTCCGCGAGCGGCAGGCGCGCTTCGATCGAGCCGCAACAACCGCGTAGGGATTGCGTGTCGCGCTCGCGCAGCGTGACGAAGCTCGCACCGGGTGCGCTCAGCTCGTCATCGAGCGGCACAGCCAAGCTCGTATGCACACCCTGATCGAGTGCCTCTTCGATCGAGCGTCGCGCCAACTCGATCAGTTGTTGCTGCGCGCGCGCGGACAGCTCAGTGGAGGGCATAGGCGCCGTAACCGACGACACGTGCGCGGTCTCCAGCGGTATCACCCGAGTTCAACCGTGCAATCTCGTGCACGCGCAAGCCGCGCTGTGCGGCTGCTCCCAACACACCATTGATCGGCAGCGCGCCGCAGGCTTGTTCGGGTTGCAAGCTCGTGGTCATGGCCAGGATCTGCGCGTTGGTCTGCGCGTCGACGGCCTGGGCTTCTTCATACGCGAGATAGTGACTCAAGTCCGAGCTGGCGATGACAAGGGTATGTTCATCGCCCCACACCGACCCGAGCACGTCGGCGATGAAGCCCGGCGTTGCAACGCCGACCACAAGCGGCATTAGCGTGAAGTCTCCAAGTACCTGCTGCAAAAATGGCAGCTGAACTTCCAGGCTGTGTTCCAACGCGTGCGGTGCATCGCTCGCGAGCACATCGCCGCGACTCAGTAGCTCGCGTGCAAACTCGGTGTCGATCGGTATCTCACCCAGCGGCGTGGCGAATGCACGGGCACTTGGCAGTGCGACACCCTGGAAGTAAACGCGATGGCTCGGACCGATCAGCACCACGCGGCGAATGTCGTCGCGCAGTGGCTCGATGAGCTTGTAGGCGCATGCAGCCACGCTGCCGGAATAGATATAGCCGGCATGCGGTGCGATCAGTGCCTTCGGGCGCTTCGCATCCGGCGCAGCCGAAGCCGCGTTCGACAAGAGCTGCGTCACCATCCCGCGCAGCTCCGCCGGGTCGCCGGGATAGAACATGCCGGCCACCGCGGGCGCGCGCACGCTTGCATTTCCAACTCTCAGGGCCATGATGAGATCCACCTCCTGCTTGCGGGTCGGTAGTTCATATGCCGACGTAGCGAACGATGTTCGCGGCGCTTATGTCTCATCCAACTCAGTACTTTCATGCACTGCCAGACGGTCGTGTGCAATGCGACGTCTGTCCGCGTGCCTGCAAAATGCACGAAGGCCAGCGCGGGTTGTGCTTCGTACGTGGCGTCGAACAGGGCCAGGTGCGATTGTTCACCTACGGCCGCTCGAGCGGATTCTGCGTCGATCCCATCGAAAAGAAACCACTCAACCATTTCCTGCCGGGCAGCGCGGTGCTGTCGTTCGGCACCGCCGGCTGCAATCTCGCCTGCAAGTTCTGTCAGAACTGGGACATGAGCAAGTCGCGCGAGATGGATACGTTACAGGATCAAGCCAGTCCGCAGATGCTCGCTGCCGCCGCGCAGCGGCTGCACTGCGCCAGCGTCGCGTACACCTACAACGATCCAGTGATCTTCATGGAGTACGCGATGGATGTCGCGGATGCCTGTCGTGAGCGCGGCATCAAGAACGTTGCCGTCACCGCGGGCTACATGTGCGATGCACCGCGACGAGAGTTCTATGGACACATGGACGCGGCCAATGTCGATCTCAAAGGGTTCACCGAGCGCTTCTATCGCAAGATCTGCGGTGCCGAGCTGGGCAACGTGCTCGAGACGTTGCAGTACCTCAAGCAGGAGACGAACGTCTGGTTCGAGATCACGACGTTGTTGATCCCGGACGAGAACGACTCCGACGCGGAGTTGCACGAGATGACGCAGTGGATCATGGACAAGCTCGGTCCGGATGTCCCGTTGCATTTCACTGCGTTCCATCCGGATTGGAAGATGCGCGACAAGCCGCCCACTCCCCCCGCTACGCTCACGCGTGCACGTGGCATTGCAATCGCGAAAGGATTGCATCATGTGTACACGGGCAATGTGCACGATGCGGACGGCTCCAGTACGTACTGCGCGAGCTGCAAGACACGCGTAATCGAGCGCGATTGGTATGAGCTCGGGGAATATCGATTGGACGAGAAGGGCGCGTGCTTGACGTGCGGGACGGTGGTGCCGGGAGTTTTCACTGCGCGTGCCGGGAAGTGGGGCAGGAAGCGCATGCCGGTGAGGATTGCAGTGGCGAGGGTTTGATGAACCCTCCCACTCGCGGGGGGTATAGATATATCCCGCGGAAAATAACAAACCAAGATAGCGACCGTGTTTAGGGATAGACATCTCGGTGACGGCCTCAATACAACGATCCCAAAGAAGCGGACGTTTGATGTGAGTCTCCCCTGCGCTCTGCCGCGTGTGCGTACCAAATTTGCGACAAGATCCAAGCGTGATGCAGTTCAAACATTTTGGGCGGAAAACCCTTAATTAAGGCTGATCTCAGGGCGTCCTTCCTAGAATGCGCACGCTGGTCCAATCACCAGTCGCGTCGGACCCACAGCGGCGTACACGCACAGTACCGCGCCAGGCCGGCCGTAAGTGCATCACTTTGGAGGCATCATGCGTAAGAGCTTGTTCTTGGGATTGCTCGCACTGAGCATCGCCGGTCCGGCAATGGCTGAAGATGGATTCGACTACTCCTATGTAGAACTTGGCTACGTGAAGAGTGAGCTCGACGATTTCGATGTCGATGGCGATGGCTTCGGGCTGCGCGGCTCGTACGAGTTCACGCAGAACATCCATGCTTTCGCAGCGTATTCTGACCAGGAATTCGATTTCGATGTGAACGCAACCACGCTGGAGCTCGGTGCCGGGTATGCCTGGCCTGTGAACTCCGACATGGATCTGATCGGCACGGTTTCCTACCTCCAGGCTGAGATCGACGTTCCCGGCTTCGGCAGCGTAGACGACGATGGCTTGGGATTAGGTGTCGGCGTGCGTGCGCGCGTCGTTGAAGTTGTCGAACTGACCGGCGGAGTTCAGTACGTCAATTTCGATGACGCTGGCAGCGATACGAGCCTTACTGCCGGCGCACGCTATTTCTTCACGAACATGTTCGCTGCAGGTATCGATTTGGCGTTTGATGACGACGGTACCACGTGGATGCTGGGCGGCCGCTTCAGCTTCGGTCAGTAACGCGCTCAGGCAAACGAGAAGAGCGAGGAGGCGCCACGAAAGGCGCCTTCTCTGTTTACGATCGCGAGGTACCAACGGACCTCGGCATAGGTTTACTTCTCGTCGGCGAACTCTCTGCGCAGCATGAGCACTGCATCCTAGGGATTCGTCCATTCACTGATGTTCTAAAAGGCGTGTTGCGTGTTCGGAGTTGAATCTATTTCCAGGCACATCATTCGGGTACTTGACGGGGAAGTTCGGTGGACACCTACAACTATGACAGGCCATATGTCAGCCAGAAGGACATGCAAGTTACCTGCGGTTGGATTTTGTAGCCAGGCGCCGCCGCCGGCCCCCGGAAATTCCTGAAATGTCTGTTTCAACACAGTCGCTATCTTGGTTTGTTATTTTTTGCGGGATATATCTATTCCCTCCCCCGCACTCGCGGGGAAGGGAATAGAGACTCAGAACCGCCACCCTCCACTCAACCAGAACGCACTCGCATCCGCCGAGCCCGACGTGTCGATCTCTTCATACTCGAATTTCAGCGCGAGACGTTCGAACAGCGTGGCACCGATCCCCACGCCATAAACGAGATCTTCTTCGCTGCTGCTGCTATCCGCATCCAAGTCGTTGGCATCGAGGTCGACCGATGTATCGACGTCGTAGAACAGGTAGCCGACCTTGGCGGACAGCTCCACCGGTCCGACCGGCAGCGTACCGATCACGTACGGCGCAAGGCCGCTGAGTTCCAGGCTGTAATCACCGCTGCTGCCATTCGCTTCAAACCTATCCTTGACCCGCCCGAAGTCGACGTAGTCCAGCTCGACGGACAGATACTTCATGAAGCGATAGCCGGCGAAGACCTTCCACGCATTGTCGTCATCGTCGAAGTCGAAGTCGTCCAACGCGTCATCGACCTCATTCAACCCATCGACATCCTGCGAGAAGTCGAAAGTACCGATGCCCGCGCCGGCGTAAAAGCCGCGGTCATTGTCTTCCGCAAACGCAGCGCCGCTGCCCAATGCGAGTAGCGCCCCTGCAACAATTGCACGTTTCATATGCTCTCCGTTTCCTAACTGACTGATCGACTGGGAGCGACGGTCGCAACAAGCCACTGAAGCGTGTTGTAACCGTGCCTCTACAGCAGCCAGAAAACGTCTCGAGCGCGCCGCTGTTCCGCGGCTTCAGCGTCGATCGACGCGGTGTAGACAGAGAGACCACACACGTGTTTGCAGGCCAAGAAACAATAAGCTGAACCGCTCGTATGCAGTTCCGTTAGCCGCTGCGCCCGAACACCCAGCGCACGAGCGCTGCCTGGGTTTCTTCGGCGACACCCAGATGCGCGTTCGGATGATTCACGAGAATCACGAGCACATAGGTCTCGCCGGACGCTGCGTTGACGAAACCCGCCAGGCCGCTGACGTTGTCGATGCGGCCGGTCTTCAGTCGTAGACGACCTTGCATGCCAGCAGCCCGAAAGCGATTGCGCAGTGTGCCGTCGGTTGCAGACAACGGCAGCGATGCGGCGAACTCCGGCATGAAGGGACTGTGCCAGGCAACGTCCAACATCTCGCCCATCCCACGCGCGGTGATGCGCTCGGCGCGCGACAGACCCGCACCGTTGTCGACGACCAATCCTGGAATTTTGATCTCGTGTGCGGCCAGCCACTCGTCGATCACGGCGCGTCCGGTTTCCATCGTGGCCGGCGTGCCCTTCGTCTCCGCGGCAAGCGTGAGCAACAGCGTGCGCGCCATGACATTGTTGGAGAACTTGTTCACGAGGCGCACGACCTCGGCCATGGTGAGCGAAGGGAACGTCGCGATGAGGCGAGCGTTGGCAGGCAGCGTGCCCAGACGCAAGCCCCCTTCGAGCTCGCCACCGACTTGAGTGAAGAACGTGCGAAAGGTGCCGTATGCGTATTCGGGCGCATTCATGATGGCGCGATTGATGTCGTAGCTGCCGCAACTGGCCGCGAGCACGCCTTTGATCGTGAGCTCGTTCTTGTCCGTGCCCGAGGGCGTGATGAAGTCGACCGAGCGATTCGCGCCGGAGCAGCGGCCCGCCGTCACGCGCACTTCGTTCTTCAAGATGAGATTGGCGGGCGCCGGATCGACCATCACGGTGGGTCGTGCGAGGCCCGCCTGCGGCAGCAACGTGAAGCGCGAGGTCTGGAAGTTCACCATCAGCGCATCGGGCAGCACGTTGTACGAGCGAAACGGTTGCGCGTCGAAACCCGCGCGATCGCCTTCGCTGGCCGAAAAATACGTGCGGTCGAGGATGAGATCGCCTTGGATCTTCTTGATGCCGCTCTGACGCACCGTCTGCGCAAAATTCCACCAACGCTCGGTGGTCATGTACGGATCGCCCCCGCCCTGAATCACGAGATCGCCGTTCAGCACGCCGTTCACGACGCGACCGGTCGCATAGGCGCGCGTCTTCCATGTGAAGGCGGGACCCAATGAATCGAGCGCTATGAACGTCGTGAGCGTCTTGATCGTGGAAGCGGGACTGCGTGGCACGTCGGCGTTGTAGTCGATGACCACTTCGTCCGTGTTGGCCTTGCGCACATAGATGCTGACGTGACTACCTGGAATGTTGGCCTGCTCCAGCGCGCGGCCGACAGCCGGCGGCAGCGGGGTGTTGTCGCGGGCGTCGGCCACTAGCGCTGCAAGGTTCACGAGCAGCATCAAAGCGAGGGTGCGCAGTCCTGGCATGAAGTAAACGATCGGCCAATGGCAATCAGTCGGGGAGGCGCATGGTAATTGCACGCCGCGGCCAGCGCGACCGTGGCGAAAGCCTGCTTTAACTATCCCCTAACCACCGCCCCCGATCCGCTATTCTCCCGCCCGAAGCTGCGGGGGTCGCAGCAACCGAACGACGTTCATGCGCGTACTCTGGGATACCTTCCTGAAGGGCTTGGTGGCCGTGCTGCCGGTGAGTCTCACGATCTACGTCGTGTATTGGATCGGCACGACGGCCGAGCGCATGTTGGGCGGCCTGCTGCGCCTCGTGCTACCCGAGGCCCAGTACCGGCCAGGATTGGGCTTGGTGGTCGGCTTCGTGGTCGTGTTCCTGATCGGGCTGGTCGTCAATGCTTACTTCGTCAGCGCGCTCTTGCGTCTCGGCGAATCGCTCCTGGGCCGCATCCCCGTCGTGAAGACGATCTTCGGTGCCTTCAAGGATTTCACTCGCTTCCTGCCGTCCAGCGGCGAAGGTCGCGACCTCAAGCGCGTCGTGCTGTGGCGCATGGGGCAGGCCGAGCTCATCGGCTTCGTCACCGAAGAGCACACGCATGCCGCCATTGCTCAACGTACGGGCGATGCGGTGGCGGTGTACTTTCCGATGAGCTACCAGATCGGTGGTTACACTCTCTATCTGCCGCGCGACCAGCTCGAGCCGTTGGAAATCAGAGTCGAGGAAGCCATGCGGTTGGTGTTGATTGGCGGCGTCACGGCGCATCAAGCGGAGAGCGGTGTGCCGCGAGGGTAATGGGTGGTCGAAGTGCTCCTCATCTCCGTTGTATCCAGCTGACTCCTCAACATGCGTGCTCTCATCATTCCCGTTACTCCCTTCGAACAAAACTGCTCGCTGATCTGGAACGAAGAGAACCGCCGTGCCGCGGTGGTCGATCCCGGTGGTGATCTTGATCGTGTCCTGGAGCAGATGGACAAGGAGGGTCTCACGCTCGAGAAGATCCTGCTGACGCATGCCCATCTGGATCATGCGGCGGCCACCGCTGAATTGGCACGCATGAAGCAAGTGCCGATCGAAGGCCCGCATCGTGGCGACAAGTTCTGGATCGATGCGCTGCCTCAGGCAACACGCCAGTATGGGTTTCCTCCAGCGGACAGCTTCGAGCCCGATCGCTGGCTGGAGCAGGGCGATACCGTGACTGTCGGCGGTGAAACGATGGAAGTGCTGCACTGTCCCGGCCACACGCCGGGCCACGTCGTGTTCTTCCATCGTGGCGCACGCCTCGCCTGGGTGGGCGATGTGCTGTTCGCAGGCTCGATCGGTCGCTCGGACTTTCCGGGCGGAGATCATGCGACGTTGTTGAGCTCGATTCGTGAGCGCCTCTTTCCTCTCGGCGACGACGTCACGTTCGTACCGGGACACGGACCGACTTCGACCTTTGGCCAGGAGCGCAGCAGCAATCCCTTCGTCGCCGATCGCTTGTTCGCCAAGTAAGAAGACACCAGCACCTGCAACAAATCTGTGCGCCACACCCTGTTCGCACCGCGATGACGCGAACGCTTCTTTGGTTCCACGATGAGGAAGATTTTCGTGTGGCCCACTTAACACTTCCTGCGCATAGCCCGGGTTTTCGCTGCCGCTGCTGTTAGCATTCCGGGCTGTCGTTGCAACTGTGATGATCGTTCGTGTCGAGTGCCCAGGCTTCTTCTTCGTTGCAGCCGTTACGAGTGCTGCATCTTGTCAGCCGTGATGCGCAAGCGGGAATGGTGGAGCGCTCGACGTTGCGGGCTGCATTGACCGGCATTGCGCGCACGGTGGTCGAACCGCACGTCGTGCATTTCTCGAAAGAAGACGCCGAGAGCACCACGCTGCGCTTGCTCGGTGTGCCGGTGCACGACATCGCGCTCTCGCGCCGACAATTCTCACCCATGGCGCTGCGCGAGCTCAATGCGATCGCGCAATCCTGCAGTCCACACATCGTTCACGCGTGGGACCACACCGCGCAGCTTGCTGCCGTGATGCTCGAATCGCATCTGCCTGTGCCCGCGCGCATGGTGTGGACGATGACGAGTACTCGACCGCAGACAGGATTGATCGCGCAGGCACGCATGCATGCAGTGTTGAAGTGGGCGCAACGAGCCGATGCCATCGTGTATGACTCCGCTGCTTCCGCCTCGGCTCATCACGACTCCGGCTTTCCGAGCGAACGACATCGCATCGTTGCACCGGGAGTGAATGCTGAGCTGTACAAGCCCGACTTTGCTCGTCGTCGGCAGGTGCGCGAACACGTGGGTATTGCAGCCGATGCGTTCGTCATCGGCATGTACGCTCCGTTCGGACGCTTCGTAGATCACGGGCTGCTGCTGAAGGCGTCGGCGGAGTTGAGCGCTGAGCATCCGCAGCTGCAGGTCTTGCTCGGCGGCGCACAGGTCGAATTGCAGAACGCCGCCCTGACAGCCCTCCTGCGCCAGGTGCCGGCGTTGTCGAAGCGCGTTCACGTCGTCGGCAAAGCGCTCGACATGGCCGAGCTGTTCAATGCGAGCGACCTGGCCTGCTTCACCACGACGGTGGACAGCCGCCGACTCGACATTGTCGCCGCCATGCTGTGCGGCCTACCTTGCGTGGCAATCAGCGTGGGTGCGCAACGTGAGCTGCTCGGCGATTTCGGTATCGGTATTGCGCCGGACAGTGTGCACGGACTGGTGGCCGCGCTACGCAAGTTGGTGCGGCTCAGCCCGGCCGAACGTGCCCTTATGGCCCAGCGGGCGCGGGAACATGCATTGCGCAATTACACCGTCAAGCGCACCGCCGGCCGATATCAGCGGCTGTACGAAAAACTGCAGAATTCAGGCGGGTAGGCGGCGAATCCAGGCACGGCGCAGGGGTCAACTCAGAGGCTGGCCCGTGTGGTTGTTTTCCTTCTTGTCACATTCCCGACCGCCCTTAAGACTTCGATCGGCATCGAAGTGGAGCCGGAGATTGTGCTAGTGGAATTCAACTTTTCACGCTGGTCGCTGGGCACCCTG
>JBEVDW010000022.1:0-4072 GCA_040513115.1 Steroidobacteraceae bacterium | reverse complement strand
GTTGCCAGCCATTCCGCATGGCTCAGGGCTGTCGTCCGCTCCCCGATGGTACACAGATATGACGCGTGTCGGCGGCTGATCTCGGCCCGTTCGCCCGAATCCTGCAGCTTCTCGAGCGCGTATGCGCGGGTCGTGTCGAACAGGCGGTAGACCACGTCCTCACCGGTCAGGTCGACCGTGAGGAGCGACTTTTCGCCCAGACCCAGAATACTATCGATGACCTCAGCGGTCGTAACGTTGCTATCGGACACGATCGCGCTCGCCGCCGCCAGGTCGAAACCACCGGCGAAGACTGCGACCCTGTGGAGCGTGAGCTGCTCGACCTGAGAAAGCAGGTGATAACTCCAGTCGATGGTCGCTCTTAGCGATTGCTGCCTCGGTAAGGTCACGCGATGAGACGTCTGCACGACTTGACCGTCGTTGTCGATCGACGCGGTCAGATCGCGCAGACCCAAATGATCAACCCGCGCCGCCATCAGCTCAATTGCCAGAGGAAGACCGTCGAGGCGACGACAGAGATCAATGATAGCCGGCGCGTCAGCATCTCCAAATTCGAACGCTTCCGCGCTTGCCATGGCGCGCTCGACAAACAGTTGAACGGCGGAAAATTCCTGGGCTTCGGCGGCACTGAGTTTGGCCGATGGTGGCGGAACCTCAAGCGCCGCGAGACGGTGTACCATCTCGCCCCTTGAACGAAGCGGTTCGCGGCTGGTCGCCAGAATGTAGACGCGCGATGTCGCGCCGAGCATAGCTTCACCGAGCATCGCAGCGGCATCGATGACATGCTCGCAATTGTCGAGCACGATCAGCATCTGTCGATCTGCGAGGAACGCGAGCAGGCTTGGAATGGGGTCCTCCGAATGCACCGCAAGCCCCAGCAGCGATGCAAGCTTGTTGGGCACCAACTGAGGATCCGCGAGGGAGGCCAGATCAACAAAGCAGGCGCCGTGCTCGTAGGATTCGAACAGTTTATCGGCCATCGCGAGAGCCAGCGCGGTCTTGCCGATTCCACCGGGACCTACGATCGTGACAAAACGCTCTCGCGCCAGGCGCGCGATCAAGGTGTCGATGATTTGCGAGCGGCCGGTGATCTGCGCGAGTGGCGACGGCAGATTTCCACGACGATCGGTCCCCGTGGCCGGCCCGATCCTTGACGACTCTTCTGCCTCATAGCAGGTGACCGGAGCGGCGAGCCGGTAGCCACGGCCGGCCACATTTTCGACGTACTGGCGGCCGCGCCGATCGCGCAGGACCTTGCGGAGTGCAGCAATATGAACCCTGAGCGTGACCTCCTCGACAAAGATATTTGGCCAGACGCGCTCGATGAGCTCATCCTTGCCAACGATCTCGCCTGCGCGCTCTGCAAGCGCGAATAGAATCTCAAGTGCACGACTTCCAACGCGGACCCGCTTTTCCCGCTCCATCAGCACCCGTTGAATAGTCAAGAGGCGAAAAGGCCCGAAAGTCACTACCAGCTCGGTCAATCATGCCTCCTCACGCGTACTGATTTGGCGAATACGCTGCGATCAGGGCGCGTATTGGTCGGTGTGACACGCCCCGGCGAATCGATCCGCGGCGAGGCGCTCGTTGCAGGCACCGGCACGGAGTGCTGCAAATAAACACGAAGTACTCGCATGTTTTCGGCCTCTTGCCTGCAGCGTGGCAAAGCTGCGCGGCTAGCCGCGGAGAGGTGCAGGCTGGACTTCAGCAAGGCAACGGCTCGCTGAAAAAAACATTTCGACAGCAGCGTCGTTATCATCTTTCGGATGAGATCGTCGGGCACGGAAAACCGGGATCGGGACTCTCGTCGTCAACTGGCGTTTCCAACGCAGCTATCCAGACTTGATCGCGAATTGGCCCTTCATATTTCAAAACTCTGCAAGTGTGATCTGTCGCTGAATAAAGGTGCTAGGGGCACTTTACTGATTAATTGCGACCGCAAAAGTACCAGATTACATTTGTAACTTAAAATCTCCCGCCCGATTTTAGCCAGACAAAAATGATACGCGTCAGAGCCGGCGCTTCCCCGTGAGGATCTAATAACAGTAGGACTAATCCCAGCCTTCAGTTCTGCGGGATCCCGTCCCAATGTCGTAAACAGGTCAGGCGCATTTCCGCGCACGCTATTGACGTCACTTCATGCACCGCGGGATATCCCGTTCGAGCTCCTCCACTGATGAGGTAAACACGTAGCCGAGGCCGCGGGCAGTCTCGATGAGACGGGGCAAATCCCGGCCGGTCTCGAGCTTGCGCCGCAGCCGCAGGATCTGGACGTTCATGGACCGATCGTCGATGTGCACATGCACGTGAATCGCCTTCGCTAGATACTGACGGCTGAGCGGCCGCCGGGGGGCATGAAGAAAGGCGAGCAGCAGCGCATATCCGTTCTTCGTCAGCGTGACCGGGTTTCCATGGGGGTCCGTCAGATGGCGGGTACGCTGATCAAGATGCCAGCCACTGAAGCTGTAGCGCTTCGAAGATCGTTCGGTTGGGCTTCGCACAGCGGGCTCGCTTCGTACCGCCGACTTGCGCCGAAGTATCGCCCGGATACGCGCCAGCAGTTCGCGAAGGCCGAAAGGCTTGGTGAGATAGTCGTCGGCCCCCATCTCCAGGCCGATCACCGGATCGATGTCGTCGCATGGATAGCCGGTGGTGATGACCGGAACCTGAGAGCACAACTGAATCTTACGAAGCAGATCCAGTCCGCTATTCTTGCCGATCTGCAAGTCGAGTATCACGAGCTTGGGTTCACCAACGGCCAATCGGCTCATAAGATCATTCTGGCCGGTGACAACCGCGTGCATCTGCTGTTCCCGGAGATACCCGACGATCATGTGGGCGGCGCCGGGGTCGCTTTCGACAACCAGTATCTCGGCGGTGCGCGCGAAGCCGGCCTCGGGATCGAGCGCACAGCGCTGCCCGCGCCAAAGAGGAAAAGCCGATGCAGACATGTACCCTCTGTTCGGCTTCTGGCCTGTCAGAATGCGGCGATGATGCGCGCGGTGCCATCGCAACAGAAGTTAAGAAATGCAAACGCAGCCCCGCGCAGCCGGAGCGACTTTTCGAGAAGCCGATGGACGCCGCACTGTCCTTCCGCCATCTACGGATCGGCAGAGCACGACGTTACTGCAGGCACTGAGACAGATTGCCGCGGTCACGCTGAAGCCACCAGTTCCCCTTGGAGAAGCAATCTGGCTCCCGTGACGTCTGTCCGTGGCGATCATTGGGCCGCAACTTGATCGGGTACTGGAGCCGACTGCAACGATCCTCATCGCCGCACGAACTTTGCACAACTTAACGCGACTTCACCGGCTCCCAGTGCTTCATCGCTCGGGAAGGCGGTCAGCAATCGTCCGCCACGAGAGCGCCTTAAAGGCAAGAGGCATTAAAGAGATGACCGAGTGGTCTACGCTACCTCCCAATGGCAAGGCTCGACCAGCCGCCGAAGGTTCGCACCCAATCGAGCGACGGTTGCAGGTTGGAGCTGTGCATGTCCAGGTCGACCGTGCGCCCCACAGACGAGCACTTCCGTTCGGGACTCATCACGTCATTCCGGCGACATCTCATCTGCGCGGGCTTTCGTACGCCGGCCTCGCAGAGAGTAACGGACACTTGGGGCTCAACCGAGGCACGCATAGCGACGCCAGTCTGGCGGCCCGTGTCCTCGTGGTCGATGACGATTCCGTTTCGCGCTACGCGGTCGTCGAATATCTGGAGAGTTGCAATGTATACGCGAAATGTGCAGCCGGGCGGCTGGAGATAGCTAGTCAATTCGCGAAGGTGGAGCCCGATCTGGTCGTGCTCGATCTGCGGGGCGATGGACTGGATCTGCTTCGCGAGATTCGATCTCTCTCGAATGTTCCGCTGATCGTCACCACCGGTCAACGGTCTGACGAAACCGATCGCGTCATCGCGCTGGAACTGGGTGCTGATGACTGCCTTACCAAGCCGTTTGGACTACGCGAACTGCTCGCACGCGTTCGGGCTGTTTTGCGGCGGAGCAAGCCGCCGCGCTGCGAGTTGAAGGGCGAGCCGGGCCCGCGCCGCTATTCGTTCGCCGGCTGGAAGCTCG
>JBEVDW010000021.1:0-7277 GCA_040513115.1 Steroidobacteraceae bacterium | reverse complement strand
GGCTGGTAACTTGCGCCATTGAAGCGGCGCGTCGAGTCGTGATTCGATGGCGTTGGCGCGTGTCGCTTCGCGGGGCGAGCACAGACTCAGCGCGATGCCGCGCCGACCGGCACGGCCGGTGCGGCCGATGCGATGCAGATGGGTGTCGGCGTCGGAAGCGATGTCGAAGTTGATCACCATCGCCAGATCGGCGATATCGAGTCCGCGGGCCGCAACGTCCGAAGCAACCAGCACCGTGCAGCTCCTGTTCGCGAAGCGCACCAGCATCTCCTCGCGCTCACGCTGGTCGAGCTCGCCGTGCAACGCGAGCACCGAGAAGTCTCTCCCCGCCAGCTCACCCGCAACCATCCGCACATCCTGCCTCGTGTTGCAAAAGATGACGGCAGTTTCCGGTCGGTAGTGCAGCAGTACGGATTCCAGCGCGTCGAGCTTCGCTTCGGCAGCCACTTCGATGAACACTTGCTCGATTGCAGGCTCATCGGCTGCCGACGACACAGTGACGTCGAGCGGGTCACGTTTGAACTGCCGGGAAACCTCGCGGACGTCATTGGGAATCGTCGCGGAGAACAGCAACGTCTGCCGTCGTTGCGGCGTGCGCTCGATGATGCTGTGGAGATCATCGGCAAATCCCATGTCGAGCATGCGATCGGCCTCATCGAGCACCAGCACCTTGAGCGATTCGAGCGGCAACGCTTCCTTCTGAATCAGCTCGAGAATGCGCCCCGGCGTACCGACCACGACGTGCGGCTCGTGCGCGAGCGATGCGAGATGTGGGCGCAACGGAATTCCACCGCAGAGCGTCAGCACCTTGATGTTCGGAATAAAGCGCGCGAGACGGCGGATCTCGCGACTCACCTGATCGGCAAGCTCGCGCGTCGGGCACAACACCAGCCCCTGCAGTTTCACCGCGGCGGCATGGAGCGTGGAGAGCAGTCCCAGGGCGAACACGGCGGTCTTGCCGCTACCCGTCGCCGCCTGCGCGACCACGTCGCGCCCGGCGAGCACTGCAGGCAGGCTAGCGGCCTGCACCGGAGTCATCGTGACGTATTCGATTTCGTTCAAGGCGCGCTGCAGCGGCGCGATCAGTTGGAGCTCGGAGAATTCTGGCATCTGGGCATGATGCCTGATCGCCACCAGGAACGGTGACACAGCCGCACGTTGCAGATGGCGATGCTAGTCGACTGCGCGGTCGTGTGTTCGCCCGCGTTGAAGCCTGATGACCTCCTGCAGAATTGCCATCAACGCGGCGGCACTCATGCCAAGCATCAGGATTCCGTTCACGGCTTCGAGAGGGCCGAGAAGCTTCCATTTTGCGCTCATCACCACATCGCCGTAGCCGAGCGAGGTGAAATTCACGGCGGAGTGATAGATGGCTTGATACAGCTCATCGAACTCCCCCAGACACAAGAACAAAGCCCCCCAGAGCGAAATCTGCACCAAATTGCCGAGCATCATCACGAGCATGGCGACCAGGAGCGGTCGAATGGATCGTAGGAGCCTATCGGCGTGTTGGATCTCGTCAGTGTGGCGCAAGAAGTGGCGGACGCTCCAGAACGCCGTCGTCGCCTGCGCGACGAGGCACAGCAACATGACCGGCAAGCCGACGAAGAAGTTCGTGAAGGTCATGGTCAATGTTCCGGGAACAGCTGCGCGATGAACGTACGCGGTCGCAAAGCGTGCATGGCGCCAGCGTTCCAGCGCGTAGATCGTTGCCGAGCGCCGGGCATGAGCTTAGTCGGCAGGCTTTGAATCACTTGTGCCGATTTTCGCCGGCGCCGTATCTGCGGTCGGGCCGTTGGCCACCCAACTCATGAAGATCTGATACCCCACCGCGAGCAGCGTTGCCCCGACAAACATCCCTACGATTCCGGCGCTAGCCATCCCACCCAACGCGCCGAACAGAATCACCGGCATTGGGGCATCGACACCTCGACCAAGCATCAATGGCTTGAGCACGTTGTCCGCCATGCCCGCGATCAACAGGATGACGGTGTGCGTCACGGCCATCCCGGTGCTGTAATCGCCGCTCGACCAGATATAGCCGATTGCCGGCAATGTGATGATCAGCGCCGGCACCTGCGCAATGCCCAATAGGAGGGCAATGATCGCAAGGACGCCCGCGAACGGCACGCGAGCCAGGATCAACGCGAGTCCGATGACGGTGGCCTGAATGAAAGCCACGCCGATGACGCCTTGCGCGACAGCGCGAGTGGTTGCCGTGGAAAGTGAGGTCAATGCCTCGCCTCGCTCCTCGCCGGCGATGCGCACGAAGATCGCACGAGCGGCCCGCGCGCCCGATTCGCCAAACGCCATCACGATGCCGGCGACGATGAACGAGGCCAGGAACAGCAAAATTCCGCCGCCAATGCTGGCGACAACCTTCAGCGCCTGTTGAGCCAAATGGCCGAACTTCGGTTGCAAGCGCTTCACGAATGCCGGGAAGTCCGCATGCGCCGCCGACCAGGTGGAATAGACGCGTTCACCGACCACCGGCCAGTTCTTCACGCTTTCTCGTGGTGCCGGAACCTCCAGCGTGTTCTCTTGCACGCCGTGGACCAAAACGCGCACGGACTCGCCGAGCGAATCCACCAGCAGCGCAGTGGGAGCGACGATCACAAGGCTGCCCAGGATCACCAGCACAGTGGCGGCCAGACCCTGCTTGCCGCGCATCCTGCGCGCGAGCATCTGATGCAGCGGATACAAGGTTACGGCCAGGATCACCGCCCAGATCATCAGGTTCAGGAAGGGCGAAAAAACCCGGTAGCAGAGCACTACCATCACGGCAATCAAGCCGGCACGAATCAAGACATCGAGCATTCTGGAATCGAAGGGAGCTGCCAATTGCGGGTCAGCGGGCGAGGACGCATTCATTAGATTTGCCCTGTCGCGGTGTCGGGTGACGCCTGCCGGAGGGTACTCGCTGCAGGTGGCGAGCAGCATCCGCAGCGAAGCTCGTTCGACGCGCCCATTGCCGCAGCGGCGATGCAGCAGCTCATGAAGAGCGATCGAAAGGCCCCGTTGCTGAAATCAACAGTTCTGCTCGATGTCGCACTGCGCTCGGTGGGATGGATACGTACTTGTATCTAGAGGACTAAACAAACATCGGACGAAGGACCCGCTCTATGCCTCCGCTGCTTTGCGTGCAGCCATCTGTTCGTACGTGCGCTGGATCAAGTCTTCTTCCGTATGAATGTCTCTCGATAGGCGATCAGGTCGGCGACGATGCGTTCGTCGACATTCAAGTCACCCTCGTACTCAACCCCCTATCTCCGGCTCGGTACTCAAGCACGGCGGATCATCACCGGCAACGTGCGGCGGTACTCAGGAATCTATTGCCGACGCGAACGTACGCTGCTCCTTCAACCATCGTTGCGTCGCTGTCTTGTTCGATAGCAATGACAGGAACTCCTTTTGCCGAGTGATCTCTGCGCGTATTGCTCGGGCTTGCCGCTGGGTCACCAGATTGAGCTTCTGCGGGCTCAGGTGGCTGTCGGCAGTCAGCCCGAAGTCCATGCGGAAGCCCGCTTCCAGTTCCCTCATTGTGGCTTTCGCATCTTGGAGCTGCTGTGCGAGCAGCTTGTTGTACTCCTTCAGTCTCTGCGAACTCACCGTGCCAATCGGGTCGGGATCACTCTTTCCGATCTCTATCTGCACCTCAAACAGCGTCAGGAGATCGTTGGCGGCATAGGCTTGGTTGATTTTCTGCATCAACGCATTCTTCTCCTTGCGGCGCAGTGGGTCGGATTCCCGATCCGGATGCACGGCGCTTGCGAGCTTGCGGTAGATCTCGCGCAATGACTGCCTGACCAACTGCGCAGCCGCCCCGGTGCGTCTATTCACCGCGGCTTCGTGACGGTGCCGTGATTCAGCAGACTGGCTCGCCTCCTGCGCTGCTTCGCGTGCAGCCATCTGTTCGTACATACGCTGGATCAAGTCTTCTTCCGTACGAATACCAGCCTCATCGCCCAAATCAAGACCGGTGAGTTCCTCCGCTTCCTCCTTGAGACGCTGCATCTCCTCCTGCTTCACGGCGTCAAAGCTTGCCTCGCTATGCTTCTCAAACAGTTCTTTCAGACTGCCGTCGTCGGGATTCACAGCCAGCAAGGCATCGGCCGTTGCGCAGAGAATCTGCCTCAGCGCTGCGCGATCCATACGCGACCAGGAAGACGCATCGAGCATCCGATCGATCGCGACGACCGTCTCGCGGCTGAGCTCGCGCAGCGAGGCTCGCAGCGGCTGCAGTCTCCGAGCGTGCTCGCTAAGGAATTGTCCGACTGTCTTCTCCCACGCCGCTCGAGCTTCGCGCACGGTTTCGATCTGCCTGATCAGATAGCGAAACCGCTCCTGCTCGGGCGTGTGCCGAGCTTCAGATTTGCGCGATGAGATACTGAGCGATGACTTTCGGGGCATGGTCGGTCGGGGGATTGAATGAGGACCCGCGCATTGTCGGAGCCGGAGAACTGAAGCCACCCACAAGGATCGCAGATTCCACCGCAGTAGAGTTGTTGCAGATGGTTCTCGAATCGGACTACCGCATGAAAGCGGCGGCGATGGTGGCTTCGGCTGGTCAGTCAAGAACCGCGACCATCGTCTCTGATGCTGCAAACACGGGAACCTTATCGTGCTGAAACCCCGATCCACTGAGCCGGTGCCGTATGCGTAGGAACAGTTTGGATTCTTCCCTTCAACGAGAAGGTCTAGTGTAGAGCTGTTATGCAGGGCCTATCGCCGCGAGTTCACGAGCACCTCGTGCACCGCATCCTCGTGAAGGCCCACAGGAGAACTGCCATGAGCATCGCAGCATCCGTAGAGCGGCATCTGCATCAGATGGGTGTGAAGTACGATGTGATTCCACACCACCACACATCCAACAGCACTTACAGTGCGCAGGCTGCCCACGTCCCGGGCGAGCAGCTCGCCAAGTGCGTCATGCTGGAAGACGACAGCGGGTACGTCATGGCGGTGCTGCCCGCTACACGCAAGGTGAATCTTGCGGCACTGCACCGCCGACTCGAGCGCGACCTCGAGCTTGCGACGGAGAGTGAGTTCGCCAAGTTGTTCGTCGATTGCGAGCCCGGCGCAATACCACCGCTCGGCGATGCTTATGGCATCGATGCAATCCTGGACGACAGCCTCGTCGGCAAGCAGGACATCTATTTTGAATCGGGCGATCACTGCGAGCTCGTGCACGTAACCGGAGCCGACTTTCTCCGCCTCATGGGCAATGCTCCGCGCGACGCAATCAGCTACGGCGCTCATTAAGAGGTTGGCGCCTCTCCTCACACTGGCTTGCAAGATAAAGCCGTTCGCGCGTTGCATGGCATGCAACGGCAAACTCCGCAAGGTTCGAGGCGCAGCATCGCCGGGCTGGTTCCCGCGGGCGTACTCGCAAAGACGCAACGCCTCGCACGCTGTAGGGGCTCGCATGCGCAGTCGTTGTCACGCATCGTCGCAGGTTGCCGTCGGTCGACGCGGCGGCGCTTCCTGAACCCGCTTGCCAGCGCGTGTCCGGAGGAGCAATTAACTGCGGATCATCTCCAAGCCGATGTATGTCGCAGTGATCCGGTCGTCAACTCTTCTTCGAAGTCTTCGCGTAGAAATCTGCGAGTACGTGCTCAACGTGTGCGCTGTTGCACTTCGGACAATGAGGATGGGCTTTCTCGTGTTCGGCAACATGCTCGCTACGCTCGAACACTTTGCCGCACTTGGTGCAGCGATACTGATAGGTGGGCATGGCAGGTTCCTCCAGGGGTTCCAGGCCAGTGGCGCATCAGCGCGGTCAGAATCGGTCACATTCGATTGGCGTTCCGTCCGGATGGTAGGACTGGTGCCGCACTGTGTCCATGTGGTCGGACCACTGCTGCCCGTTGTGATCCCCCGAACACCTGACGCCGTAGTTTTCCGGGCGCATGATAGCGGCGCATCGGTCGTTCCAATCGAGGCAAGCCATGAGTCGCAATCCGCAAGCGCAGCAGATGGCCGACCCTTCCATGCTGGTGAATCTCAGGGCTCAAGCCAATGCGATCTGGCCTCAGGAAGAGCCACTGCTCGCGCGCTATTCACTGCCCGCAGATGCGCACATCCTCGATGTCGGCTGCGGCAGCGGCGAGATCAGCAGCCGACTCGCGCGGCACTACCCGGAAGCTCGCGTCATCGGTGTCGACATCCTGCCCAGCTCGATCGCATTCGCAAGACGCGAACACGCCGCGCTCGCACCGCGCCTGAGCTTCGAACAAGGCGACGCGTTTCACCTGCGCTTCGCATCTGACACGTTCGACCTCGTCGTATGCCGACACATGACGCAATCCGTGCCGCACCCCGAACTGGTGTTGAGGGAACTGGTCCGCGTGTGCAAATCGGGTGGCTGGGTACATGTCCTCAGCGAGGATTACTGGATGCTGCATTTTCCGCCCGGGCGGCTCGATCCCGACCGGCTGTTCCATGACGGCGTCCCCGCTTACTCGCGCGCGACGCACACCGACGAGCGCATCGGTCGCCGGACCTGGGCGCTGCTGAAGGCGCTTGGACTCGAAGCGCTCTGGGTCGACTACGCGATTGTGGATACGTTGCGCGTTCCACGTGAGACGTTCGCAACGATTCTCCGCGCATGGCGCGACGGCTACGCCGACACCTTGCAAGCCACCGGCAACTTCGCACCCGGGGAAGCGAAAGCGCTTTTCGATGCAGCCGTCGACGCGATTCTCGATCCCTCACAGTATGTGGTGTGGCATGTGCCGATCGTTGGTGGGCGCAAGCCGGGGCGGGGCGGTTCGTAATGCCCGGTTTCTCGATCAAGACCAGTCGAAGATCTGACTTGCGGCGCGCCATTGGCCTGTCGTGAGCACGGCGCCGTGGCGCCCAGCCGACTACGAAGGATGCAGGCATGAGACGTGTCCTCGGTATGTCTTCTTCGGCGAAGACGCCTGACGACGCGCATCTCATATGTACTGATGTACTGCTTACGTGCTTCGCAAGCTGTATGGCCGGGAATTGCCCGTCGCGGTGCGCGCGACGGTGCGGATGTCTCTGATCACCCGCACCTCGACTTGCGAAGGGTCTGTCTAACCAAGCAAAGAGGCACCGGCGTCTGTTTGCCGCGCACGCCTCTGGTGCCACTCGGAACCGTGGAACCACTTGCTCATTCTTTTCTCAGGATCACGAGAGGAGGGCGAGTCATGCCACGAGGTGATAAGTCCGCGTACACGAGCAAACAGAAACGCAAGGCGCACCACATCGAGGAGGGTTACGAAGCCCGCGGTGTGCCGGAAGACGAGGCT
>JBEVDW010000020.1:0-14846 GCA_040513115.1 Steroidobacteraceae bacterium | reverse complement strand
CCAGCTCACAGAAGCCGCCGAGTGGGCCGTGAGAGCTGCGGCACGTCCGAATGCGCATATTCATATTCTGGGCATCGCGACGCTGTGTCTTGCGATCGCCGGCCGAGTGGACGAGGCGCGGTCGTTCGCTGCGCTCGCCCACAAGCAGCAGCCGAGCTACTCCGTGCGCGATGCACTGGCGGCGTTCCGCTTCGCTCCCGACATCGTCGAGCAATTTCGGCGCGGTGCCGAACGCATCGGTTTCACCTAGCGCACATCACCGCATGCGTTCGAAGATTCGCACACCTTCCCAGCGCTTGCCGTTGCTGATCCAGCTCGGCTTGATGATGAGCCGGTCGCCGTTCAGCTCGAACGGCCGCTGCTCAGCGTGACCGATGTAAACATCGGCCAGGCGCCCTCAACGTGATGCGTGACGGTGCCGCGCTCGACATCGACTTCATACGTGCCGAAGTACGCAGTGTAGGCATCGAACAGTGCCGCTTTCTCCGCAGCGGTCACGTGCTCCTCATCGCCGGAGGCCACCTTCGGATGCGGCACCTTCATGATCTGGATCGCCATGTGCCCGGTGGCGTCGTAGATCAGCAGACCTTGCGGATGCACGCCATAGGGGTACCGGGGCTCGCCCTTATCGGACCGATCCTCGAACGCCAGCAGCTTCCAGGTGCCGATCAGCGCTTGCGCGGCCGTCACACCCCCGGAGTCCGCATTTGCGCTCAGCATCCATCCGAGCGCTGCCAGCAGCGCTGCCCGGATCACGATCACCGCACGATCAACGGCAATTCCGGAAACGTCCGGAACGCAAACAGAGGCGCATGCTGTACGGTCTCGCGCGGTACGGCGAGCGACATCGACTCGAATTGATTCAGCCAGCTGTGGACCGAGAGGTTCAGCTCCTGTCTTGCGAGCGGTGCGCCGACACAGGAGTGGATGCCGAAGCCAAACGCCATGTGACTGCGCGTATTCGCGCGATCGAGCCGGATCTGATCGGCATCGGCGAACGTGGACTCGTCGCGATTGGCGGAGCCCCACAGCACGAAGACGATGGCGCCGCCAGGAATCAACTGGCCCGCAAGCTCCGTATCGCGCGTCACGAATCGAGGATTCAGCACCGCCGGGGTTCCGACACGCAACGCCTCGTCGATGAACTGACCCACCTTATCGCGATCGTTCTTCAACGTACGCCATAGCTCGGGCTGAGTCGCGAGGTAGTAAGCGGACAGGCTCAGTGCATTGCGGGTCGTTTCATTGCCGGCTGCCATCAGCATGTACCCGAGCGACAATCGTTCCTCGATCGAGAGCAGCCGCCCTGCGTCATCGCGCGCATTGGCAACATCGCTCAGCACGCTGTCATCGGGCTCGCGCACCAGACGCTCGATGCGGCGCGCCATGTAGTGCTGCCCTTCGGCAAACAACGTAACCGCTTTCAACGCCTCGTCATGTGGCGTGGAAGGATCCACCATGCGCACGAACGTATCGGTGTAGCGCCGCACCAGCTCCCGGTCTTCACGTGGCAATCCCAGCATGTCGCCGATCATCATGATCGGCAGCGGGATGGCGAACTTGTCCATGAAGTCGAAGCGCTCACCGCGCGGCAGTTGCTGCAACAGCTCATCGATCGACGCCTGCAGCTTCTCGACCAGCAACTTCACCTTGCTCGGCAGGAACATCGGTCCGACGAGCTTGCGATAGCGTGCGTGCAGCGGCGGATCGGCAGAGGCAATCGTGTGCACGATCGGCCAGCCTTGCGCCAGCAGGTGCGGCTGCAGCACCGGACCCAGGTCACCCCAACGCCACACCTCGGAAGGAACGACGCTCGCGAAGGTCTGCGGATCGCCGGCAACCTGTTGCACGTCGGCGCGACGCGAGACGAGATAGACAGGCCGCTGAATGCCGGGAATATCGATGCGCTGAAGCGGAGACTCCGCGCGCAAGCGCGCCCATAACGCATACGGCGATGACAGCGTCTGCGGATTGAAGACTGCGGCTGCTCCGACGTCACTGCTCATCGACACTGTTCTCCGCGCATGTACGCTGCCTCCGGCGATAGTAGGTCTTTGCGCTGACGACTCACAACCACCGGGGAACCTCCTCAAGCAGCGGGCAATTGCTGACGGACAGGAGATGCCACCATGCCCACACCGCAGCAGCCCGAGAAAACTCCGAAGCAGCCGCCCCGCACCGAACCCGCCGGTGAGCCCGTCGGCCTTGCGGAGATCGGTCCGGAAAGCGCCGAGAATGCCGGCAGCGACAAAATTGCGATTCCGTTGCCGATCGAGGAAAACGATTCGAACGCGCAGCCCACTTGAGTTGCAGCGCGGGTGAGCCCTCAGCTGCAAGTTGCGCTGCGGCCATCGAGGCGATGAGAATCACAGCGCCACTTCCGGTACCTAGTCTCGAGCCGACAGTTTCATGGGTCTCATCACCGTTGTTCGTCATGGACAGGCCAGCACGTTCGCCAAGGAATACGACCGCCTGACGCCGACAGGGCACGAGCAGGCCCGGCAGTTGGGCGAGTATTGGGCGGACAATGGCATCAGCTGGGATCGCGTGCTCATCGGTCCACGGTTGCGACACAAGCAGACTGAAGAGGAAGTGGCTGCGGTCTTTCGTGCGCGCGGCTTGCCCTGGCCCGAGGCGGAGCGCGTCGATGAGCTGGACGAGCTCGACATGGCGCGCGTCATCTTGCACCTCCAGGAGCAGGGATTCAGCGATACCGAGCGCGCGCTCCAGATGCATTCCGTGCCGGAAGGCGAGCGGCCCCAGGCCATGAAAGCCATGTTTCGCTACATGGTCACGGTGATGAAGGAGTTCGCTGGCGGTCGCATCCCCGTACCCGACGGTGCCGAAACGTGGGCCGACGTCCAACGGCGCGCGAAGTACGCGCTCGACTTCATGGCTCAATCGGGCAAGAGCCAACGCGTCGTCGCCTTCAGCTCCGGCGGTTTCACGGGAATCCTGGTCGGCAGTGTCCTCGAGCTCGGGAACGAGAAGACGATCGAGCTCATGATGCGAGTGCGCAATGGCTCGTACACGTCTTTCGTCTACTCACCGGAAGGCATCACGTTGAACAGCTATAACTCGGTCCCTCACCTCCGGCCGGACCTGTGGACACTGGGGTAAGTCTTTAGACCAATTCAATTTCGCCACGCCGGCAAGGAAGCTGGTCACCGCTGAAGCTGCAGACTTCAGGACGCCATTGGAGGCCCCGTGAGCGAATCAGACGTCGTGGTGCAAACCCAGTCGAGCATCGCCAGCCCCGCGGATCGAAAGTCGGTCGACAAAGCCATCGTTGCCGTGCACGGCATCGGCGATCAGTTCAACTACGCGACGATCCAGTCCGTCGTGAATCAGTTCTGCGAGTACCACAACGAGCCTGCGGCCGTGCCCCTCGGCACGTTCCACAACGGCACGGGCGTCGTCACGCTCGCTGCGCCGCTCTGCGGCTATCTGTTTGCCGAGGTGTACTGGGCAAAGATTCCGCGAGCGCTGGCGGAGGAAAAGCACACCCTGGAAGAAGCCAAAGCCTGGGCGCGCACGATCGTGGGTCGGTTGAAGGTGAGGTGGAAGGAACACCAGCGCCAAGGCTGTCAGGAACACGACTTCCATTTGCTGGAGCAGGTGTTGTGCGAGATGACCGATTCGATCCACGTGCTCGATCGCATCTGCCTGCTGGCGAACAAGGCGGGCATCTTCACCTGCGACTTGCGCAAAGTGCTGGACGATTATCTCGGCGATGTGCAAGTCGTCGCGGAGTTCGCAGAGGAACGCGAGAAGATCGTCGCGACCTTCATGAAGACGATGGCAGACACGCACAAGGTCTCGCCCAACGCCGAGATCTACATCGTCGCGCACAGCGAAGGCACGGTCGTCGCACTGCTCGGCCTGCTGCAAGCGTGTCGCGAGGACACTCGTCCCGAATGGCTGGACAGCGTGCGCGGACTCATGACGCTGGGCTCGCCGATCGACAAGCACTTCGTGCTATGGCCTGGGCTGTTCGGCACGACTGCGCCGCGTCACGTTCCCGCGACGAAGATCGAATGGCACAACTACTACGATGTCGGCGATCCGATCGGCTTCGATCTCGATGACATTCGCCGCTGGCTGCGACACCAGCCCGCGGATGGTGGCTCGAGATGGGACGCCGTCTTTCACTTCACCGGCGCGCAGGATCATGGCTTCTCGCGTTACGCGTTTCCCGCGAAAGCGCACGTGGACTATTGGACCGACAAGCACATCTTCAAACACTTCATCGAGAACGTGGTGTGTCGAGATCGCCACGAGGAGCCCACGTCGCCGCCGCCAGCCAGCAAACCGGGCCTGCAGCTCCTCAGCTACTTCGTGCCCTACGCCGCTGTGTTCGTGGTGTTGTCGACGGGAGCGTTCATCCTGCTCAAGGCACTCCTGGGAGCGCTCGAGCCGAATCGCACCCCATCCATCATGGAGATCGCGACCGACGTGCTGCCCATCGCGATGCTGCTGTTCGGCATCACGGTCGCGTCGAGGGTACCCAGACTCACCCGTCATATCGGCTGCCGCTTCTCGGCCGTTGCGATGGGCACGCTGTGCGTCGCCGGTTACGTGGCGGCGCTGGTGCAACCCGGCGACGTCGAGCTGTTCGGAATCGCTTTGCCCGCGACGTTCGTGATTGCATCGATGGCCCTCATCCTGGTGGGCGCTGCGTATGAGATTTCTGCCATGCGACCGATGTGGGGCATCAAGCCAGTCGTGTTCGGCGGCATCATCGCGGTGGCAAGCGTCGTCGCATGGCACCTCTCGCAAACGCACGCTCAGAACGGCCCCATCTGGCCCGTCGTTCTCGCTCTGCTCGCGCTACTCTACTTGTGGTGGCTGGCGGCGCTGCTGTTCGATCTCACCTTCGTGTGGCACTGGTACATCCGTCATTCGCGGGTGCTGATGCGCATGGATGAGATCACGGCAGGTGCGCGATCCCAGGTCGTTCGCAGTGCAAATGCGGCTGCGCGCGCCGTGCTGAGGCCACAGACCTGAGTTGACGCCGCAGCCGATTCATCTCACTTCAGCAGCGTCTGCTGCCAGAACATCAAGGTCGTCCAGAACTGATAGTCCTGATTCGCCTTCTTCGCAAAGCCATGACCCTCGTCCTGGCCAAGCAAGTGCCACGCCAGGCCGCCTTTGTTGCGCACGGCTTTCACCATCTGCTCGGCTTCGGAAGCCGGCACGCGCGGATCGTTGCCGCCCGTGACGACCATCAGCGGGATCGAAAGCTTTTGCACCGACGTGAGCGGTGAGATGGCGAGCAACTTCGCCCGCTGTTTCGCATCGCGCTCGTCGCCGTATTCGACGCGACGCAGATCGCGCCGATAGCTCTGTGTGTTCTCCAGGAACGTCACGAAGTTCGAGATGGCAACGACGCAATTGGCTGCCTTGAGCTGCGCGCCATAGCGGATCGCCGCGGCGTAGCACATGTACCCGCCGTAACTGCCACCGGTGACGGCAAAGCGCGCAGCGTCGAGCGCGGCATCCTTCGACAGCCGTTCGATGAACGCGCCGATGTCTTTCACGGAGTCTTCGCGCTGAAACGGCCCGTTGTCGAGACTGACGAAGGTCTTGCCGTAGCCGAACGAGCCGCGCACGTTCGGAAAGAACAGGGCGATGCCGAGCTCATTGATCAGGTAGTTGTTTCGTCCGAGGAACAGTGGACGCGACTGCGCTTCGGGACCGCCGTGAATATTTACGATCAGCGGCCGCTTGCCGGGAAACCTGGCGGGATCGGGCCGATACAGAAACCCTGAGATCGGCTTGCCATCGAAGCTCTTCACCTCGATCAGTGCCGGCTCGATGTTCTGCGTCACATCGAGGCCACCGGTCTCGCTCGTCGTCCACCGGGTCACGGCGAGCGTGCGTGGATCGACCGAATACGCATCCTGGGCGCTCTTCGCGGAGGTGAATGACAAACCGATGTCGCCCCACGGCGCGATGAAGACTTCGCCGATCTGACCCGCAGGCAACGCGTCGACGGTACGTGCTGCACCCGATTTCGTATCGAGAACCTTCAGCCGCGCAGCACCGGCTTCGTTTACGACGTATGCGATGAACGAGCCGTCCTGCGCGATATCGAACGCCTCCACATCCCACTTTGCTTGCGGTGCCCTGGCGGTGAACCTGCCGCTGGTGATATCGATGGTACCAAGCCGCTGGAATTCGGAAGACTCATCCGATGTCACCCACAACGTTCCGTCCGGCGCGAACTTCGCGTTTCCATAGGAGACAGCCTTACCCTGATCGCCGATCGGCGTCAGCGCGCCGGACTCGAGGTTCAGCAAGTACAGGTTGGATTTCGTGATGGAGATGTACTCGATCACCGCCGCCTGCGAGCGATCCGGTGCAAACGAATTGATGAACCAGCCGCCGCCCTTCACTTCCGCGACACGCCGATCCGTCTTCGGATCGCGCGGATCCATGATGTACAGATCGGTGTCAGTGCCGTTGCGGCGCGTCGAGCTGTAGCCGATCACCGAGCCGTCATCCGCCCACGCGCTGATCTCGTTGCGGCTCTTGCCGTCGGTCAGCAACGTGAGTCTCCCTTCCCTCAATGTATAGAGCTGGAAAAACTCATCGCCCCCAACGTCTTTCTGCACGACCATGACGTCAGCTTTCTTCGGCGCCCACGAAACGGACGCGACACGGTCCTCTTCGAAGCTCAATTGCGTGCGCGCCCCATTGGGCGCTCTCACTTGATGCACCTGCGCGGTGTTGCCGAAGCGCGTGGTGATCAGCATGGAGCGATCGAGCGGATTCCAGCTCTGGAATGCGGCCGTGCGAAATTCCATGTAAGGGCGCGTGCTGGCGGCTAGCGACTTCGGCACTGCAGGCATACCGTCGGCAACGAGAGCAGCCGGTTTCTCGACTGTCTGAGCGGAATCCTCTCTCTGCGCTTGAACCGATCCAGTGAACACACTGATAACCACTGCGAGCCCGATTGGAAACCGCATCGATGATTCCTTGTGAGAGCGGCGAATGCTCGACGAGTGTAGGCAGGCACGCGCACGAGCAGCAAGCCATGAACTATCCGCCCTTCAGCCTCAGAGCTAGACTGCCGGCGCAATCGATCAAACAAGGTCCGCCGCAATGACAAACAAAATCGCCGTCGTGACGAACGTATCGGATTACGCCGGCCCTCCAGCCGTGGCAGCCCTCGTGGCAGATGGCTTTCATGTACTGGGCCATAGCCCTCGCTTTGCCGACGCTACGGCGCGTCGCGAGTTCGAGTCCGAGCATCCGCACCGCATCGCAAGTGCCACAGAATCCGTGGAAGACGTGGTCAAGGAAGCGCTGGAGAGATTCGGCCGCATCGATGTCGCGATCAGCAACGATGCGGGCGAAACACGCCAGGGTCCGATCCAGGAGCGCTCGACGCAAGACTTCCGCAACGTGCTGGAAGCATTCACGGTGGCGCCCTTTCGCCTGATCTCTGCCGTCGTTCCTCACATGAGGGCACAGAGCAGTGGCCGCATCATCCTGATCACGTCGGGTGCGCCGCTGCGTCCGATGCCGAACATGTCGCTGTACTCAGCGGCACGCGCGGCCGCCAACATGCTGGTCAGAACGTTGGCGACGGAAATCGGCGCGGCCGGCATCGCCATCAATGCGATCGCGCCGTACCTACTGCTCAGCAATTACTTTCCCGACGGCATGGACAATCCCGATTTCGCGCAGATGGTGCACTCGCTGGTGCCCATGAAGCGTCCGGGCCAGCCCGAGGAGATCGGGGCGCTCATCTCGTTGCTGGCGTCCGGCAAGGCGGACTTCATCAGCGGCCAGGTGATCGGCTTCTCCGGCGGCGGCGCGTGAAGGATTTCGCCGCTTTTCCAGGTGGGTTCGGCATTGCCTCTCGCGTCTGTCGAGAGGGAGAACCACCTGGAACACCGCATGCGCATCCGGCAATCGATCCGCGTCAGTTACATCATCACCTCAGCCCTGATCGCCCGGCACGCTCATGCGGAGCAGGTACCTGCGTATGTCAGCGCAGCCGTGGCGAGCCCGAGCCGCCCTGATATCGATCGCCAGCGCGATGCCGATCGCAAACCGGCCGACGTGATCGCGTTCTCCGGCCTGAAGCCCGGAGACAAAGTCGCTGACTTCATGCCGGGTCGCGGCTACTTCACGCGCATCTTCTGCCCGCTCGTCGGTGATGCCGGTCACGTGTATGCGATCTCGGTGCCGCGCAATCCGCCTCCAATGCCGTCGGTCGTGGACGCACCGCCGACCGGCTGCACCAACGTCACTGCCATTACATTGCAACAACGCAAGCAACCCGCGCCCGAGCTGTGGTCATCCAGCGATGATCCCGGCGCTGTGTACGAGTACTGGTCGTTCAGTCCGCCGGCAGAAACCTTCGCCACGCCCGAGCCGCTCGATGTGATCTGGACCTCCGAGAACTATCACGATCTGCACAACAAGGCATTCGGCTCGCCCAACTTGCAGCTGGTGAACCGCGCGTTTCTGAATGCGCTGAAGCCCGGCGGCGTTCTGATCATCGAGGATCATGCGGCGGCAGCGGGATCGGGAGCACGCGATACGCAGACTTTGCATCGCATCGATGCGGAGTTGGTGAAGCGGGAAGTGACCACCGCGGGATTCCAGTACGTCGGCGCCAGCGAGGTGCTACGTCACTCAAACGATCCACATACGGTCAAAGCGCACGAGATGCACGACCAGACGGATCGATTCGTGTTGAAGTTTCGCAAGCCTTGAGTAAGCACAACCGTACACGGCGTAGCCAAAGCAACCGCTGGACAGGCGCGTGCGGCGTTGGGTCAATGACACCTGTGACAAGCGGGAAGATAATCCGGCGCCGAACATCGTGTGGACACCGAGAGATCAGTCATGGCCAAAGAAGACACCGGTATCAAGCTCGCCAACTACATCACCCTGCATGCCAAGCCCGGCAAGGAGTCGCAACTCGCAGAGTTTCTCGCCGGTGGCGCCGGGGCCGTTGCCAAGACGGAGCCACAGACGAAGGCGTGGTTCGCTGTGCGCATCAACACCAACACGTTCGCGATCATCGACTGCTTCGCGGATCAGGCGGGGCAGGACGCGCATGTGAGCGGCCAGGTGGCAGCGGCGCTCAAGAGCCGAGCGGATGATTTGATCGAAGGCGGGTGGGACGGTGGCGTGTTGAAGAATTTCCAAGTGTTCCAGGTGTTGTCGGCAGCGACCTAGAGTTGCCCCCACCCTGACCGGCTGGGGAGGGAACCAGAGCGCGGGAGTCTCACAGCTCTCCCTTCACCGGGCCGAACGCCGACGGCGCTTTCCGATGTTTCGTCGCCGCTTCGTACGCGGCGCCCACTTGCAACAACATCGACTCCTCACCCGGACCGGCCCAGAACGCGATGTTGTACGGCAACGGGCTGGCGAGCTTCGTCGGCTCGGTTGCCTCCACGCCTTCGTACTTCGTCCCATCCGCGTTCAATGCGAACTTCGGCTCGTAGATCTCATCTGCAAAACCGGCGGGCACGAACACCTCCGGAATGCCGAGCATCGCACCGTAACCGAAACCACCACCGCCGCCGCCGGGCCCGCCGACGGTCGCACCGCCGATCTTGCCTTGCAGCGTCAGGCTCACGGGATTCACGAACACATCGATGTCGTTCTGCTCCAGCACTTTCATCATTGCCATGCGCAGCGTGTCACGCCGCTTCATCGTGTACGTGATCGCGTTCGTGCGGATGTCGATCTCCTTGTTCTCCCAGTTCTTCATCGCGACGCGGCGCACGTCATTGAAGTACTTCGCGTTCGCGTTCAGCGTCTGCCAGTCGTACACCCGCGTATCACCGCGCTTCGCCAGGTACTCGCCGAGCTGATACGCGAACGTGTAACCCGTGATCGCGTCCGGGTCGTTGGGCGGATTGGCGAAGACGCGCCGGAAGTTCATGTTGGCGGGCAGTGGCGCTTTATGCGCGGCGAGATTGACCAGGTATTTCTTGCTGGTCACATCCCAACCTGCCACTTCGAATTCCGGCTTGCCATCTTTCTTCCACGAGAAGATCTCGGGCATGTGGAACGGCAGCAGCTCGGCGAACGCCTCATTGAAACCGAAGGCCACGTTGGCGATGGACGGATCATCCGGATAATTTGGATCGATGGTCTCGACCAACTCGGCCCCGAGGTCTTTCAGCACTTGCAGCTGGCTGTTGATGCCATCGCTCACGGCCGCATCACTTGGATGCTCCTTCACCATCAGCTCGCGAATCACGCCGATGCGGATGCCAGCCAAAGGCTTTTCTTTGCCAGCCGCACTGAGCACTTCCATGTATGGCGTCTTCGAGGCAATGACGCGCGGCAGCGCCGTATACGGATCGCGCGCGTCGAAGTACTTGCCGCTCTTCGTATCACGGAAGGCATCCAGCACTTTCGTCGCGTCCTTCACCGTGCGGCATTGGATGCCGGGGCGATCCTGATATGGATTCGCGCCGATGCTGCCCGCGAACGAGATCATCCCCTTCGTCGGCACGACGTTGACGACGTTGTTGTAGTTGGCGGGGCCACGACAGGAGCCGCCCGTCGTTTCGCAAATCGAGCATACGACCAGATTGGTCGCGACAGACACCGCCGAGCCGCCGCTCGAGCCGCTCGTCACGCGCTCGGTGTCGTAGGGATTGCAGGTCATCCCGCCCCACGATTCGCGCGAGCCGCCGGCACCGATATAAGGTCGCTCGACTTTTGCCGCACCACCGGGATCGCCGCTGCCTGCGTTGTATTCGGACTCATGCGCCATCGCGTAAATGAGCGCGCCCGCACCGCGCAAGCGGCTCACCAGCGTGGAATCCTTTGTCGGCGCATCCATTGCGTAATTCACGTCGGCACCGCCCGTGGTGCGCATGTCGATCGCATCGTAGATGCCCTTGAACGACATCGGCACGCAGTACAGCGGCATCGCTTCGAGATCGGGGTTCTTGCCGTACTTCTTGTCCAGCATCGCCGCGTATTCGAGCACATCCGGTTGCTTGCGAAATTCCTCGCAACCAGCCGGCGCATCTTTCGGTAGTGCGCCCTTTGCAGGATCCGCGTCGAACTTGCCACGACACGTGACCGAGCGCTCGCCGCGGATGTTCAACGTCTCCAGCGCATTCACCTGGCCAGCATCCGCCACGCCGGCGACCATGCCGTATTGCTGATACACGGCCGAATTGGACGCCGTCGGCTCCATGCGGCCGAAATCCGGCTTCAAGCCTTTGTACTTGTCGAAGTCAGGAACGAGCTTGGTGATCGCCATCGTATCCGTGGGAAATGTCAGCGGCGAGCCCGCCCGAATCGTGCCCGGCACTTTGGACACTTTGGCGCCATCGGCCGTCACCAGCTTGGCACACGTGCCGTTATAGGCCTTCGCTCGCGCGATGTACCCCTGGACGATCTGCTTGCACGTGACCTCGCCCGAGCGGATCGCCTCATGGATGCCATCGATCGTGGCTTCCTGCAGACGGAACTCCGCTTGCGCGGCAGACGCGCCGAATACAGCCGCCGACAACATCAGTCCACAAATCGCTGCTCGCATCGACATCGGTTTCGTCCCCAGTGAGCGCGGCGCGAAATCTTGAACACGACACGTGTCGGCATCGCGGCGCTGCTTCGGTTGAGCCACGATCGTTAAGGACGCAATCGACGCGGCATCCCCTAGGTCGCCAGCAGCACGAGCGGTTCGATCAGGGCTGTTCCGGTGTGTTCTTCCATTCAGAAAGCCACCGCAATCCGTTGCGAGTACCGGCCGCGGGTGTGTACTCGCAACCGACGTAGCGCTCGTAGCCCAGCACGTCCAACTCCCTGAACAAGCGGAAGTCATCGAGCTCCCCCGTGTTGGGTTCCTGCCGGTTCGGCACGCTTGCGATCTGGACGTGGCCGATCAAGGGCAGGAGTCTGCGCAGCGCTGCGGTTACATCGCCATGCAGGATCTGGCGATGGTAGATGTCGAACTGCAGCTTCAATGCAGGCAGTGCCAACTGCGCAAGGATATGTTCCGCGAGTGCGAAGCTGTTGAGGAAGTAACCGGGCATGTCGCGGCCGTTCAGCGGCTCGATGAGCAGCTCGATGCCGTGCTCCGCCAGTTGCTCTGTCACCCATTTCAAGGATGAGGCATACGTTTCGAGCGCTGCGGGATCGGCAGGATCCGCGCAGCCGGCCAGCAGATGGAGCCGCTGCGTATTCGTCGCGAGCGCATAGTCGATGCCGCTGCGCACGCTCTGCCTCAACCGGTCGCGCTCGTGCGCCAGGGCTGCAAAGCCACGTTCGCCAGCAGCAAAGTCGCCCGCCGGCAAGTTGAACATCACCAGCTTCAGGTGCGAGCGAGCGAGCTTCGCTGCGACGTCATCGGCTGAATGCGCATAGGGAAACTGACATTCGACCGCACCGAAACCCGCGTCAGCCGCCGCCTCGAACCGCTCGAGGAATGGCAATTCCTGGAACATCGTCGACACATTGGCGGCGAAGCGAGGCATGACACTAGCCGCGGCCGATGAACGGCATCTTGGTCGCCATGACGGTGAGGAACTGCACGTTCGCCTCCATGGGCAGGCTGTCCATGTAAGCCACCGTCTCGCCCACGGTATCGACGCTCATCATGGGCTCCTGCTTGAGGGATCCATCCGCCTGCTTGATGCCCTGTCCAAACAGGCTCGCCATGTCGCTGGTCGCATTGCCAATGTCGATCTGACCGACCGCGATGTCGTACTCGCGGCCGTCCAATGCAGCCGTGCGCGTCAGGCCAGTCATCGCATGCTTGCTGGCGGTATAAGCGATCGAATCGGGCCGCGGCACGTGTGCGGAGATCGAGCCGTTGTTCATGATGCGACCACCCTGCGGGCGCTGAGCTTTCATCACGCGGAAGGCTTCGCGCAAACAGAGGAATGCACCCGTCACGTTGACGTCCATCACTCGTCGCCAATCGGCAAGGGACAACTCTTCCAACGGCACGAGCGGCGGTCCTTGCCCCGCGTTGTTGAACAGCAGATCGACGCGCCCGAACCTGGCAACAGCTGCGGCGAACAACGCGGCCACCGATGCTTCGTTCGTCACGTCAGTGATCACTGCACTCGCCTCGCCGCCAGCGGATTCAACCTCCTTTGCGACGGCAAGCAACGGCTCTGAGCGACGCCCCGCGAGCACGATGCCGTAACCGCGGCGACCGAGCGATAACGCCGCAGCGCGCCCGATACCCGAGCCGCCACCGGTGATGATTGCGATGCGCCTGCTCACACTGTTCGACTCCCCTCGCCGGTGCCGTGCTCGTTCTTTGTGGCAGCCACGCGGGCCAGCAGTCGATGCGTTGCATCGACGATGAGCTGCACCCGTTCCGCGGCCTGCACGCCTTCATTCTGCATCTGCCATAGCGGCACTTCCATGCCGATCTCGAGCTGCTCGGGCAGCGCCGCGAGCAGATCATGGAGCGGGAACACACCCTCGCCCGGAATCTTCCGCTCGTAGAACGCTTCGTAGCCGCCGCCTTGACTTGGCACGTTCAGCGGCGCGTCGCAGAGCTGGATGCGAGCGATCTCGTCCGCGCGCACAGCGACCAGGTCGGACAGTGCGTTCGCACCCCGAAAGAAGTGCAGGGCATCGACCACCAATCGCAAGTTGGACGCATCGAGCGAGCGCTGCAAAGTCAACGCACTTGTCACGGTCTTGAGCGGCATTCGAGGGGAATGCTCGTGCAGCACATCGAGCCCATATTCATTCGCCACTGCACAAAAGCCAGCCATGAGCTCGCGCAGTCGCGCCATGTCGGACTCCATGACGATCAACGTGACGGCGCCCGCCTCCAGCCATGCCGCTGACTCGAGTGCTCGTCGGGAGCCGGCGATGTCCGCTTCGCTGCGAACGAAGAACGGATCAGCCGATGCAATGCTGACGCCCTCCGCCTGACAGATGCGCTTCAACTCCCGCCGATTGGGCGTATCGCCGCTCAAGTCCCAATCGATGAGATCTGCAAAAGGCACCGCCTCGCCGGATAGCGCCTTGAATGGCTTGATGCACACGGAAACACGTCGCACTTGATTGCGTGCGGCCAGGCGCACGAGTGCAGCCGGGCTGATCTCCCGCGCGCTCAGGAATTCGAGAACGAGCGCCCTGGTCATCGCAACGCTCAATCTTTCGGCTTGCGTCGCTGTAGCCCAGCGCGCTTGCAATGCGCGACCAGCTCATTGCGCTGGTTGTACGCGCGGTGTGCCCAGATCACGATGCCTTGATCCGGCCGCGACTTGGACGCCCGCAGCTCCAGCACTTCGGTTTCGATGCGCAAGGTGTCGCCATGAAAGACCGGCTTGGGAAAACGCACTTCGTCCAAACCGAGATTCGCGACCGACGTGCCTTGCACCGTCTCGTGACCCGCGATCCCAACCATCAGTCCCAGCGTGAACATGCTATTGAGAATGCGCTGACCAAACTCCGTCTGCGTGCGGCAGTATTCCTCGTCGATGTGCAGCTGCGCCGGATTGTGCGTCAGCGCCGAAAACCACACGTTGTCGACCTCCGTGATCGTGCGTGTGATCGGATGCTTGAACACCTCACCCACTTCCAGCTCTTCGAACCACTTGCCGGGCATGATCTCGTCCTCGCGAAAGAATATTGAGCGCTGAGTAACGAGGGCGGCGCTGCATCAGCGAGCCGTTTGCGCACGATGGCACGCTGAACTTTCCCGGATGCCGTGCGTGGCAGCGCGTCCACGAACCTCACGCGCTTGGGGGCTTTGTAGCCTGCGATCTGACCGCGAACGAACTCGATCGCCGCCTGCTCATCGAGCGTGCATCCGGGCCGCAGTTCCACCACCGCGGTCACCACCTCACCCCAGTGCCGATCGGGCATGCCGACGACTGCGG
>JBEVDW010000019.1:0-29692 GCA_040513115.1 Steroidobacteraceae bacterium | reverse complement strand
CTGGCACCCAAATACGGCTTCGGCGCGCCGTCCGTGAGCGTCCAGCGCGTGCATCTCGATGGCCGTCTGGAGCTGATCCACGATCATGTGACGGATGGTCGCGGCCTGGACCCGGAACGAGCACGTCGGGTGTTGGAGTACATCGTGCGCGTGTGGCGCCGGCCGGTTGCGATCAACACCATCGACAACGAAAAACGGGCGGTGGAAATCACCATCGCCCCCAACACGCAGCTCGAGCTGACTCGACGCTAAGTAGTTTTCCGTCAGCGGCGATTTCCGCCGCCGGTGCAGCATCGGGTGCATTCCAGTGGTCAGAGTTAAGATCTGATCACTGGCTACATCTTCGCGTCCCGTGCACCAATTCCACCCCGCTGTTTCCGAATGGTTCGACAACGCGTTTGCCGGGCCGACGCCTGCCCAGGCCGACGCCTGGCCCGCCATTCAGGCCGATCAGGATGTGCTCATTGCAGCACCGACCGGCTCGGGCAAGACGCTGGCCGCCTTTCTCGCGGCCATCGATGCGTTGGTGCGACTGTCCAGTGAAGGCCAGCTGCGCAATGAAACGCATGTCATCTACGTCTCGCCGCTGAAGGCGTTGTCCAATGACGTGCAGAAGAATCTGGTAGCGCCGCTGAGCGGCATCGATACCGCCTTGCAAGCTCGCGGTTTGCCCAACGCGAATATCCGCACCTGGGTTCGCACCGGCGACACGCCGCAGCACGAGCGCGCGAGCATGCGCAAGCACCCCCCGCATATCGTGGTGACCACTCCCGAATCCCTGTACATCCTACTCGGCTCCGATTCGGGCCGCGCCATGCTGTCCACTGCGCGCACTGTGATCGTCGATGAGATTCACGCCATGGTGGGCAGCAAGCGTGGCTGCCACCTCTCGCTGTCACTCGAGCGGCTGGATGCACTCGCCGGCCGGCAGCTCACACGCATCGGACTCTCGGCAACACAGAATCCCATCGATGAAGTCGCCCGCTTCCTGGTGGGTGCGGGTCGTGCGCACGAGGAGCTGTTTCCGTGCGCGATCGTCGACAGCGGACACGTGCGTCAACGCGATCTCGCGATCGAGGTACCCCCCGCGCCGCTCGAAGCGGTGATGTCGAATGAAACCTGGTCACAGGTGTATGACCGCGTGGCTGAGCTCGTGAACGAACATCGCAGCACGCTCGTGTTCGTGAACACGCGGCGTCATGCCGAGCGTGCGGCCCGCCAGTTGTCAGAGCGCTTGGGTGAGGAACATGTCGCCGCGCATCACGGCAGCCTGGCGAAGGAGTTGCGCCTGAATGCCGAACAGCGACTGAAGCGCGGCGAGCTGAAAGCACTCATCGCAACGGCGTCGCTCGAGCTCGGTATCGACATCGGCGATGTCGACCTCGTGTGCCAGCTGGGTTCCCCGCGATCGATCAACGCATTTCTGCAACGGGTCGGCCGCTCGGGCCATGGTGTCGGTCAGACGCCGAAGGGCCGGCTGTTCGCTACTTCGCGCGATGAGCTGGTCGAGTGCTCGGCCTTGCTGGATGCCGTGCGCCGTGGCGAGCTCGATCGGCTTTCCATTCCCAGTAACTCGCTCGATGTGCTCGCACAGCAGCTGATTGCCGAGATTGCGTGTGTCGAATGGGATGCCGCTGCGCTGTATCGTCTCTGCACGCGCGCGTATCCATTCCGCGAGCTGACCCGAACGCAGTTCGATGAGATCGTGCACATGCTGAGCGACGGCTACACGACACGTCGCGGGCGGCACGGCGCGCTCATCTACCACGATGCCGTGAACGGCAAGCTGCGCGCGCGCAAAGGCGCGAAGCTCACTGCCGTGACGTCCGGCGGCACCATTCCCGAAGCGGCGGACTACCAGGTCGTGCTCGAACCCGAAGGACACATGGTCGGCACGGTGAATGAAGACTTTGCCGTGGAGAGTCTTGCCGGCGATGTGTTTCAGCTCGGCAATAGCTCGTACCGGATCCTGCGGGTCGAGCGCAGCACGGTGAGAGTCGAGGATGCGAAGGGTCAACCGCCCTCCATTCCGTTCTGGCTGGGCGAAGCGCCGGGCCGAAGCCGCGAGCTATCGGTTGCGGTGAGTCGGTTGCGAAGGGAGATGGAGTCGAAGTTGGACTCTCTCAGCTCGAACTTGCGTCCCCTTCCTTGCGAAGCGGGGGAAAGGACGCTTACACAAACAGTGGAGGCTGAGTGTTGGCTTAAGAGCGAAATCGGCCTGGGCGACAGCGCGGCCAGCCAACTCTCCACCTATCTCGCCAGTGCCCGTGCCGCCCTCGGGTGCCTGCCTACGCACGACACCATCGTCTTCGAGCGCGTCTTCGACGAAGCCGGCGGCATGCAGCTCATCGTGCATTCACCGTATGGCAGCCGCATCAACCGTGCGTGGGGCCTCGCGCTGCGCAAGCGCTTCTGCCGACAGTTCAACTTTGAACTGCAAGCTGCGGCCACTGAAGACTGCATCGTGCTGTCGCTGACGACAGCACACAGTTTCGAGCTGGCAGACGTCGCGCATTACCTTCACTCCACCAGCGCCCGCCCTCTGTTGATTCAAGCGCTGCTTGCAGCACCCATGTTCACGACACGCTGGCGCTGGACTGCCAGTGTGGCACTCGCGCTGCCCCGGTTCCGCGGCGGCAAGAAGGTACCGCCACCACTGGCACGCATGAACGCGGAAGATCTGCTGGCTGCAGTGTTCCCGGATCAAGTTGCGTGCGGCGAGAACCTGCCGGGCGAGATCGAAGTGCCGGATCATCCGCTCGTTACGCAGACCCTGCGCGATTGCCTCGAAGAGGCGATGGATGTCGATGGCTTCGAGACCGTGCTACGCGGTCTGGAATCCCGCGCGATTCGAGTCGTGGCACGTGACCTCACCGAGCCTTCACCTCTCGCGCTGGAGGTGCTCTCGGCACGTCCCTACGCATACCTCGACGATGCGCCACTCGAAGAGCGCCGCACGCAGGCGGTGATGAGTCGCCGCTGGATCGACCCGCAGGACGCCGCAGACCTCGGCAAGCTCGATACCGGTGCCATCGCGCGCGTGCGCGAAGAAGCATGGCCTGATGCTACGACACCCGATGAGTTGCACGACGCGCTGATGTGGCTCGGCTATCTCACGCAGGCCGAAGCGGAGCGCACGCCGGGATGGCTCATGCTCCTCGAGCAGTTGGTGGCAGCGGGCCGCGTGGTTTCAATTGCAGAGGCGGCCACCCACGCAACCCTGTGGATCGCCGTTGAGCGCGCACCCCTGTTCCGTGTGCTGTATCCGCAATGGGCCTTCGATCTCGAGCGTGTGCCGTCCACACATCGAGGCGAGTTGGCGCGTGAAGAGGCGCTCGTGCAGCTCGTGCGGGGACGGCTGGAAGGCGAAGGTCCAACCACGGCCGCGACATTAGCCGCTGCACTGTCGGTACCCGTCGCCGATATCGACGCCGCACTCGTAACACTGGAGGCCGAAGGTTTCGCCATGCGCGGCCAGTTCGAGCCGGAAGCGAAGTCGATGCAATGGTGCGAGCGCCGCCTGCTCGCCCGCATCCATCGCTACACCGTCAAACGATTGCGCGCCGAGATCGAGCCCGTGCAGGCGCGCGACTTCCTGCGGTTCCTGCTGGATTGGCAGCGCGTGAAAGGCACCGCGCGCATGCAGGGGCCGGATGCCGTCGCAGCAGTACTGAATCAGTTGGAAGGGTTCGATGTGCCTGCCGGCGCATGGGAAACCGAGGTCCTGCCTGCCCGCATCGCGGAGTACGAGCCCGCGTGGTTGGACGAGCACTGTCTCGCGGGCCGCTACATCTGGACGCGACTGGCTCCGCGCACGGGAACGGGCGAGCGTGCTGCATCTCCGGTACGCACCACGCCCATCGTGCTATTGCCGCGCCGGGACGCACGGCTGTGGTCGACGTTGACGACCGCGCCGCCGCTGGAACAGCTGAGCTCGAAGGCTCTTGCAGTCATCGAGGTCATCCGCGCACACGGTGCTTCGTTCTTCGACGAGCTCGTGGACAGTGCACATCTGCTGCCAGCGCAGGTGGAAGAAGCATTAGGGGAATTGGTCGCCTGCGGTTTGGTGAATGCGGATAGCTTCACAGGTCTGCGCGCACTGTTGCTGCCGGGCGAGCGGCGCCGTTCATCCGGTCGTCGTCGCGGTCGTGCAGCACTCTTCGGCATGCAGGACGCCGGTCGCTGGGCGCTCGTTCGCAAGGGCACGGCGCTGAATGCAAACCCGGTCGAGCACATCGCGCGCACCCTGCTGCAACGGTGGGGCGTGGTGTTCTGGAAGGTATATCAGCGCGAGGCCTCGTGGTTGCCGCCGTGGCGCGAGCTGCTGCTGTGTTATCGGCGGCTGGAAGCACGGGGCGAGATTCGCGGCGGCCGCTTCGTGGCCGGATTCTCGGGCGAGCAATACGCCACACCCGAGGCGATCGGCGCATTGCGCGAGGCCCGCCGGCGCGCCGGTGACGCGGCTTGGATCTCCCTCAGCGCCGCTGATCCGCTGAACGTCGTGGGCCTGCTGACGCCCGGCGCCCGCGTCCCCGCCCTCACGGGTAACCGCGTGCTCTATCAGGACGGCGTCCCCGTCGCCGCCCTGATCGCAGGCGAAGTCACGTTCTTCGAAACCTTCGACAGCGCCACGCAATGGCAGGCCCGCAATGCCTTGCTGCGTCGACACGTGCCGGACGTATTGGCCGATCTTGCGTGATCGCGCGCGCGGGCGGACAGTTACACAAGGCCACCAGAACAGTTCATGCATCCTTCCGCGGCCAGCGGGGGAACGATCGGAGGAAGTGGCGCGCCAGAACAGGATGGGGGCATCCTGGCCCTCCGCAGTACGCGGGCGGGAATCCAATAACGAAAGGACCACACAGATCCGCAGCCACGCTGCACCAGGCACTTAGCGCGAGGACTCCTGCTTGGCTGAGCTCGCATTCGACAGTGCAATCAGGCTCGCAGATCGTATCCGCCGGCGGGAGCTCGGTGCGGTCGAGCTGGTCGAGCACTGTATTGCTCGCATCGAACGGTTCGATGGCGATATCAATGCCGTCGTCGTGCGCGACTTCGAACGCGCGCTGGCGCAAGCGCGCAGCGCCGATGATTCACTGAGCTCAGGCGAGCACGTCGGGCCGCTGCATGGCGTGCCCATCACGGTGAAGGAAGCGTTCGACGTCGCCTCGTTCGCGACGACCTGGGGTGATCCGGAACTGCGAACTCACATTGCGACGCGCGATGATCCCGCGGTCGCGCGCCTGCGCGCGGCAGGAGCAATCGTGCTCGGCAAGACGAATGTGTCCACGCGCCTCCAGGACCTGCAAACCTTCAATGAGATCTTCGGCTGCACGAACAATCCCTGGGATCCAGCGCGCTCGCCCGGCGGTTCATCCGGCGGTGCTGCGGCCAGTATCGCTGCGGGTTTCGCCGCGCTCGAGTTGGGCACCGACCTCGGCGGCTCGATTCGTAATCCCGCGCATGCGTGCGGGGTGTACGGTCACAAGCCGACGTACGGCATCATCCCCACGTCGGCCACCAGCCCGCCGCAATTTGTCAGCACGGGCGATCTGATGACCGTCGGTCCTCTTGCACGCAGCGCCGAGGATCTTGCGTTGGCGCTCGATCTGCTCGTCGGTCCCAACGAATTCCAGTCCGCCGCCGTGCGCCTGTCGCTGCCACGTCGACCACGGCCGTTGCGCGACTACCGCGTGGCGTTCTGGTTGCACGACGGGCATGCACCCGTGGCACACGAGATCTCCGATCGCGGACAACAGGTTGCGCACCTGCTCGCGCGCCTTGGAGCACAAGTTTCCGAAACAGCCCGCCCTGAATGCGATGCGACGCGTGCGGACGAAGTCTTCCGCCGGCTGGTCGACGGACTGGTGAATCCTGAGAGCTCGTTGACGCACCGGCAGTGGCTGACGTTGGAGGAAGAACGCACGAAACTGCGGCACACCTGGCGCGAGTTCTTCCAGCTGTGGGATGTGCTCGTCTGTCCGATCGCGCCCACCGCCGCCATCGCACACGACAGGACACCGATGCGTCAGCGCAAGATCGCGGTCGATGGCGTGGAAGTCCCGTTCTTTCAACAGCTTTTCTGGTCGGGCCTTGCCACCACCAGCTATCTGCCCAGCACGGCCTTCCCCGTTGGCTTGAATGCCCACGGTTTGCCCATCGGGTTGCAGGCCATGGGCCCGGAGTATCACGACCACGTGTGTATCGACTTCGTGACCCAGGTGGCGCGTGAAATCGGTGGTTTCATTGCACCACCCGCACTGTAGGGTTTATGCCGATTTTCGTTGCCGTCACTGCGTGCCGATCGCCCTCGTGGCACGCAGTCGCACCGATCTGCCATAGTTCACCAGGGCATCGTCCAGGGGAATCGCCCGAAGGCTGTCAGCACGCTCGTGGATCCATATAAACCATCCATAGATCCGCAGACCCAGGTCGATCTCGAACGCCGAGTGCAGGAACTCGAAGTCGAGAACGATAATCTGCGCGCGTTGCTCGCGCGCCAGACGGGTGTCGACGGATCGGCGCTCGATCGCCGCCGCATGCGCGGCTCGCCGGCGCGTGCGTGGCAAGCGCTGCGCGAAGAGAAGCGCACACTCGAGCTGTTGAACTACACAGGCGCGGCGCTCGCAGCCGAGCTGAATCTCGATCGTCTCGTGCAAGTGGTCACCGACGCTGGCGTGCGACTCGTGGGTGCAGAGTACGGCGCCTTCTACTACACAGCGACGAACGAGCACGGCGAGAAGTACATGCTGTGCGCCGTCTCCGGCTTCAATCGAGCGGTGGTCGAGGGCGCCGTCATGCAGCAGTCGGTCGACGCCTTCGCACCGCTTTTCAAGGCCGAGGGCATCGTGCGCTCGAACGACATCCGGCTCGATCCGCGCTACGTGGAACATGCAGCCAAGTACGCAGTGCCGATGGGTCAGTTGGCGGTGCGCAGCTATCTCGCCCTACCCGTCATCTCGCGTATCGGCGAGCTGCTCGGCGGGATGTTCTTCGCGCACCGCAATCCCGGCGTGTTCTCCGATCGCAGCGAGCGCGCGCTCGTCGGCATCGCGACGCAAGCGGCCGTGGCATTCGACAACGCGCGCTTGTTCCAGGCGGCACAGCGCGAGATCGATGCACGCACGAGTATCGAAGCGGAGCTCCGTCGCAGCGAAGAGCGCTTTCGCGCCTTGATCGAGCACAGCACCGATTGCATCACCGTCATCGATGCACAGCAGCGCTTTCTGTACCTCAGTCCTTCGGTGAGTGCGACCGAGGGTCGCGCGTGCGACGACCTGCTCGGCACCGATTCATTCGAGCACACGCATCCCTACGATGTGCCGTTGCTCGAAGAAGCGATGCGTTATTTGCACGGCCAGCCGGGCAAGTCGCTGCCCGTGCTCTGGCGCCGTCGACACCACGACGGCCGTTGGCTGTGGCTCGAAGGCGTCGCCACGAATCTGCTGCACGATCCTGCGGTGAAGGGCATCGTCACCAACTACCGCGACGTGACCGAACGCAAGCTCGCAGCGGACGTGCAAACCCGCTCGCAACGCATGGAAGCGCTCGGCACGCTGGCGGGTGGCATCGCGCACGAGTTCAACAATTTCCTGCTCGCGATCGGTGGCAACGCGCGGCTCGCCATCGCCGATTTGCCCGATGATGATGCGGCACAGGAGAGCTTGCGCGAAATCGCAAAGGCCGCAGGCCGCGCTTCCGACCTGGTCCGCCGCATTCTCGCGTTCGGCCGCGCACAGGAGCCCAAGCACGAAGTGCTCGATCTGCGCGCCGTCGTGGAGGAAGCATTGAAGCTGCTGCGCTCGACGCTGCCCGCACTGATCCAGATGCGCACGCGCTTCGACCCCGAAATGCCCGCGATCGTGGCGGACTCCACGCAGATTCACCAAGTGATCATGAATCTGGCGACGAACGCAGCACACGCGGTGGGACGCCGCGCGGGCCTGCTCGAGGTCGAACTGGATGCCGTCAACGTCGATGCCGACCTGGCTGCTACCTCACGCGACTTGCGCATCGGTCCGTACGCACGCGTCCGCATTCGTGACGACGGCTGCGGCATGAGCAAGGAAGTGCTCGAGCGCATTTTCGATCCGTTCTTCACGACCAAGCCCGCCGGCCAAGGTACGGGGCTGGGACTGTCCGTGGTCCACGGCATCATGAAGGGACACGAAGGCGCCATCGCCGTGCACAGTGAGCTCGGCAACGGCACGACATTCGATCTCTACTTCCCCGCTGCGAAGGATGTTGTCGTTGCCCGTCCTGCTCCATTGCGCGGCGGCGTGAAGGGCGCCGGCGAGCATGTACTCTATGTCGATGACGATGAAGCCATCGTCTTTCTCACCACGCGCGTGCTGAAGCGCCTGGGTTATCGTGTCAGCGGCTACACCGATGTGGGCGCTGCCTTGAAGGCGCTGAAGGCTGCGCCGCAGGATTTCGACGTGGTCGTGACGGATCTCTCCATGCCGGTGATGTCGGGCTTCGACTTCGCAACTGCCGTGCGCGACGTGCGCGCGGATCTCGCCGTGCTGATGACCTCCGGATATGTGCGGCCGGAGGACCGCGAAGTGGCGCGTGAGCGTGGCATTCGCGAGCTCATCCTGAAACCCAATACCGTCGAAGATCTGGGCCACGCGCTCGATCGCGTGCTGCGTCAGATGCGACAGCGCCAAGAGCCAGCGAACGTCTGATGGCTTCGCGTTGGTGCGCATGCACCGTGCTCGTGTATCTCGGTTTCATGCCGACGGTGCATGCTGATGCGCTCGATGTCGCCAACGCCATCCGCCGCACTGGATGCGACTCGCGGGCGGGCCTCCGCGAGCCACTGCGCGAAGACCCGCGTCTGAATGACCTTGCCGAGCGATGGACGCAAGGCGGGCGCCTCCGCAACTACATTCCAGAAGGCTACGGGCACGTGCGCTTCGTCTCGGTCCACGTGGGCGGCGTCCGCGCTGACAACCAGCTTGCAGCCGCGTTAAGTGAGCAGTTGTGCGAGGCGCTGACCGATGCCTCGTTCACGCGCTTCGGTGCGGAACGACGCGGTGATGAATACTGGATCGCGCTGTCCGATGCGCCCGACGCTCCACGCACATCTGACAGCGGAGCCATTCGCCTGGAGGCATTGCACCTCGTCAATCAAGCTCGCGCACAAAAACGTCGCTGTGGCACGCGCTCCTTAGCCGCGGCACCGGCGCTGCAGCTCAATGCCAAGTTGAATCGAGCCGCCGAGCAGCATGCGCGCAACATGGCTCAGCACCGCAAGCTGCAACACGAAGGATTCGATGGCAGCACGCCAGCGCAACGAGCCACTGCTGCAGGTTATTCATGGCGCAACGTGGGCGAAAACATTGCCGCGGGACCCGCGACTGCCGGCGAAGTCGTGGCGATGTGGCTGAAGAGTCCGGGTCATTGCGCCAACATCATGAGCCCGGAGTTCACGCAGATGGGGCTCGCATTTGCGGAGGATCGCAAGCGGGAGTCGGGAGTGTATTGGGCGCAGGAGTTCGGACGGCCGAGATGATAGTCGGTCTAGTTGACGAGTTGCCCGCTCCGACTCGCACCGCGAAACGACTGCGTCAGCAGTAGCGTCAACCGAGCCTGCGATACCGGCTTGGTGATGAACACACTCATCCCCGATTCGAAGCAGCGCTGTTGATTCGCGCTGGTCACGTTGGCGGTCACCGCCACGATGGGCACTTCCGCACGACCGAGCGAGCGCTCGACACCCCGGATCTCGCGGGCGGCGGTGTGTCCGTCCATCACGGGCATCTCGCAATCCATCATGATCATGTCGTAGACGGATTGAGTGCAGGCTTCCACGGCCTGCGCGCCATTCTCGACGGCCGTGACGTTGCAGTTCATCTGCTCCAGCATGCCGCACACGACTTCGCGATTCACCGCGTTGTCCTCGACCAGCAGGATGTGCGGAGAAAAAGCGCTGGCGAAGCGCATGCCCGTGGCCATTGAAGCTTCCTGTACGTGCGCCACCTGCGACGCGGCATGCTTGAGCTCGACGGTGAACGAGAAGGTGGCGCCTGCGTCGGGCCGACTGTGCAGGCTGATCTCTCCGCCCATCGCCAGCACGAGGCGCCGCGCGATGGCCAGACCCAACCCCGTTCCACCCTGCGCTTGACGATCGCCATGATGGGCTTGCACGAACGGCTCGAAGATGCGCGCTTGAGCAGAGAGCGGAATGCCGACGCCGGTATCGCTCACGTCGAAACGCAAGCCAACGTGCTCCGAGCAGAAGTCATCGACAATGCAGGAGATCTGCACCTTGCCGGTGTGGGTGAACTTGATTGCGTTGCTCACCAGGTTCAGCAGCACCTGTCGCAGGCGCTGTTGATCGCCGATCACGCGCGCGGGCACGTCGGCCGCGATCTCCGTGTGCAGCATCAGATGCTTCTTCTGTGCTTCTGCACTGAAGGTCGCCGTCACGCTTTCGATGAGCTCGGCCATGGCGAACTCCGCCGGCGTGAGCTCGATCTTGCCCGCCTCGATCTTCGAGTAGTCGAGAACGTCGTTGAGAATGCACAGCAGAGCACGGCCCGAACGCAGGATCGTGTCGGCCAGCCGCCGCTGGCGCGCGTCCAGCTCCGTGCGCTGCAGGAGCTCGCACATGCCGAGCACGCCGTTCATCGGCGTGCGGATCTCATGACTCATCGTCGCAAGGAACTCCGACTTGAGCTGATTTGCCCGCACGACTGCATCGTGCTCGCGGCGCAGGTGTTGCTCGGCTTCGATCCTGCTCAACATGTCGTTGATGGAATGACTGAGCACGGTCAGCTCCGCCGCGGTGTCCATCGGATCCACGCGCGGAAGCGTATCGGGCGCTTCGGCCACGGCTTCGAGCTGGCGCGCGAGACCGGTGATTGGCCGCACGACTTTGCGTTCGATGTACAAGATGCTCATGACGCAGCAGAGCAGCGCGATCAACACAGTCAGCGCGAGCAGCCAGTGCTGTGCGTGCGTCAATGTTCCCTGCAGCTGACGTTTGATCATGGCGTGCAGCACGGCTGCCGTTTCGCCATGCGGTCCGTGCAATTGCGTGTACACCTCGAGATGCTCGTCATCGACCGCATGCAGCGTGTGAACACCGCGGCGATGTACTGCTGCACCGTCCAACGTCGTGTCGACACCTGGCGCCAACAAGTCGACGTCCATCGTCGTGATGCGGGCGACCGCAGGCACGACGGCGCTGACGAGTCGGCCCATGATCAATCGGCCCTTGGCTGGCGAGGTAGGTTGCGAGCTGTGCACCGGGTACGAGCTCACGAGGTAGACACCTTGCGAGCTGGTCACGAGTCCAGTGAAGAACGTATCGCGTGGCAGGAGCAAGGGATCTCGAGCCAGGTGCTCGACCAGGTCCTCCGGTGCTGTCGTCAACGGCGCGAGCGGCTCTTGTTGTGTGCTCGCATGTGCGACGTTGCCATGTTCATCCAGCATGACGAACAGGTTCAGGCGCAGGCGCGTGAGCGACTGCGGATCTACGTACGTTGCGATGAAGGTGGGATTGCGCGTGTGCACATAGTCATAGGAATCGTCCCAGTTGGACCAGTCCGAGGCACTGGACTGGAGATCGTCGGCCATCGAGGCGACCGCGCGTTGCAGGCCGTCGAGGCGTCCGAACGCATCGTCTATTTCGCGCTCCTGAAGCTGCTGCCGCAGAAAGATGCCTGCGATCAGGTACTGCGACGCGGCCAGCAACAAGAAGCCCACGCCCAGCGCGAGCAGCATCGTGAATCGCAGGCTGCGCGGCCGGTAGCGCTCGTTGAGTGTGGGAGTGACTGGCATCGTTCATATATAGGCAGATCGATGCGCATCTTTAGAGCTACCGGACGCCGAAGGCATCGCGGGTGATCACAGAATCCTGCTCGTCCCTCACCACGGCCGTGCAAATGCGGAAAATGGAACTCCCATTGCAGTTTCGCGGCATGGATCTCAGGCAAAGGCTGAACGCGAACGGGGAGTAACGCTCAGGCGGTGGATCCGTGCGCAACGGAAGCACGCTGCAAAGCCTGGGTGCCGCGCGAGTGGTCTCAGGCGGACGTTGTATAGCGTTGCTCGATTTCCTCGCTAAACCGCTGCCGGCTTTCGCTGGCGGACAGCGATCCATCCTGCTCGATCGCACGTGCAGCACGCACCAGGTCCTCGTCCTTGATGAACTCGGCGAACCACCGTGAGTAATCCCCGTGACGCAGGTGATGCAACCAGGTCTCATCATCCACGCCGGCGGCAATGTGCGTGAACATCTGCAGGTTCTGAGCACGCAAGTTCAACTTCGCCGCCGAACCGCGAAAGTAGAAACTCTGCTCGACGCCGAGATCGCCCGCAGCGTACTTGCGTTGATGCCGTTTGCGTTCCGTCGCAGGCCGCTCGTAGTTGAAGTGGACGATCTCGTCGCGCACGCCGCGCAACCAAGCCACGGCTTCACCCGCCTGCTGCGAATCCGCCGCCGCGAGCGTCGGTACGCCGAGGCCGGCCGCTAGAGCAAACTCGCGCACGGAATCTCCGGGCGTCTCGCCGATCGCAACCAGTACGTTCACTCGTTGCAAGAGCGCTCGAGCCACGCGCTGCGGGTGAACCGTGATCAGCATCAGCCCTGGGTACTGCTCGACCGGAACCGACTCCGTATGCACATCCCTGTCAGGCAGCAGATGATGCGCCTCGTCGACGACCAGCCAGTGTGGACGACCGAATCGCGCACGCATCGTGCTCAGCGTAGAAAACAGTTCCCGAAAAACAGCGGGCCGATCCTCGATCTTCACGCCAAGCATGTTCACGGCAACGTTGTCAGAAGGATCTTCGAGTAGCTTGGCGACGTCGGCGATGACCGGCGGGGCTTGCGGACTGCCGAGGCTCACGACGCCTTCGAAGTGCTCGTAGTCGCCTTCCGGGTCGACGATGCAGAATTGATAGCCGCGGCGAACCAGTTGCTCCAGGAAGCCCGTGGCGAATGTCGACTTACCAGCGCCGGAGGCGCCAGTCACCATCAATGTTTGCCCATACGATGGAATGAGCAACGGCTCACCTGAGTGCGTTTCACCGAGCGACAGGTGATGGCGTCTGAGTCGCGCACCCGCCGCGGCAAAGTCATCGCGCAGCAATGCTTCAGCAACTTGAATGACACCCGCACCGACTGGCGCAGTGGTGACGAAATCAGCACGCTCGCACAGCGATGGCACCGCGTTCGACACTGCGACGGCACACTCACACACCTCGATGAAGGCGTGATCGTTCTCACCATCGCCGATGGCCACGAGATTGTGGGGCGAGAGTTGCAGCTCGCGCAGCGCCACCTTCAAACCGGTCGCCTTGTTCGTGCCGGAAGGCAGGATCATCACGGCTTCACGATTGAAGATGACTTGCAGCTCCAGACCGTATTCGCGAATGCATTCGAGTACGGCGGTCTCGTGCGGCTGCACAGTCGCCAGAATGCTGCGGCCTGCACTCACGGGCACACCGCGCGTGCGTAGCGCCTGCAGGAACTTTTCCGGGAATGGCTCGGATAGCAACGTGTCGCTGCGATCGTGAGGCCGGTACAGCAGCGCGCCGTTCTCGGCAACGACGCGATCGAACACATCGATCTCCGGCAGCACCGTCAGCAGATCGGGCAGTTCGCGCCCGGTCACCAGGATCAGCTTGCGGCCGGACTGACGCAACTGGCGCAGCACCTGGAGCACCGCGGGCGGCATGCGCCCGTCGGTGGCGAGCGTATTGTCGTAGTCGCTGGCAAGTGCAAGGTATCGCATGAGATCCGTAGGGCCGATTGAGACAGGAGCGAAACGAACGCGGGCCGGTGCGGTTCCGCTGCATTTTTCCCGCCATTCGCTGCAAGAAATGCCTGCTTCGTGGACAGGGCCGGTGCACGCTGCTAAATAGCGTCGGACAATCCTCCACACCCCCGCGCCACTCGATCGAGGCCCCCGCATGTCCGTTGCCGCTTCCAGCCCAACCACGCCCGAACCCAGCATCGTCACGCTGCAGTCCCATATCCTGCAGCAGCAGGCCCGGTACCCGGAAGCAAGCGGCGCGTTCTCCTGGATCCTCTCGGCACTGTCGATCTCCGCGAAGATGATCGCGGCCCACGTGCGCCGCGCGCGCCTCGACGACGTGCTCGGCACGGTGGGGCAGCAGAACGTGCAAGGCGAGCAACAACAGAAGCTCGATGTCATCGCCAACGAGATTCTCTTGCGCACGCTGGGCGGGCGTGAAGGCGTCGCAATCGTGGCGTCCGAGGAGAACGATGAGCCGGTGATCCTGCGCAGCGATGACAGCAACGAGCGCAAGTACTGCGTGCTGTTCGATCCGCTCGATGGGTCGTCCAATCTCGACATCTGCGGCGCGGTGGGCACGATCTTCAGCATCCTGCGCAAGGACCGCCGCTCGCCCAAGGCAGAGGAGTCGCTGTTGCAGTGTGGGACGGAGCAGGTGGCGGCAGGTTATGTTTTGTATGGCTCGTCCACGGTCTTCGTGCTCAGCATCGGTCTGGGTGTGGACATGTTCGTGCTCGATCCGAACTACGGCGCGTTCATCCGCGTCGCCGAGGGCCTGCGCATTCCGAACACGAACAAGTGCTACTCCGTGAACGAGGGCAACCGCGCGAGCTTTCCGCAGGGCTATCAGAACTATCTCAACTGGGCGCAGGAGCAGGGTTACTCCAGCCGCTACGTCGGCGCGATGGTCGCCGATGTCCATCGCATTCTCCTGCAGGGCGGCGTGTTCATGTATCCGCCCACGAAAAAGGCACCGAAGGGCAAGCTGCGCCTCATGTACGAAGCCAATCCCATGGGCATGCTGATCGAGCAGGCGGGAGGCAAGGCCTTGTGCGCACCGGGGCAGCGCATTCTGGAGGTGAAGCCGACGGACATTCATCAGCGCTGCAGCGTGATCATCGGCAGCGGCGACGAAGTCGATCACGTCGCACGTCACGTCGCAGGCTGATCGCGGACAACACGCGCAATCGATTGCAATGACTGCCTCGCGCCGCCCTTTTCGCATTTCGGTGTTCGTCACCGTCACGCTCGTCGCAGCGCTCGTGCTGCTGACGATCGTGCTGGTGCCGCAATGGCTGTCGAAGCAGGCGCGTCTCGACGTGTTGCGCACGCACGTGGCGCAGGTCGCGCGTCTGGCAGCGAGCACAGTCGATGGCAATTTTCATCGCGAGCTGATGGACCCCGCGAACTTCACGCAGGAGAAGTACGATCGCCTGCTCGCACCGCTGGTGCGCTTTCATCAAGCGATACCCGAGGCCTTCTACGTTTACACGATGATGGAGCGCGACGGCCAGACCTACTTCGTGCTCGATACGGCCAACGCACCGGTCATCGCACAGCAATCCGATCGCAAGGGCTCCAAGTACATGGAGCACTTCCGCTCGGATGAAGTCGACCCGCAACGCTGGTTGACGCGCGTTGCGCGCGGTGAGACCTGGGTCTATCCAGACTTTCAACGCGATGATTTCGGCGACTTCCTCACGGGTCATACGCCGATCCTGGATAGCCAGGGCCGCTACAGCGGCTTCGTCGGCGTCGACTTCGCCCTGAATTACTACCTGGTGCAGGAACAGCGCTTTCGCGCGATCCTGATCGGCAGTGTGGTGGCGGCGCTCATCGCCTCGATCCTCATCGGCGCACTCATTGCGTCGTATCACCGCGGCTTGGAACGACGCATCCTGGCTCACTACGAAACCTCCGTACGCGATGAGCTCACGGGCCTGCTCAACCGCCGCGGTGTGATGGAAGCGATACGCAATTCGCTCGCCCGACGCGAACGGAGTTACGCCACGCTGCTGGTCGACATCGACGATCTCAAGCACATCAACGACACTCACGGGCATGCCGCCGGCGACGCCGTGATCGTCAGCCTGGCTGCGACGTTGCGCGAAAGCGTGCGCGACCGCGACTTGACCGCGCGCCTGGGCGGTGATGAGTTTCTGGTGTTCGCGCCGAACTGCGACAGCCGCGGAGCCCGCGACATCGCTCACCGCATTCTCGAGAGCGCAGAGGCCGCCTCGCAGCAGGGACGACCCGGTTTCAGCGTTTCCATCGGCATCTGCTCGGAAACCGCGGGAACGGAAGGATTCGATGCAATGTATCGCCGCGCGGATGAAGCGCTGTATCGCGCCAAGTCAGCCGGCAAGAATCGCCTGGCCGGGTGCGAGGTGGCGGCGGAAGGAGTCGGCTAGACAGGCTGGTCGAGATCAACCTCGCGCACTCCGCGGCGGCGCCGCGACTCCTCGACATACGTGCGCATCTCCTCGCGAATCATTTCCCCGCGCGGGATGGCCCGCAGCACGATGATCGGCGTCGAGCGATCCGCACTCGTCAGGATGATGTTCGCCAGCGAAAACAGGCGCAGGTGCAACGGTTGCTCCAACCGGTAGTCGCGGACCCGATAGAGCTCCAGCTCCTCCAGGTGCTTGTTGAGCACGCCCGTCCGCGTGCGCAGGCGCTGCGTGGTCAACTCGTATCGAGTGTTGGCCAGCACGAGCCACTTCCAGGCGATGATGAACAACGGAGTGGTGGCAAATGCAACCAACATCCACACCATGCCGTGCGGCAGGTTCAGCATCATCGAATTCCACAGCGTTACGCCGAGCGCGACCAAGGCGACGAACACGGCGCCCCAGAGCAGGTATTGCGGCAGGTTGATGAGATGCGACGGCGTGCCGGTCCAGACAGTGCGTTCACCGTCAGTTGCAAGCGGGCTGTCACGGTCGGTCGTGGTGGTGTTCATGGCAGGTGTGAAGTGAGCGACTGCACAAATGTGCTCTCAAGGTGCACGAGGAGGCAAGTGCAGTGCACTCGTGAGCATCCGGACAAGTATCTCGTGCCGGCGGCGTCACGACATCTGTTTACCGAGCCGCGGTTGCGGCATGCTCTGGTCTCTCATAACTAGAAAGGCAGTGCCAACCGATGAAGTACCCCTTCCGTCTGCTCAACGTATTCGCGCTCGAGTCCGATCGTTTCTCGGGCAATCCGCTGTGCGTGTTCGAGGATGCACGCGGGCTCACGGATGAGCAGATGCAGGCACTCGCGTTGCAGTTCAATTTGTCGGAGACCACGTTCATCCTGCCCAGTGACACAGCGACCTCGCACGTGCGGATTTTCACTCCGTCATTCGAAATGCCCTTCGCCGGACATCCCACCCTGGGCACGGCCCATGTCGTGCGCGACCTGCGCGATGCTGGCGATGAGATCACCTTGCAGATGCAGGCCGGCATCATTCCCGTATTGGCGCACGGCGACACCTGGACGCTGCGCGCGAACGCTCCCAAAGCGCGCGCGCCAGAGGCTTCACGCGAGCAGTTCGCCTCGATGCTGGGATTGAAGACGGAAGATATCGGTGCGCAGCCGTTGTGGGTCAACACCGGTTCCGAACAACTGATCATTCCGTTGACATCGGTCGCTGCGGTCGCGCGTACCAAGCCCGACGTCAGGCTGATGGCACGCTATGGGAGCATGTCCGACGAGCGCTGCCTGGCCTACGTTTGGGCCGACTGCGGCGACGGCGTGCTGGCCCGCTTCTTCTTCGGCCGCGGGACGGCCATCGCCGAAGATCCGGCCACGGGCTCCGCGGCTGCCAACCTGGGCGGCTGGTATCTCGCAACGGGCTGCTCGACTGCGCTCGAGCGCGTGATCTGGCAGGGGGAGTACATCAACCGTTCCTCCCAGCTGCAGCTGCGGGTAGATGCGGGGCGGAACATCTTTGTGGCGGGACGAGTGCTGGAGGTGGGACGCGGAGTGGTGGAGATCTGAGCCACCACGAGGGTGAGTCCATGTCCATCCGCATCGTTCGCCTAGGCAGCTCACGTCGCAACGACGAAGGCGTGCGCATCGGCACCGTACGCCGACCACCGCGCGGTGTGCCCAAGAGCGACTATGCCCGCCGCGACTTCTATGACGTCTGGCTCCCCAACCTTGCACCGAGCGAAGCGTTGTTGAAGCGCTGGCGCGGGGCGACCGCAGAGCGCGAATGGAAACAGTTCGCGCGTGCCTATCGCAAGGAGATGTCTGCACCCGAAACCGCGCGGGTGCTCGACACGCTGGCGGTGCTGTCACACAACGCGAGCTTCTCCGTCGGTTGTTACTGCTTGGACGAATCGCGTTGCCATCGCGCGATACTGCGCAAGCTGCTCGAGCAGCGTGGCGCCGTTATGCACCCCGCTGATTGACGGACCGATGCTTGTGATCGGGTGGATTCTCGCGGCGAACCTGGCTGGGGTTGGCCGCAGTGCCTTTCTGCAATCCATTCTTGCTGAGCGCACGGCGCTTGAACACGATGACCGTCAATACGGCAGCAATGACGATCAGAACGATGAGCGGCACCAGATACTGACTGATGTTCTCCATGTGAGGCACCTCCGACAAAATGCGCGTAACAGGCGCGCGTGATGAGGTGTAACTCGTCGACGAGCCGAATGGTGCCATGCACCGTGACGATCAGGCCTTGCGTTCGAAACGCTCGCGCAGTCGTACGAGGTCTTCAGGCGTGTCGAGGTCGAACGCCGCATTCGGCATGGGCACGTGCACGAGGCGCGTCATGTTCCGTTGCAGAATCGCTCTGGCACCTTGATCGCCACGCAATTGCGACAGCTCGCTGAAGCACCAGCTGGGAAATATTGCCGGCACGCCGGCACGGCCTTCATACACGCTCGCGGCGATGGTGCTGCTTTCGCCTTTCCAGGCCGACAGGAGCCGTCGCAGATCATCGGCCGTAACAGCGACCTGATCGCCCAGCACCATCATCACGGCCTCGCATCCGGGCGGTACCGCAGCCATGCCCCGGCGGATGGAAGAGGCCATGCCCTCCTCCCACTCGCGGTTGATGACGACCGACGCGGGCGAATGCAGCAGCATGTGGGTGAGATCGCGCGCATGCGCGCCCAGGATCACTGTCACCGCATGGCCAGCAATCGACACGGCATTGGCTACGACGGTATGCAAGGCGGGTCGCCCGCCAACACGCACCAACTGCTTCGGCTCCCCAAGACGCGTCGACGCGCCGGCCGCCAACACCAACACATGTACCTGGCTACTCATCGGCAACTCATTTTGAATCGAGGGATCGGACTCCTGTCACGCCCCTCGTGGCGCCAAGCAAAAAGTGTGATTTTTGCTCGACACTCGCCGCCTTCGGCGGCGGGGTCCATTGCGCTGCGCAGTCCTGCTGCGCGCAAGCCCGGGGTGTCCGTCCATGGACACCCGCCCGGCGGAGCGAAGCGATGCTTCGCTCGAAGGCACCGCCGAGCCCCTGTGCCCGGGTGGCACTCGATGAGGATCGTTTCGTACTTGGGGGTTGTGCTCACACGATGACGAATGAGTAAGAGCAGTGACTCGGGTGGCTAGGCTGTACCGCATCTTAGCCGGAAGCGTGCATGGCAGCGCTGATCGTGACGGCGATTCTGCGGCGTAGAATGCTTGCATCGACACTTCGAGGAATACGTCTTGGCTGTTCGTCCGGTTCTGAGAATGGGTGACCCCCTGCTGCTGCAGCGAGCGCAGCCCGTGCAGGCGTTCGAGACGCCCGAGCTCGACGCGTTGTTGGTCGACATGCACGACACGATGGACGCCTTGAACGGCGCCGGCCTCGCCGCACCGCAGATCGGCGTTTCGCTGCAAGTGGTTGTCTTCGGCATCACGCACAACCCGCGCTACCCCGAGGCCGAGGCCGTGCCGTACACCGTACTCATCAATCCCGTGCTCGAGCCTGTATCGCAGGAGCTAGAGGAAGACTGGGAGGGTTGCCTCTCGGTTCCCGGCATGCGCGGCCTCGTCCCGCGCTACAAGCACCTGCGTTACCGGGGCTTTGATCAGCACGGCAATGCCATCGATCGCACCGTGAGCGACTTCCACGCGCGCGTCGTACAGCACGAGGTCGATCATTTGCTGGGCATCCTCTATCCGATGCGCATCCCAGACCTACGCAACTTCGGGTTCAGCGAGGTGCTGTTCCCGGGCGAGACGCTGGTGGATGACTGACTTGTCCGTTCGCAGGAGGTAATCATGGCAGCGGTCCAGAACGCGGCAATGCCGTTGAAGAATCAGAGTCTGTTCCGCCAGCAGGCATTCGTCGGCGGACGCTGGATCGATGCGGACAGCGGCGAGCGCGTCGAGGTCACGGACCCTGCAACCGGCAACGTACTCGGCACCGTACCGAAGCTCTCGGCCGTCGAGACGCGACGCGCGATCCAAGCGGCCGAAAGGGCCTTACCTGACTGGCGCGCGCGCACGGCCAAAGAGCGCGCTGGCATTCTGCGGCGCTGGTACGACTTGATGATGCAGCATCAAGAAGACCTCGCCGTGTTGATGACATTGGAGCAAGGCAAGCCGCTCGCGGAGAGTCGCGGCGAGATCGCGTACGCGGCCAGCTTCATCGAATGGTTCGGGGAGGAGGGCAAGCGCGCTTACGGCGATGTCATCCCCGGCCATGCGCGCGACAAGCGCATCCTCGTGCTCAAGCAACCGATCGGCGTTGCAGCTGCGATAACGCCTTGGAATTTCCCGGCTGCGATGATCACCCGCAAAGTGAGTCCGGCGTTGGCGGCCGGCTGCACCATCGTGGTCAAACCTTCAGAGCTCACGCCCTATTCCGCACTGGCGATGTGCGTATTGGCGCAGGAAGCTGGCTTACCCGAGGGTGTGTTGTCGGTCGTGACCGGTCCATCGAAAGTCATCGGCGCCGAGCTCACGGGCAATCCCATCGTGCGCAAGCTCTCCTTCACCGGCTCGACGGAGGTTGGCAAGCTGCTCATGGCGCAGTGTGCGGGCACGATCAAGAAGATCTCCCTCGAGCTCGGCGGCAATGCGCCATTCATCGTATTCGACGATGCCGACCTCGATGCGGCCGTGCAGGGCGCTATTGCCTCGAAGTTTCGGAATGCCGGGCAGACGTGCGTGTGCGCAAACCGGTTGTTCGTTCAAACCGGTGTATATGACGCGTTCGCGCAAAAGCTGGCAGCGGTGGTTGCGCAGATGCCGGTCGGCAGCGGACTGAAGGCGGAGACGAAGATTGGCCCGTTGATCGATGCCGCAGCCATCGAGAAAGTGGAACGGCATGTCAGCGATGCCCTAAGCAAGGGCGGTTCGGTCATCACCGGTGGAAACCGCGTGGACGGTCCAGGCACATTCTTCACGCCGACGGTGCTGCGCGATGTGAGCGTGGACATGGTGCTGATGCGCGAAGAAACTTTCGGGCCCGTCGCGCCGCTGATGCGCTTCGATGCAGAAGCCGATGCCATCAAGCTCGCAAACGCAACGGAGTTCGGATTGGCGGGTTACTTCTACAGCCGCAATATTCAGCGCGTGTGGCGCGTTGCCGAGGCGCTCGAGTGCGGGATGGTCGGAATCAACGAAGGCTTGATCTCGACGGAAGTGGCGCCGTTTGGCGGCGTAAAGGAAAGCGGCCTCGGACGCGAAGGCTCGAAATACGGGCTCGATGAGTACATGGAGCTGAAGTATTTGTGTTTTGGGGGGATGCAGTAAGTGTTAGCTAGTTCCCTATCGAGGGCCACTCGGGCACAAGAATGTGCCCCGCCGCCGCAGGCGGCGCCACGAGGGTCGGGCAGGGGTCCGATCCCTCGTTTTCAAACCAATGGTGTCCCGAACGGAATCAATGCGTGCTTGGGGGATTGGCAACGCACTGACTCCGCCCGGGCGCTGAACTAGAAGTCGACCCTGAAGCTCGCGCCATACGCGCGTGGCTCACCGGAATACAGCGAGTACGTCAGGAACTGACTCGCACCTTGCAATCCACCCGTCACGTAGTGCTTGTCGAGTAGATTACGACTCCACAGCGAGAGCTCCCAGGCACTGTTGGACAACTTGCCGCCAAGCCCGACGCGTGCGTTGAGTACACCGTAATCGTCGATCTTCGCGAACTCGGAATTGTCCGGGGTGCCGAAGAACGAAGAGCGCCACGCATAGTCGGTCTGTGCGCGCACGTCGTAGTTGCCCACGCTGCGTTCGTAACTGACGCTCGGGTTCACGATGTACTTCGGCGCACCCACGATCTGCTCACCGCCGAGATCGCAGACGGTCAAGCCAAGTACCGTGTCTTCCGCGCCGCAGGGAGCGTTCTTGTAGTCGCGATACTTCGCATCGTTGTACGACGCATTCAGCGCGAGCGTGAGCCCATCGACCGGCACTGCGGTGATCTCCGTTTCAACGCCGCGTGAGCGGACCTTGCCGATGTTCGACAGCACCTGCTGGTAGGTTCCGGTAACCGGAGAGAGCTCGAGCCCCGTGGCCTGATAGTTCGTCACGTCAGTCCAGTAGAGATTCGCATTCACCTGCAAGCGGCGCTCGAGCAGCGTGGACTTGAAGCCGATCTCGAAGTCAGTGGCCTTTTCCGGCTCGATGTACAACGACTTCGGGGACAGGCCGGGCTTTGGCACGTCCGGATTGATGCCGCCGGATTTTGCGCCCTTCGACGCCGAGGCGTACCAGAGCAGATCATCGTTCTGCTGAAACGCTGTGCTCAACAGAAACGACGGATTGTTGTCGCTGCGCTTCAGCTTGCCCGACTCGTAGAACGGGATCGCTGCATTGATGCCCGGACCACCGCCGATCGGTGCATTGCGACGTACGGTCGTCGACTTGTCCTCCAAGGTTTCGCGCACGCCGCCCGTGAAGCTCCAGCGGTCGCTGGCGTGCCACGTTGCCTGTCCGAACACCGAATAGCTGTTGGTAAACAGCTGCTGGTCCAGTGTGGTGGTCGCGTTGTTCAAGAACGCACGACCGAGATATGCGCCGGCATCGGGCCCGTAGTACTGGTACAGCTGATTGCTTTGATACTGATAGAAGTAGTACAGGCCCGCAACGTAATCGACAGCGCCGCCGGTGGGGGATGCAATGCGCACCTCCTGACTCCACTGCTCGTCGTCCACGTGCTGACCCGCATTGATGATGGCGCTCAGGTTGGACGCGTCACCATCGTTCGTCGGCAGGAACCACCAGCTGCGATAAGCGGTGATCGAGGTGAGCTTGTAACCGCCGTCGAACTCGTAGTTCGCTTCGATGGAGCCGCCGCCCTGACGCACGTCCATGTGCTGACGTGAATTCACGATGCTCGATCGATAGTCCGGATCGAGCACTAGGGGGATGCCGAGCGCCGCGTAGCGTGCTTTCACCAATGCGCCGTCGTTGGGACCGAGGCTGTAGAGCGAACTGATGCTGGCATCCGAGTGCTCCTCGGCATAGTCGCCGATGAGACGCACGGACAGTGCTTCGGTAGGCGTATAGAGCAACTGGCCGCGGAAACCTTTGCGATCCGAGCCGTTGAGATCACGGCCATCGGTGATGTTGTGGACGAAACCGTCCTTGGACGTCTGCACCGCAGACAAGCGACCTGCCAGCACGTTGTCGATGATCGGACCTGAGATCGCACCACGCACCTGATAGTAGTCGCGGTTGCCGAACGAGGACTCGACCTGCGCTTCGGGTTTGAACGTCGGTTGGCGCGTCGTGATGTTGAGCACACCGGCCGTCGTGTTCTTGCCGAACAACGTGCCTTGCGGACCGCGCAGCAACGCGACTTGATCGATGTCGATCAGATCGAGATTCGCCATGCCAGGCCGGCCGAGATACACGTTGTCGACATACACACCGACGCTCGCTTCCAGCGCGTCGTTCGCGGGGTTGTTGCCCAGACCACGCACGGCGACGCTCGTCTGACGCGGGTTGCCGAAGAGCACGTTGGTGCTGGGCAGGCTGCGGTTGAGATCCTCGAGCCGGAAGTCGCCGGCGCGCTCGAGACTGTCGCCTGACAACGTCGCGATCGGGATCGGCACATCCTGCGCACTCTCCTCGCGACGTCGCGCAGTCACTGTGACCGATTCGATGCCAGAGTATTCTCTGGGCCCAGGATCTGCGCTCGCCAGCAGAATTGAAGCTTCATCGGTGGCAGCTGCAACCGTCGCGTCTGCTTCCTGTGCAGCAGCTGGGTTCGACAACATCAGCACCGCAAGGCCAGTACCGGACACACTCAAGGCGGCCTTGACCGCCTTCGTTAACGCGCTCATACGACTCCCCATCTCTCTGAATTCGCAATGGGCAAGAGAGTAGGAGCCCGGCGGTTACAAAGTCTCTTCAAGTGCGGTAACAGCGCAGTTTCAATGTGAGGCGCGGAAATGCCGCGGCTTTCGCTCGCAGCGGTGCTCAAGGTGGCATGAATGGTTGTATTGCTTGCTCTGCGTAAGAACAGGCCGGTAACAGCGGCATGAGCAGATAGCAATACAGCCTAACCAGCTGGTTCAAGATTCCGCGCCGCCGCTCATTTCGGCGGTCCGGCGACAGGATGAGCTAACAGATATCGCGCTCCGCATGGGCGCGATCAAAATGGGTTAGATGTCGAGCGTTCCTGAGCACGAGGTTGAAGTCACTCGTCAAACGATCGCAGCTCTTCGAGCGTCGCCCTTCCATGTACCCACTCGAACGAGCTGATTGCAACTAGCGCATGCATCTTCTCGACCAACTCGCTGACATCCGCTGAGCTGCGACCTTCCTGGCCGAGGTACCTCTGCATGCCTTTCGCGAACACATCCAGGATGCACTTGCGGATCACACTCTGCACGTTGCCTGCGTTGTGGAAATAACGGCTGACGAGCGACTTGATATAGGAGGGATTCTGCATGGCGTTGAACCACAAGACATCCGCAAGCAGGTCGAAAACATGTACTCCAGCGTCAGGCTTCTCGACGATGGAAAGCATCTTCCGGTAGTGCTCATCCACCGCGGCCGGAAGTATTCTGGTCTTCCCGCCGACCAACTTGTAAATCGTCTGTACACACAGCTGGGAGCGATCGGATAGATCGTGCACGTTCACTTCTGTGCGCCCTTCGTCGATCTGTCTTTCGCCTTCAACGGGCTGATCGTCTTACCCTGGCTGAGAACGGCGTTGCCGGTGCAGACACGCTTGCTGCGAAGAACACGATCGCCCAACCCGTTCGCACGTGGTGGCTGGGGCTTTGCCGCACAGGGTCTGTTCCAGCTTGGGAAGGACTGAGGCGCTCATCGTGACGATCGATCCGCTGGGTGCGAAGTACCTCGGCTTCGATCTCACGACGCCGTGGCTCGTTTCGGTGGAGCACATTCGCGGTACGGGCAGCCTGAACAGCAATCAGGCCGTGGCCAACAAGGACGGCACGTACACCTACATCGTTGCCGCGCAGGATCCGGGCGTGCGCAACTGGGTCGACACCCAGGGATTGCACCAGGGCCAGATCTGGCTGCGCTGGCAGGTGTTGCCGCAAGGGACGAAGAGCGCCGACAACGCCGTGCGCGCCGTCAAAGTCGTAAAGCTGAGCGAGCTCGACTCCGCATTGCCCGCCGGTACGCAGCGCCTCGGCGCGGCGCAACGGCAGCAACTGCTGCAGGAGCGCGTGCTCGCGTATGCACATCGCTTTGGGGATGCGAGCTTCGAACCGCAGAAGGTCGCGGCTGAAGAACCGTAATCGGCCTGGCGCCGGTGGCATGCACCGGCGCCTCTGCCGCGCTTGTCATTGACCCGATCGTCCAAGGAGAATCCCGCGACCTGAAGCAACTCCCTCTCGCAGTAGGTAATGAAAGCACGCATCAAGTGGGTCCAGGACGTCATGTTCCTGGGCGAATCCGGCTCGGGTCACGCGGTCGTCATGGACGGTGCACCGGACGCCGGTGGACGCAACATGGGCTTCCGCCCGATGGAGATGTTGCTGCTGGGACTGGGCGGCTGCTCTGCCTTCGATGTGCTTACGATTCTCAAGCGCGGCCGCGAACAGGTGAGCGACTGCACCGTCGACATCGACGCCGAACGCGCAACCACCGACCCGAAAGTGTTCACGCGCATTGCGCTCACGTATCGCATCGTCGGGCGCCAGCTCGATCGCCACAAGGCGGAGCGCGCGGTGAAGCTGTCCGCAGAAAAATACTGTTCAGCCAGCGCCATTCTCGGTAAGACGGCTGAGCTGATTCACACCGTCGAGCTCGTCGAGGAGGAAGTTTCATGAAGCGCAGCGCATCAGCCGTCTGGAACGGCAGCATCAAAGAGGGCAGCGGCACCATCTCCACGGAAAGTGGCGCACTGCGCAAGACGGCTTACTCGTTCGCCACACGGTTCGAGGAAAGTCCGGGCACGAACCCTGAAGAGCTGATCGCCGCAGCGCACGCAGGCTGCTTCTCGATGGCGTTGTCCGGTCAGCTCACGGGTGCAGGGCTCGCGCCGCAGAGCATCGAAACGACGGCTACCGTCACGTTGCTGAAGACGGATGCTGGATTCACCGTCACGGCCGTACACCTCGAGGTGAACGCACGCGTACCCGGCGCAAGCGAAGAGGCCTTCAAGAACGCCGCGAGCGCGGCGAAGACGGGTTGCCCGATCTCACGCCTGCTCAAGGCCGAGATCACGATGAACGCGAAACTCGCGCAGTGATGTCGGGTGATCGCCGAGTCTCGAGGGACTGAACGCGCCTGAAATATTTTTCGCTCGCATCGGAACCCGGCTTCGCCACCATGCGTCGCTTTGCCGGAAGCAGCAAAGTTATCGACGAAATGGTGATCTGAGCCGCGTGCTCAAGGTTGTCACGAGTCGGAACGGAGCGCTTCCACGCGCAAGCCAGTATCCAGCGCAAACCGCCTCGACACGTTAAACCTCGTCGAGGTCTCCCACGGAGTCAAAGGTATCTGGCAGAAGCCCCGCCAGCCGACGGGGCTTCACTATTTTTAGGGCCGGTAACCGCCCGCAGTGGGACCCGGCCCACAATTCATCAGCATTCTGCTATCCGCTTGCCGCAGTCGCGGACTATCTTCAATTCGAGGCAGCTCCTTTGGAGGATGGAAATGTCGATTACCGGGGCACTGCGCTCGCTTCTGGTTGCGCTGGCGGCAACAGCCGCCTGCACCTCTGCCGAGGCCAACACGCTGGCCGATCACTTCAACCGCATCGAGTTGCAGCGCGTGGATGACAAGCCGAATGTGGCTGCGCTCGTGTTCGACGACGGCAGCGATACCGCGCGCGTCGATTTCGGCGTGGGAAGCGTGTACGCGGACGAAGAATGGTACGCAGTACCTTCGGAAGATCTGGAGCTGGTGCTCACGGGCAAGCGCAAGGATGTGGAGTACATCGTCGAAGAGCGCCTGGTCACTTATCTCAATCTCTCTGGCGAAGGGCCGCACGTCAGCATCGATGTGGAGTCGACAACCGCCTGGGTGGAGCTCACAGAACAGTCTCCAGGCCGTTATCAGCTCCGCACCACCGAACCAGCGCCGCTTGATCTCACACCCGGACAGATCATCGAGGTCGTGCGCCGTCAGCAACCCGACTGGCTCGACTACGCCAAACAGTGCCCCGGTGCGAATGGAGCTCCGTGCTACACCGTGACCGACCAGGAGTTTCGCATCTCCATCCGACGCGGACCCGAACGCGAAGTGATCGGCACCTTCCGCATCTACCAGCCGAACGGGTGCTGAGCTGCCGCAGCGGCCGGAACGTGATCAAGCAGCGCTGTCGTCGAGATTCACTCTGCCACGACGGCGGCAACCCGCGTGTCGACATGTCCCTCGTGCAAAGCGCTCAGCAACGGTGAGCTCACGCGCTCGACAGCGTTCTCCACTGCTCCGCGCACGCACGCGTGGTGCTTCATCTGCGACGCGATCGAGCGCTCCTCGATATCCGGACACACTGCCTTCGCTGCCGTGCGGATGCGCCCATACAGCGCCCTCACATCTGCTTCGTGGGTGAGATCGAGATCGCCATAGCGCACTGTGCGCCGCAGCGGCTGTGTGGCATCCCCCGCTGATGCCGTGAACGATCCAAGCGCCAAAACGCCAATGGCTACTGTGTGCAGCGCTGCCAAGGTGAACGTGTTCATGACTGCCCCATCTGTTGTGGATTGGAGGCAGCATGCTGCGCGTCCGCGAGCGGTGTGAGCGCACGCTTCGCTGAAGCTTGCTTCAGCTTTGCTGAATCAATTCGTGACTAAAGACCATTGCAGTCCGCTCCACGCCCATCACGCGCTCGGGGGACGCGGAAATGACTTGGCTTTCTGCTGCATCCACTCGCGCAAGGCCGTCACTTTGTCCAATGTGGCATAGGCTTTCGGGCATACGAAGTAGTAGCCGCGACTCGACCGGGTGATGTGTCGGCTCGCGACGGCAAGGTGACCGTCTGCGACTTCGTCTGCGGCGAGACTCCAACGCGCCAATGCAAACCCGTGCCCCGCCGCCGCGGCGCGAATCGCGCTCGCCGAATCATCCATGCTCGAACCTTTGACGTGGCTGTCCGGCGTTGCCCCTTCGGGCCACTCGCTCCAGGGCTCGCTCGGCACTTGAATCAGCGGCACGCGCTCGAGCTGATTGCGCGCAGTGAGCGTGCCGTACCTTTGCAGCAGCGCCGGCGAGCACACCGGCACGAGCCATTCGTCGAGGAGCTTCTCGACATACAGATGCGGCCAGTCGCCCAGACCGAAGCGCACGACCGCTTGCACGTCCTCGCGCAGGAAGTCGGTGAGCGCGCGCGAGGTTTCGATGCGCAGCTCGATGCCCGGATGACGCGCATAGAAATCCGGCAGGCGCGGCAGGAGCCACTGCTGCAGGAATGAAGGCAGCACGTTGATGCAGATGTGCCCCTCGCGCCGATCGGCGCGCATCGCATCGAGTGCCAGCTCGAGGTCTTCCAGAGCCCGGCGCACTTTGGGCAGCAGCGATTGAGCATCGGCCGTGAGCTCGACTTGCCGGCCATTGCGACGGAAGAGCGGCACACGCAGATATTCTTCGAGAGCGCGGATCTGCATGCTGACGGCAGCGGTCGAAACGCCGAGCGCATCGCCCGCTCGGCTGAAGTTCAAGTGCTCGGCGCTCGCAACGAACACGCGCAAGCTGGAGAGCGGCAAGCGGCGCAGCGTGTCGCCCTTGCGCCGTGCAACCGTTCTCTCTCCATCCTTCGCGGGCATTTTCAGCGTGACCATGTGCGCAGGCAATTGGTTTCGTGCAGCGAGCTTATCCCACGGTCCCGTGGCGCGCGATTGGACGATGGAACAGCGGCCGTAGAGGAGTTGTTGCAGCGGAACATCCCTGGAGCGCGCCATGCCGAAGAGCTCTCTCGTCGCGAATATCAACCGTTGCAAGCGCAGCGGCAAGAGCCGCCCGAAATCCAGAAGCACCGTGTCGAAAGGCTCTTATGCGGAGATGCAGGCCGGCTGGCCGCATAGCAAGAAGCGCAGAATTGCGCGGAAAAAGAAGTAGCCGCCGCTCAATAGCCATAGCCTATCCATTCCATCGTATCTATCCGTTGGCTGAATGCCCCCCGGGCGAGTCAGGATTGCGCCGTCCTTCAACACTCCCCTTTGGAGCACGGCGATGTCCGACAAAACACTGACCAACAACTTCGGTGCACCCGTACCGGACAATGAGCATTCGTTGTCGGCCGGCGAGCGCGGCCCGCTGCTGCTACAGGATCATTTCCTGATCGAGAAGCTCGCCCACTTCGATCGCGAGCGCATTCCAGAGCGCGTGGTACATGCAAAGGGAGCCGGCGCTTTCGGCTACTTCGAAGCCAGCGCGGACATGTCGCGCTACACGCGCGCATCTCTTCGGTGAGGTGGGTCGCAAGACGCCTGTTCTCGTGCGCTTCTCCACCGTCGGTGGCGAGAAAGGATCTCCGGACGCCGCTCGCGATCCCCGTGGGTTCGCGATCAAGTTCTACACCGAAGAAGGCAACA
>JBEVDW010000018.1:0-7362 GCA_040513115.1 Steroidobacteraceae bacterium | reverse complement strand
GGCATTGATCTTCGGCCGGTGGCGCTATGGCTGGCGCGGGCCTAGGTTGACGTACTGGGTGCTGAGCGGCGTTGCGCTGCTGCTGCTGGCCTATTTCGGTGCGAAGATCGTGCTGGAGTCGGTTTTAGGACGTCACTGGGGCTAAGACCCTACATTCCAGGGCTTGCCCGTCGGACGCTTGTCAGCGCCTCCACCCCGATGCCAGCATTCCCTCCTCCCCCGCTCGCTGGGCCTTGGGTTTGAACGAACTTCCGCTGGGTATTTTGTTCGGGATGACCGCACTCTCGTGGCTGCTACTGCTCGTGGTCGCCTGCGCGGAGTTCAACTTGCTCCACATCCCGCGCTCGCGCTTGCGCCAGCTGGCCGCCGCCGGCAATCGCAGCGCGCATCTGGCAGACGACCTGCTGCGTCAGCCTGAGCGTCTGCGTGGTGTCGCGCGGCTGGTCGAAGTGTTACTGCTGGTCGGAATCGCAGGATCCAGTGCGGTCGCGCTTACGCGAGCCTGGCCAGTGCCGGCAGCAGCGGTGGGTCTGCTATGCGTCGCCGTGCTGGCGACTATCTGCCTGCAATGGTTACCACAGCAACTGCGTTCCGAGCGCGAGTGGATGGTGGTCATCGCCGCACGTCTGTTCGCCGCCCTGATCGTGGTGTTCGGCCCTGTCGTTGCAGCATTCGATGTTCGCAATTCGACCCCATCGTCGGGCACGCGGCGGGAAGCGCGTGCCACGAACACAGCGCAGATCGCGGCCGATGATCATCGCGCGCTGCACGAGCGCGTAGCCGATCTCGACAACATCACCGTCGATGACATCATGATTCCGCGCAACGACCTCGCGATCATCGATGCAGAGGATGCGTGGGACGACATCCTCACAACGCTGCGCTCCACGCCGCACACACGCCTGCCGCTCTGCGAGAACGGGATCGACAACATCATCGGTGTCGTGCACATGAAAAAGGTGGCACACGCACTCGCCCGCGGTGAACTGACGCGCGAGGTACTGATCGAGATCGCGCGTGCACGCGAACCCTACTTCACGCCCGAAGGCACGACGCTCAGCGATCAGCTCGTGAACTTCAAACGCGATCGACGCCGCGTGGCATTGGTCGTCGATGAATATGGCGACATCCAGGGACTGGTGACACTCGAGGACATTCTCGAGGAAGTCGTGGGCGAGTTCACGACGAGTCCAACCATGCTCACGCGCGAAGTCCATCGTGAGAGCGAAAACACGTATGTCGTGAGCGGCAGCGCGAGCGTGCGTGATCTGAATCGTGCACTCGGCTGGACGCTACCCGTCGATGGACCGCGAACGTTGAACGGCCTCATCGTCGAAACGCTGGAGACGATTCCGCAACCGGGCACGACGTTCCGCGTCGGCAACCTCGCCATCGAAATCCTGCAGACGGCGGAAAACGCGGTGCGCAGTGCGCGCGTTCGTCCCATCGAGGATGCAGAAGCGTTGCCCGAGCTATCCAAAGGCGTGGCTTAGCGCGTCGGCCAGCCGTTCCACACCGATCACTTCCATGCCATCGATGGCCTTGCGCGGCTTGTTGGCCTCGGGAACGATCGCGCGCGTGAAGCCATGATGCGCGGCTTCGCGTAGGCGCTCCTCTCCGTACGGCACCGGCCGCACTTCTCCTGCAAGGCCGATTTCGCCGAAACACACGAGACCCGATGCCAACGCACGGTCGCGTGCACTGGAGACCGTCGCTAGAACGGCGGGCAAATCGGCCGCCGTTTCAGTGATCCGCACGCCGCCAACCACGTTGATGAACACATCTCGCCCGGAGGTCGCGATGCCTCCATGTCTGTGCAGCACGGCGAGCAACAATGCCAGCCGATTGGATTCGAGGCCCACGGCAACGCGCCTGGGATTCATGCCTTGGGCGTCATCGGTCAGCGCTTGCACTTCAATCAACAGGGGACGGCTGCCTTCGCGTGCAACCATCACGGCACTACCCGAAACAGGCTGCGGATGGCGCGACAGAAAAATCGCCGAAGGATTCTTGACCTCCTTCAAGCCCTGCTCGTTCATCGCGAACACACCCACTTCGTTCGCGGCGCCGAACCGATTCTTCACTGCGCGCAACATGCGAAAGCGGCTGCCGGCCTCGCTCTCGAAATACAGCACCGTATCCACCATGTGCTCGAGGATGCGCGGTCCGGCGATCAATCCCTCTTTCGTCACGTGTCCGATGATGAGCACCGACACGCCGCTTTGCTTGGCATACCGGACCAGCGCAGCCGCGGCTTCTCGAACTTGCGACGCGGACCCGGGCGATGCCTCCAATGCCGACGTGAACATCGTCTGGATCGAATCGATGATGAGCACCCGAGCCTGTGCACGCTGAGCTTGCTCGACGATGTTCTCGATGCACGTCTCTGCGAGCACGTTGAGCGCATCGCTCTGTACGCTGAGCCGTCGGGCTCGCAGGCTGATCTGATGCAGCGATTCCTCGCCCGTGGCATAGAGGGTCCGCACGGCGCGGCTCAACGCTTCGGCTGCTTGCAGCAGGAGCGTGGACTTGCCGATGCCCGGATCACCGCCCAACAACGTGACCGAGCCGAGCACGAGTCCACCGCCAAGCACCCGGTCCAACTCGCTCATGCCGGTCGCGAGACGGGGATCATCGCGGTCCGCCACATCGGCCAACGTCTGCACCGCGCTACCCGGTGCGAGCGCCGCCTTGGCCGGCGTGACGCGCGTCACGGTCAGTGACTTAAGGGAATTCCAGGCATTGCAGCTCGGGCATTGTCCTTGCCATTTGAGTGCTTCCTCGCCGCATTGATCGCATACGTAGACGGTCCGCGTCTTTGCCATCGCTCACCTGGTCCTGATCAAGCCGCGGTTACGTGGTTTACCGCAAAAGGGAGGCACTGAGTCACAAGTCGGTCAAGCCTCGAAGCGAAGCTCGACGCTGTGAAATAGGCCCAAAAAGTGCCCCATTATGTTCGTCTATACTCGCGGCGATTCAAAAACCGGACTTCTTAGTGGCATCTCGCAGCGCCCGAACATCATGGCTCGCAGGCGGCCTTACGGCCGCGCTTGTGTTCGTGCTTGGGCAATTTCTGCCGACGCCGCACGCGCGCCTGGAAGCCAGTTTCTATGACCGCATACTACGCGCCGTCGACGATAGCCCAGACACACGCGTGGTGCTGGTGCGTGTCGACGGGCCGAGTATAGATCGACTGGGTCCGACGCCCTGGGCGGCCGATATCCACGCCTCTCTGATCAATCGCCTCAGCGCCGCGGGTGCGCGCGTCAGTGCCTTTACCGGACCGCTCGGTACCCAGGAAGACGAGCGCGTTCAAGCGGCATTGCGGCTGCTCGAGTCCAGCGACACGGGCTCGGCCGAAGAGCGCGATCGATTGCGTGCTCTGCTGGCAAAGGCCGGTCGCAATAACGGTGATGTCTCGGCTCTCTCGCGCGCCATGAGCACCAACGGCCGCGTCGTGATGCCGTTACCCGTGAGTCAATCTGCTCAGGGCGATGAAGGAGATCGGGTACCGGGCGATGCGCGCCTCGTGGTGGGCAGTGAGCTGTTGCACCGTGCGCGGCAGTTCTACGGCATCCAGCCGCCGCCGAATGCCTTGAGTAAGGCCGCCGCTGCCTCGGGGCACACGGCGCTCATACCCGATGCCGACGGCATCGTTCGACGCGACTTCATCGCCCTGCGCGTGGGCACTGTGCTGGTCCCCTCGCTGGCCACCGCCATCGCGCTCACGGCGCTCCAGCTGCCGGCCGACAAGTTGCGCTTCGAGGATGAAAGAACGCTCACGTTGGGTACGCATCGCTTTGCGCTCGAAGCAGAGCTCACCAGTCTGTCGCATCCGATGCAACCGAGCGAGGTGGCGACGGTGAGCTACGCCCAGGTGCTCCAGGGCGATGGCGCAACGATGGACGTGCTCCACGATGCGCTGGTGCTCATCGAACCGACCACAACGGCGACTGCGGCCACTGCGACTACATCACTAGGCAGGCAGGACGAAGCGTTGGTGCTGGCGGCGGCCGCGACGAGCCTGATCGATCACATGGCGTTTCGACACACGGTTGTGAGTGTCGCAATCGAGTGGGCGCTAGCGCTGACGATGATGCTGCTTGCGGCTTTCGCGTTGCCAAGACTGCGACGGCCGACAGCCGCCATCGCGGTCGTGCTGGTCGTCGGCGCTCTGTTGATTCTGGAATTCGTGGTGCTGACCGCGATGGGATTGTGGTTGCAGCTCATGCTGCCGAGCTGCGCGCTGATCGCCGGCTTGATTGGATGCGTCGTATGGGGTGCTGCCGGTAAAGGGTCCAAGAAGTCTCGCGAAGACAACGCCAACTTGCGCTCTCTGGGGCAAACCTTTCACCGTCAGGGCCAGCTCGACCTTGCCTTCGAGACGTTCCGCCGTTGCCCCATGGACACCACGACGATGGACCTGCTCTATGCGCTGGGCTCGGACTACGAGCGGCGGCATCAGTATCCAAAAGCATTGGCGGTGTACTCGTTCATTGGCACGCACGACGCCGGTTACCGCGACCTGCGCACGCGCCGCGCTCAGGTAATTCGCCGCGGGACGGAGCATCAAAAACAGCTGGCCCCGCAAAGGACATCCGAACCGGCCCTGGCGACTGAACCGTCACTGCTGGACCCTGCTACGACGACTTGGCCACCCACGCCGGAACGCTCGCCGGCTCGTGCAGCCCCGAAACGCATGCTGGGCCGCTATGAGATCGAGCGTGAGTTGGGCAAGGGGGCAATGGGCGTGGTGTACCTGGGACGCGATCCGAAGATCAATCGCGTGGTGGCCGTCAAGGCCATCCCGTTGGCCGAAGAGTTCGAAGAAGAGGACCTGGCTGAAGCCCGGGCCCGGTTCTTCCGCGAGGCGGAAATGGCCGGCCGCTTGAATCACCCGGCCATCGTCACGGTGCACGATGCGGGCGAGGATCAGGGTCTCGCATACATCGCAATGGAGTACTTACGCGGCCAGCACCTGAGTCATTTTGCTGACGCGGCACGCCTGCTACCCCCGAAAAACGTGATGATGCTCGCGGCTCGGGTGGCGGATGCGCTGCACTATGCGCACCGGCAAAACGTGGTTCATAGGGATATCAAACCCGCTAATATAATGTTCAATTCCGATGCCGATGAGCTGAAGATCACGGATTTCGGGATTGCGCGCCTGACGGACGCTAGCCGTACCAAAACAGGAATCGTTCTGGGAACGCCTTCTTTCATGTCGCCCGAGCAATTGGAAGGCCGCAGCCTGGACGGCCGCTCCGATCTGTTCGCGCTCGGCGTCAGCCTGTATCAACTGCTCACAGGTCAACTGCCCTTCCGCGCCGATTCGATGCCACGACTGATGCAGAAAATAGCCACCGAACCGCACGCACCCATCAACGTTGCACGGCCAGACCTGCCAGCCTGCATCGTGGGTATCATCGATAGGACCCTGGCCAAGAATCCCGAAGATCGTTACCAAAACGGCGCCGAGCTGGCCGCCGCGCTCCGCAGCTGCGCTCAAAGCGAGGACGTCCAGTGGTGATCCCATCGAACTCTCAGCGGCGCATGAGCGGGTCGGCACGATGAGCGTGCGCGGCAAGATTCGCGCGGTGGGCCTCACCGATGTCGGCCGCGTGCGCGAACACAACGAAGATACGATCGGCGTCGATGCGGACATCGGTCTGTTCGTGCTGGCCGACGGCATGGGTGGCTACAACGCGGGCGAAGTCGCGAGCGGCATTGCGGTCAAGACCGTGATGAGCCTGGTCAAGGAAGCCCTGGAGCACCAGGACATGAACACGGTCGATGCGGAGACCGGCATGTCACGCCATAGCATCGTGTTGCGCGATGCCATCGCCCGAGCCAACAAGATCATCTATCAGACCGCCAAGACCCAGCCGCAATGCGAAGGCATGGGCACCACGATCGTCGCGTGCCTGTTCTTCGACAACACGGTGGCCATCGCCCACGTCGGCGACTCGCGCATGTATCGGCTACGGGCCAACCGCTTCGAGCAGATGACGATGGATCACTCGCTGCTGCAGGAGCTGGTGGACCGAGGCTTCTATTCCCAAGCCGAGGCACAACGGGCGACCAACAAGAACTACGTCACGCGTGCACTCGGTGTCGAGCCAACCGTCGATGTCGAGGTACACGAACAGCCGGCACAAAAGGGTGACTACTACGCACTTTGTTCGGACGGTCTCTCCGACATGGTCGAAGACGAAGATATTCACTTAACTATAAGTACCTTTGGTGCTAACCTCGAAACAGTCGCTAAGCAGTTGATTCAGCTTTCGAATGACAACGGCGGCCGCGATAACGTCTCCATTATTCTGGCGCAGGTTGTGGACTCCTTCGCCGCCAAAAAGGGTGTGGTCGATAAAATCCTGGGTTGGTTCGGCTAATCGAATGGGGCTTTGCATATGGCGCGGTTGATCCTCAGCCTGGATGGTCAGGTGATGGCCGAGTACAACATGAACAAGGAGCGTTACACGATCGGCCGTCTGCCCGACAACGACATCCGCATCGATAACCCCGCCGTCAGTGGTCATCACTCGCTGATCATCAACATCCTCAATGACTCCTTCCTCGAGGATTTGAACAGCACGAACGGTACGTACGTCAACGGCAAGCTCATCAAGAAACACGCACTCCAGCACGGTGATGTCATCACCGTCGGCCATCATCAGCTGCGCTTCGTCGAGACTCAGAGCTCCGAGACCGAAGCGGATGAGTTCGAAAAGACGATGGTGATTACTGCGGGCTCGGCCGCCGCTGCGGCCGCTGCAAAGAAGGCCTCGGCAGTCGCTCCTGCTGCTCCGCCGGCTGCGGCGCTGAGAGCGGGCGGCGAACAGCCTGTCGCCTTGCCGAAGGCCAAATTGCAGGTATTGAGCGGCGCGTTTGCCGGCCGCGAGCTCGAATTGAACAAAGCGCTCACGACACTCGGCCGTCCCGGCGTCCAGGTCGCCGCGATCACGCGCCGTGCCGACGGTCACTTCATCGTGCACGTCGACAGCGGCAAGCCCAGCGACTACCCCCACGTCAACGGGTCCCCCATCGGCGAGCAAGCCCGCAAGTTGCAGGACAACGATGTGATTCTGCTGGCGGGCGTGAAGATGGGGTTCTTCGAGAGCTGAGGACGAGAAGAGGCCAACAGGCTAGCTGGTCAACTGGACGGCTGGCCAGAATCGGAGCGGTGAGTGCTCTGGCCAACGAGCCAGTTGACCAGCTAGCCAACTAGCCTTCCCAACTCACCGCCACTCGCTGACTCAGCCCGCACACGAGCTCATACGGAATCGTGTTCGCGCAGGCGGCGATCCGTTCCACCGGCAACTCATTTCCCCACAGCACGACTTCCGAACCCAGTCGCGC
>JBEVDW010000017.1:0-3000 GCA_040513115.1 Steroidobacteraceae bacterium | reverse complement strand
GACGCAGGTGGAGCAAGTGCGCGCTGAAGCGCAAATGCAGATCGAGCAGGCTTGTAATGAAATGCGGTTGCAAGCTGAGCAAACCCACGCCGAATCGGAGTCCTCTGTCAATGCGATTCGACGCGACGCCCACGATCGTGTCGTGAGTGCGGAAGCTCAGTCGGCGAGCCTTGCGGAGGCAGCCCGGCTGGCGGCACATCGCGCCACGATGGCGGAGGCAGCTGCCGCGGCGAATGCGTCTCGGGCCGCCTCGATCGAAGGCAGCACGATTTGGCGTGCAACCCGCCCCCTGCGTTGGACTGTTGAGCGCTTTCCCCGAACCAGCCGTTTTGCACGCCGCGTGCTCCGTGCCGGCTGGTCGATTGCAAGCATCCAACTTCCCCGGCGCCTTCGTGAGCGACTGGCGACACAGGTGCCGATTCGCCCTGATGCCTATGCTCAATGGGTGCGCGTCTGCGACACGCTGAATGATGCCGATCGTGACGCCATTCGTGCCCACATCGCGGAGCTCGCGTGGCGACCTCTCATCTCGATCGTGGTGCCGGTGTACAACACCCGAGAGAGACATTTGCGAGAGATGATTGAGTCGGTCCGTCTTCAGAGCTATCCGCACTGGGAACTGTGCCTGGCCGACGACGCCTCGACCGAGTCACACGTCAAGAGAACGATTGGGGAATATGCGGCGCTCGACTCGAGGATAAAGTGCGTGACGCGGAAAACGAACGGACACATTTGCGCTGCAACCAATTCGGCCATCGATCTCGCCACCGGCGAATTTGTCGCGCTGCTGGATCATGACGACCTGCTTTCTGAACGGGCCCTGTACGAGATTGCCGTCGAGCTGAATGTCCACCCCGACGCAGACGTCATTTATTCGGATTCCGACAATATCGACGATGCAGGGCGTCCGTGGGGGCCCTATTTCAAGACTGACTGGGACCCTGACTTGATGCTTGGTCACAACATGGTCAGCCACCTCGGGGTGTACCGGCGATCTCTCCTGGAGCAGATCGGCAGACTGCGCCTGGGCTACGAGGGCAGCCAGGACTACGACCTCATGCTCCGAGCGGCGGATGTGACCACCGCAGACCGCATCCGGCATGTTCCGGCCGTGCTCTACCACTGGAGACGCGAGGCAGCGTCACCTTCTTTCTCAGAGTCATCGCTGGAGCGGTGTGTCGTCGCCGCTCGGCGTGCCATTTGCGACCATCTGGAACGCAGGGGGATTCATGCGCGCGTGGAGCCCGCGCCGATGACGCTCTCCTTCACCCGAGTCGTCTATGCGCTTCCCAAGGAACGGCCACTCGTGTCCCTCATCGTGCCAATTCGCGACAAGCAGGATCTGCTCGCGCGCTGCGCCGACGGCGTCCTGGCACGCACCGACTACGAACCGCTGGAACTCATCATCGTCGACAACGACAGCAAGGAACCCGACACGTTTACACTGCTTTCCAGGCTCACACAGGATCCGCGCGTGCGGATCGTGCGGTATCCGGGCCCGTTCAACTTCGCTGCCATGAATAACTGTGCCGTGCGTGAGGCTCGCGGTGAAGTCGTCGTTCTGCTGAACAACGATGTGGATGTGATCTCGTCTCAATGGCTCGAGGAGATGGTGGCACACGCTCTTCGGCCGGAAGTCGGGGCGGTCGGTGCAAAGCTTCTCTACGCTGACGGACGCGTGCAGCACGCCGGGGTGATTCTCGGCGTGGGCCATGGCGCTGGGCATTTCTTTCACATGGCGTCCGCGAAAGAACCCGGATACTTCGGGTTTCTGGCGCTGACCAGGAGGGTTTCGGCAGTGACCGCGGCGTGCATGGCGCTGCGTCGGTCGATTTATCTTGAAGTCGGTGGCATGGACGAAGTCAACCTTCCCGTCGCCTTCAATGACGTGGACCTCTGCCTGCGCATCGGTGAACGCGGGTATGCTGTCGTTTGGACTCCCCACGCGCAGCTTTATCACTTTGAGTCGGCAACGCGTGGCGTCGACGCGGACGGAGATCGTGCGGCGCGGTTGCAACTGGACGCGGAATACCTACGGCAGCGTTGGGGAGCGGTGCTCGACAACTATCCTCATTACAATCCAAACTGTTCGCTTTCGGCGGCCTATTTCGAACCGGCCTTTCCCCCGCGAAGACAAAAGACGTGGCTCTCATTCAAGAAGCCGCCGGTCAATCCGCCCGCAGCCATGAGTCGGGTCGAAATGCTTCTTGGAACCCTGGATCGGTCAGCGCGCATCGTCGAGGTTGGCCCAAGCTACAATCCAATCGCACCGAAAGGGAACGGCTGGAACACAATCACTGTCGATCATGCAACGCGGGGCGAGCTCATCGACAAGTACCGCGGCCACCCAGGTGTGGACGTCAACCGGATAGAAGAAGTGGACTTCGTCTGGACAACAGGGTCGATAGCTGATGCGGTGCCATCGGGCCTTCACGGGACGTTCGATGCCTTGATCGCGAGCCACGTCATCGAACACACCACCGATCTCGTCGGGTTTCTGGACGCCGCAGCGACACTGCTGGCTGAGAGCGGCATCGTGATTCTTGCCGTGCCGGACAAGCGGTATTGTTTCGACTATTTCCGCCCACTGGCGATTACGGGCGATGTACTGGACGCGCACGCCTCGCGGCGCAGTCGGCATATGCGCCGTCAGGTATTCAATCATCATGCATATGCGGTCACGAACGGCGGAGCCATTGCCTGGGGTCAGAGCCCTGTGCGCGAGTTCTGTTTTTCCCACTCGATTGAAGAGGCGGCAGCCATGTGTGCAAGCGTGAGCGAGGATCCGGCATCTCCCTACGTCGATACGCACGCGTGGCAATTCACTCCAGCCAGCTTCGAGCTGCTGCTGTTGGAGCTTGCGCGTCTTCGAGAAACCGATTGGCTGGTCGACCGAATCACCCCAGCAACCGGATGCGAATTTTTTGCATGGCTGCGCCGAGGCGGGAAGGCGGCGGCGGCGGTGCTGAGCACGGCCGAATTCGACGCTCGCCGCCTCAT
>JBEVDW010000016.1:0-10193 GCA_040513115.1 Steroidobacteraceae bacterium | reverse complement strand
GATGCTCGGCACATAGACCTGACCCATCTCCTTGGCGGAAGAATGTTGGATGCGCACGCGCGGGAGATAACCCAGGTGAAGCGCTTGTGAGGTCACGGAGAACACGCCCGCGATCACTGCCTGAGATGCAATGATTGTTGCCGCAGTCGCAAGAACGATAAGGGCTGGCAACAGCCACGCGGGCGCCAACAGATAGAACGGATTCTGAATAGCCGCGGGGTTGTCGAGCACGAGAGCGCCTTGTCCGAGGTAGTTGAGCGTCAGTGCCGGCAACACGAGTTGGAACCAGGCGGACCGGATCGGCGCGGCACCGAAATGTCCCATGTCTGCATAGAGCGCTTCGCCGCCAGTGACGGCAAGGAACACCGCAGAGAGCGCGACGAACGCGTGCACACCGTGTTGCGCAAAGAAGCTGATTGCGAAGTACGGATTGAGCGCTTCGAGCACAGTCGGATGGCGAACAATCTGCGCGACGCCGAGCACGGCAATCACCACGAACCACGTCACGATGATGGGACCAAAAATCCGGCCGACGGCTCCCGTACCCTGCTTCTGCGCAAGAAACAGGAAGACGAGAATTGCGATGGTGATCGGGACTACGAACCGCTCGAGATCCGGAGTCGCAACGACCAACCCTTCAACTGCACTCAAAACGGAGATCGCCGGCGTCAGGAAGCCGTCTCCGAAGAAAAACGCTGCGCCGAGCACACCCATCGTGGCGATCGGCGTCCACAAGTGCCAGTTGCGAGTAAGACCGCCAAGGAGGGTACTCAGTGCGAGCACGCCGCCTTCACCACGATTGTCCCACCGCAGCATGATCGCGACGTACTTGACGGAGATTACGAGGATGAGCGCCCAGAAGATCAGCGACAGCAAGCCGAATACATTCGCCTGTGTCGGCCCGATGCCGGTCTGTCCGGAAAAGCAGCTGCGGAAGGCATACAAGGGGCTCGTGCCGATGTCCCCAAAGACGACGCCCAGCGCCGCAATGGCGGGGCCGCGAATGCCGCTGGGGAGGTAATCCATCAGCCGCTTCCGCGGGATCGTAATCGGTGCAGCGATACTCACTTGAATACTTCGGCGCCACGTCGAACTGCCGACACCTCAAACACAGAGTGAATGCTGGAAGCATAGGCAAGCCCGCGTGAGCAACATGTGAGTTTTCGGCTACCAGCCTCGGTTGCACGCCTTTCGCGACCGAGAATGCCGTCGCACATAAGCTCACAGCACGTTTACACAGCCTCGTTTAGCTTCGCGGCGTCAACCATTTCCGGACGCACTCATGGAAGTTTGGATTGCGCTCATCACGCTGCTGCTCTTCACAACCACGTGGTTGTTGTACCGCCTGATTGCTGCACTGGAGTCACGCGCATGACCGTCATGAGCTGGATCGGTCTCCTGCTCGCAGTGGGACTTGGAATCTACCTCGTCTTTGCGTTGCTGTTTCCGGAGCGCTTCCAATGAACACGCTGGGCCTGTTCCAGATGGCTCTCTACTGCGTAGTGGTGGCTGCCCTTGCAAGACCGCTCGGATCGTTCATGGCTCGGGTTTACGAAGGCGAGCGCACTGTCCTATCGCCCGTGCTGGAGCCGATGGAACGGCTGCTGTATCGACTCGCCGGCATGGATTCATCTGCGGAGATGGATTGGAAACGCTATGCATGTGCCCTCCTGCTCGTCAATGTCGCCGGTTTCCTGCTCGTATATCTCTTGCAACGTCTGCAAGGCGTTCTGCCACTGAATCCTCAAGGCTTCGCCGCCGTGAGCGCGGATTCCGCGTTCAACACGGCCGTGAGCTTTGCCACGAACACGAACTGGCAGGGCTATGCGGGAGAAGCGACGCTGAGCTATCTCACACAGATGCTCGGGCTGAGCGTGCAGAACTTCCTGTCGGCGGCTTCGGGCATGGCGGTGCTGGTGGCGCTCATTCGCGGCTTCGCGCGCAAGAAGACTGCTGAGATCGGCAACTTCTACGTCGATCTGACGCGCAGCACTCTGTACATCCTGTTGCCGCTATCAGTGATCCTGGCTCTCAGCCTGATTTCGCAAGGCGTCGTGCAGAGTTTCTCGGCATACGGAAAAGTCCATCTCGTCGAGCCGATCACGCTCCAGACACCGATCAAGAACGGTGACGGCGTACCGCTGCTGGACAGCGCAGGACAACCCGTCACCAGGACGGAGAAGATCACAGAGCAGACGATTCCCCTGGGACCTGCCGCCAGTCAGATCGCAATCAAGCAGCTCGGCACGAATGGGGGCGGCTTCTTCAACGTGAACTCGGCACATCCATTCGAGAACCCGACACCCCTGAGCAACTTTCTTGAAGTGCTTGCCATCCTGATCATTCCCGCAGCGTTGTGCATTACCTTCGGTCACATGGTCAGGGACAAGCGACAGGGTCGTGCAGTGTTGATTGCGATGTTCGTGATCTTCGTGCCGTTGATGCTGGGCCTGTACGTCGTCGAGCAACGCGGCAATCCACGGTTCGATTCACTGCCGATCGACCAGAGCGCACACGTCCTGCAGCCAGGAGGGAACATCGAAGGCAAGGACGTCCGCTTCGGTATAGCGAACTCGACGCTGAGGGCGACGGCTACCACAGCCGCCTCGAACGGCTCGGTCAATGCCATGCACGATTCGTTCACTCCACTGGGCGGGCTCGTTCCGATGTGGCTCATGCAGCTCGGGGAGGTCGTGTTCGGCGGCGTCGGAAGCGGCCTCTACGGCATGTTGATGTTTGCATTCATCGCCGTGTTCATTGCCGGATTGATGGTGGGACGAACACCCGAGTATCTGGGCAAGAAGATCGAGGCTTTCGAGGTCAAGATGGCTTCGATCGTGTTGCTCGTGCCGCCCTCGATCGTCTTGATTGGTACAGCCATCGCGTGCGTGATGCCCACGGCCGTCAGCAGCATTGCCAATCCAGGCGTTCACGGTTTCTCCGAGATCCTCTATGCGTTCTCATCTGCCGGCAACAACAACGGCAGTGCCTTTGCAGGCCTCTCGGCCAACACGCCGTTCTTCAACATCGCGCTCGGAATCGCGATGTGGGCGTCGCGGTACTGGCTGATGATTCCGGTCCTGGCGATCGCAGGAACCCTTGCGGCAAAGAAATCCATGGCGGTCACGGCAGGCACGCTGCCCACCCATACGCCGCTCTTCATCACGATGCTCGTCGGTGTCGTGCTGATGGTGGGTGCGTTGACGTTTGTCCCCGCACTGGCACTGGGTCCGATCGTGGAACACCTGCAGCTCATGGCCCTGGATTGACTCCCATGCACGCTCGAACGAAAGAAGTGATTCCTGAACGCAGCACGGGTGAGGCTGTCCCCTACGCGCCCGGAGCTGGCAAGTCTCCCTATGTGACTGTTGCGATTGTGCGCGGGGCCATCAGCGCGGCTTTTCGCAAGCTCGATCCACGGCTGCAGGTACGAAACCCAGTCATGTTCGTCGTGTACGCCGGCAGTTGGTTCACGACCGCCATCGGCGTGGGCGCGGCGTTGGGGCACTTTCCAGGTGAGGGCTCACCGAATTTCATCATCGCTGTTGCACTCTGGCTGTGGTTGACGGTTCTGTTCGCCAATTTCGCCGAAGCCGTCGCCGAGGGCCGTGGCAAAGCACAAGCGGCGTCGTTGCGTTCGCTGCGGCGTCAGGTACAGGCGAAGAAGCTGGTCGCCGCACACCCGTCGACCCGTTATGAGCTCGTCGATGCCTCCAAGTTACTCAAAGGCGATCTCGTCGTCGTCGAAGTCAATGACATCATTCCGGCAGACGGCGAGATCATCGAAGGAATCGCTTCGGTGAACGAGAGCGCAGTCACCGGCGAATCCGCGCCGGTCTTGCGCGAAGCAGGAGGCGATTTCTCCTCGGTTACGGGCGGCACACGCGTTCTGTCCGATCGCATCGTGGTGCGTGTGACCAGCAAGCAGGGTGAAGGATTTCTGGATCGCATGATCGCCATGGTCGAAGGTGCGAAGCGCGGCAGGACACCCAACGAGATCGCGCTCTCCATTCTGCTCGCCATGATGACACTCGTCTTCCTGTTGGCCACCGCCACGCTGGCGCCGTTCTCTCAGTACGCCGTCACGGCTGTGGGACAAGGCTCGGTGATCTCCCTCACGGTGCTGATCGCACTGTTGGTGTGCCTGATTCCAACGACGATCGGTGCCTTGTTGTCGGCAATCGGCATCGCGGGCATGGATCGCATGGTGCGGGCGAACGTCATCGCCTCATCCGGCCGTGCAGTCGAAGCCGCAGGCGATGTCGACGTGCTTCTCCTCGACAAGACCGGAACCATCACTCTGGGCGACCGACAGGCGCACGCATTCATCCCGGCACCCGGCGTGAGCGAGCACGATCTCGCCGACGCGGCTCAGCTCGCGTCGCTGTCCGATGAAACGCCGGAAGGACGCTCGATCGTCGTCCTGGCCAAGCAGCGCTTTCAATTACGCGGGCGCGATTTGGCGGCGACCACCCATACGTTCCACAAGTTCTCCGCGCAGACGCGAATGAGCGGCGTAGACATCGAAGGCCGTCGGCTGCGCAAAGGCGCGGCCGATGCCATACGCCGTTTCATCGAGGAGCAGGGCGGCACGTGGCCCGGCAAGATCAACGACACCGTCGATTCGATCGCCCGTACCGGCGCAACTCCCATCGTCGTTGCTGATGGCCGCAAAGCCCTGGGCGTCGTGGACCTGCGCGATATCGTCAAAGGCGGGATCCGCGAGCGCTTCGCGGAGCTCAGGCAGATGGGCATCAAGACCATCATGGTCACGGGCGACAATCGGTTGACGGCCGCAGCGATTGCAGCCGAGGCAGGTGTCGATGATTTCCTCGCCGAAGCCACGCCCGAGAAGAAACTCGAGTTGATCCGCAATCATCAGGCCGAAGGCCGACTCGTCGCGATGTGTGGTGACGGTACCAACGATGCCCCGGCGCTTGCGCAGGCGGATGTTGCAGTAGCCATGAACACAGGTACACAGGCGGCGAAGGAAGCCGGCAACATGGTCGATCTCGATTCCAATCCGACCAAGCTCATCGAGATCGTTGATGTGGGTAAACAGATGTTGGTGACACGCGGTGCGCTCACGACATTTTCGATTGCCAACGATGTATCCAAGTACTTCGCCATCATTCCTGCCGCTTTCGCCGCAACGTATCCCGCTCTGGATGCTTTGAACATCATGCACCTCGCCACGCCGCAGAGCGCGATTCTCTCCGCAGTCATATTCAACGCAGCGGTCATTCCGATGCTCGTGCCGCTGGCCTTGCGCGGCGTGAAGACCCGTGCCGCATCGGCGGCGGTGCTATTGCGACGCAATCTATTGATCTACGGTCTCGGCGGCATCGCCCTGCCCTTTGCCGGCATCAAGATCATCGACCTCGCCCTCGTCGCCGTGGGGGCCGCTTGAGGACACACAATGAGCGAGCTACGTCCCGTGCTGGTGATCTTCGCAGCGTTGACCCTCTTGACCGGCATCGCGTATCCGATTCTGGTGACGGGGATTGGACAAGTGGTGTTCCCTCGCCAGGCCAATGGCAGCTTGGTTCTATCCGGAGACGTCGTGCGCGGCTCGGGGCTACTCGGACAACCTTTCACGAGTCCCAGGTATTTCTGGAGCCGTCCCTCTGCAACGGGTCCTCAGCCCTACGATGCCGGTGCATCCAGTGGCTCGAATCAGGGGCCGCTGCATCCAGCATTGCAGACGGCGGTGAAGGAGCGGATTGCGGCGCTGCAAGCCGCCGACCCGCAGAACACGAAGGCGATACCCGTGGATCTGGTGACGAGCTCAGCCAGCGGACTCGACCCGCACATCTCACTGGCAGCGGCTGATTATCAGGTCGCTCGGGTAGCGAGGGAGAGAGCCTTGTCCGAACAGTTCGTGCGAAATTTGGTTCGGCAGGCTACGGCCGGACGTACATTCGGTTTTCTCGGTGAACCACGTGTCAATGTACTGCAGCTCAATCTTTCCCTGGACGCCCAAGCCTCTCGATGATTGATCGACGCCCAGATCCGGATCAATTACTCGCATCCGTCAAGGCAGAGGAAGCCAGGGCGCGGCGGGGCAAGCTGAAGATCTTCTTTGGCGCGAGTGCCGGTGTGGGGAAGACGTATTCGATGCTCGAAGCAGCCCGTGCGCTCAGTGCGAGCAGCGTGGACATCGTGATCGGCTACGTCGAGCCGCACGGACGAATCGAGACCGAGAAGCTCATGGACGGCATGGAGCTCTTGCCGCCACTCGCGGTCACGTACAAGGGCACGACGCGCCGTGAGTTCGATCTGGATGCGGGTTTGAAGCGTCGACCCGCCATCCTGGTGGTCGACGAGCTTGCACATTCCAATCTGATCGACGGTGATCCTCAGCCCCGTCATGCGAAGCGCTGGCAAGACATCGAGGAGCTCTTGGAGCAAGGCATCCACGTGTGGACGACTTTGAATGTCCAGCATATCGAGAGCCTCAACGATCTGGTCGCCCAGATCACCGGCGTTCGTCAGCGCGAGACCATTCCCGATCGCATCTTCGATGACGCGGATGAAGTCGAGCTGATCGATCTGCCTCCGGACGATCTGATCACCCGCCTCCAGGCGGGCAAGGTCTATGTGCCCGAGCAAGTTGCAACAGCAGTCGAACGCTTCTTTCGCAAATCCAATCTGATCGCGCTGCGTGAGCTTGCACTGCGGCGCATGGCGGATCGCGTCGATGCGACAGCGCAGGCATCAGCGCTGATGGACCGAACCTCCCGAGCCTGGATGGCGCGGGATCGCATCCTCGCCGCCGTAGGACCGGACGATCAGGCGGAACAGGTGATCCGCGCCGCAAAGCGCCTGGCCGATGCGCTCGATGCGCAGTGGTCTGTGGTCTACGTCGAGACACCCAGCTTGTTGCGGCTGCCCGAGGCTGAGCGCAACCGCCGCGTCGACCTGCTACGGCTTGCCGAATCTCTCGGAGCCGAAACCGTCACGATCGACGGACCTTCCGCTTCCCAGGCGCTGCTTGAATACGCCAATACCCGGAAAGCCACGCGTATTGTGATTGGCACACCGAAACACCTCGGCGTGCGTGCGTGGCTCAGACCCTCTACGACGCTTGACCTCGTTCGCAAAGCACGAGGTTTCGACGTCATCACAGTCGGCGCAACGGAGCAGATTCGCCCGTCCTCTGCAGATCCAACTGTTCCTGGCGAGCGTGATGCCCAAACGCCTGTGCATTGGGATCGCTATGCCTGGGCGCTCGCGACCACTGGCGTTTGTACCGCCATCGCGTTTGTCATGTATCCGCACTTCGAGCTTGCCAATATCGTGATGGCATATGTATTGGGTTCTGCCATCGCGGGAGTGAAGTTCGGCCGTGGACCCGCAGTGATCGCAGCCATCGCCAACGTGATGGCGTTCGACTTCTGCTTCGTTCCACCTCGCTTCACGTTCTCCGTGGCGGATGCACAGTACGTGGTGACCTTCGCCGTGATGCTGACCGTGACCATTCTCATCGCAAATCTCATGGCGACGGTGCGACAACAAACGCGCGTGGCCGGCGCGCGTGAGCGGCGGACGGCCTTGCTCTATGCGATGAGCCGCGAGCTTGCCGCAACGCGTGGCGTGTCCAGTATGGCGGCCGTTGCGGTTCGGCATGTGGCCGAGGTGTTCGGTTGTCGAGCCGTGGTTCTTCTCCCGGATGAGTTCGGCCGCTTGCAGCACCCTCGCGAACCGCCGCTGGACCAGTCATTCCGCGATGCCGATCTGTCCATCGCGCAATGGGTCATCGATCACGGCAAACGCGCAGGTCTCGGTTCCGATACGTTGCCGGCGGCTCCTGCCCTCTACCTTCCGTTGGGTGACGCACAGCAGAGGTTCGGTGTGCTCGCCGTCCTGCCGTCGAATCGCCGTCGCGTACTCCTGCCTGAACAACGCCATCTGCTGGATACGTTCTCCGGTCAGCTCGGGCTGGCTTTGGAGCGTGCCAGGCTGGCAGAACATGCAGAGCAAGCTCGCGTGGCGGTCGAAACGGAAAGCTTGCGCAACACATTGCTTGCCTCGATCTCGCACGATCTGAGAACACCGCTAGCGGTCATCGCCGGTGCGGGAAGTACCATCGCCGATCACGGCAGCGGACTGACGGAGACGCAGCGAGAGGAATTGGCGCGATCGATCGAAACGACTGCCCGCGACCTGGCGGACATGGTTTCGAATGTGTTGCAGCTGATGCGCCTCGAGTCCGGCAAGATCCACTTGAACAGAGAATGGGACGCCGTCGAGGAGCTCGTCGGTGCTGCACTCGCTCGAGTGGAATCACGAATGCAGAACCACGCTGTGGAGCTGGACATACCCTACGATCTACCCGCGGTGTTTGTCGATTCAGGCCTCATCGTACAGGTGCTGGTCAACCTGCTGGACAACGCCGCAAAGTACACACCCGCAGGAACACCCGTCACTCTCAAAGCCGAATCGAGCGACGATCATGTACTGATCACCGTCGAGGACGCCGGTCCTGGGCTGCCTCGCGGAGATCCGGAGCTCATCTTCAATAAGTTTCAACGCGGCCATCCCGAGGGTAGCGTTGTTGGCGCAGGCTTGGGGCTTGCAATCTGCCGGGCCATCGTGCGAGCACATGAAGGAGAACTCCGCGCCAGTACGCGCGCGGGCGGTGGCGCGCGCTTCCAGTTCTCGCTGCCGGCGCAGCAGCTGAAAGAAACGGAGGCGCCGTCGTGACGCAGGCGATGCACCAGATACTGGTGATCGAGGACGATGCCGGCATACGCAACGTCCTGCGAGTCCTGTTGCAATCGAAGAATTACCGTGTCATCGAAGCGAGTACGGCAGCGCGGGGCGAGATCGAAGCCCGCAGCCATAAGCCTGATCTGATGCTCGTGGATCTTGGTCTTCCGGATGGCGATGGCAAAGCAATCATTTCGCGAACTCGGCAATGGTCATCGATGCCGATCATCGTCCTCTCAGCGCGCACACAGGAAGAGCAAAAGATTGCCGCATTTGACGCAGGTGCCGATGACTACGTCACCAAACCCTTCAGCGCGCCGGAGTTGATTGCGCGAGTACGGGCAGCGCTGCGGCGAATCAATCGTGGCGGTGAACAGTCGTCGATTCTGAAATTCGGCGATATCGAGGTGGACACGGTCCGCAGAGAAGCCAAGAGCGCCAGCGGACCTTTGCACCTCACGCCTTTGGAATATCGAGTGCTTCAATGCCTCGCCCGGCAAGCCGGGATGATCGTCACACAAACTCACCTTATTCGAGAAGTGTGGGGCCCCGATCGCCTGGGCGACACGGCTAGTCTGCGTGTCTGTCTCAAGAACCTGAGACAAAAGCTCGAGCCCAACCCGCCACGTTGGCAGTACATCCTGACGGAAGCTGGCATCGGTTACAGACTAAGAACCAGTGAAATGAGCTGAGGAACCCCATCGTCGCTCCGTTTTGAAGAGCCATCCATGAACTCGCATGGCTGCGCTATCCAGGCGAGTCGAAAACGAAACAGCCACCGAGCAAACGGACGTCCGGGCAGCCACTGCGCCTTGCTCGTCCGGCTACGGCCGCGATACCGCACGCCACTTCCATGCTCAGGGCTGGAACGTCATCGCCACCAGGGTAGGATCCGTCATAGGTTGTCGCTCCCGGTCGACGGCGCTTCGGCGGCGGGCCTAAAGATCGGTGCGCAGTCGAACTTAGGCTTGAGGCGTACGTTATGTGTACGCCATCGAACAGACGGCGGGAGACCTACACTGCAAGTGTGGAGATTCTTCGATGTCGGTCGCTCATGACCCACGACAGAATCCTCTGCTAGCAGACCTATCGTTGTCGCCGCGCAGACGACGCCCGACTTCTCCAAGTTTGGAAGCACTCCATCCAATGCCCAAAGCCGCAGAGGAGGGTTGCCAATGCGGCGCATGGATGGCATTTATTCGAAGTGGGCGTGGCTGCTCGCAGCGGCTCTGTTCGCACCGAATGTGGTCGTCAGCGGTGTCGCGGCGCAGCCGCCGCCCTCGAGTTCGCCGCCGCTCAAATCCGAATCAATGACCGTGCTCGGCTCCGCGCCGCGGTGGCTTGAGGCGATTCCGCTCGAGCTCAAGGATCCTACGACTGCCGCCGCGGATCTCTGCCGGGATAAGCCCGGCGACCCCAATTGGCTCAGTCAGTGGCGTGCCGGGCTCTACCGGACCATGTGCTTATCGGCAGCACGGTTC
>JBEVDW010000015.1:0-5669 GCA_040513115.1 Steroidobacteraceae bacterium | reverse complement strand
TATGACACGATCGCCTACATCGCCGGTCCGCAAACGCCACTCACCTATGAGCTGCCCGAGTTCGATGTGAGCTTCGACTTCCAGCCCAACGACTTCGTGCAAGTGAATGCGAGCCTGAACCGCGCAATGATCTCGCGTGCCATCGAGCTGTTGGCGCCATCGAACGATGAGCGCGTACTGGATCTCTTCTGCGGGCTTGGCAATTTTTCGCTGCCATTGGCGCGCCGTTCTGCACACGTGACGGGTGTGGAAGGCGACGCCGGTCTCATCGCGCGCGCGCGTTCTAACGCTGAGCGGCAACAGTTCGCGAATGTCACCTTCATCGCGGCCAATCTCGCGGATCAGCCCGAGCAGGCACCCTGGGCCATGCAAGCCTACGACAAGGTGCTGCTGGATCCGCCACGCACCGGCGCGCGCGAGGTGTTGCCGGTGATTGCGCGCTCGGGGGCGAAACGTGTCGTGTATATTTCCTGCCATCCCGGCAGCCTTGCGCGTGACGCGGGCATCCTGGTTCAGGAGCACAGCTACGTATTGAAAGCTGCCGGTGTGATGGACATGTTCCCCCACACGGCGCATGTGGAGTCGGTCGCTGTGTTCGAGAGGTCAATCGGCTAGCTGGTCAACTGGCTAGCTGGCCAGAGAGAGATTTCGCGCCGTTTACCAAACGACAGTGGCAAACCTTATCTTCATCATTGCTTCTCCAACCAGCCAGTTGACCAGCTGGCCGGTTGACCTCCCCAACCCATGACCCTCGGTCCGCTTCTCATCGACATCGAAGGCAAGATGCTCACGGCAGAGGATCGCGAGCTGTTTCGTCATCCGCTCGTGGGCGGGATGATCCTGTTCACTCGCAACTTCGACAACATTCATCAGCTCACCGATCTCGTGCGCGAGGTTCGCGGGCTGCGCAATCCACCGCTCTTGATCACCGTCGATCACGAAGGCGGTCGCGTGCAGCGCTTCCGGAAGGACTTCACGGTGCTGCCGTCGATGCGTTTGATCGGCCGTCGCTATGAGCTCGACAAGCAGGCGGGCAAGCAACTGGCGAAACAATGTGGTTGGTTGATGGCGGCAGAGCTGCTGGCCGTTGGGATCGATCTCAGCTTTGCACCCTGCGTCGATCTCGACTACGGTATCAGCAGCGTCATCGGCGATCGCGCTTTCCATCGCGATCCGCACGTCGTCGCCGATCTCGCGCTGGCCTTCATCAGCGGCATGAAGGAGGCAGGCATGGTGGCGACGGGCAAGCACTTCCCGGGGCATGGTGCCGTCGTCGCGGATTCGCATCTGGCCTTGCCCGTGGACCGGCGCCCGGCCGTCGACATGGCCGATGACCTCTATCCCTATGAACGGCTCATCGCCAACGGCCTTCCTGCCGTCATGGCGGCCCATGTCGTCTATGAAGACGTGGATAGCCATCCGGCAAGCATGTCCCGGCGCTGGCTCCAGGATGAGTTACGGGGCCGACTCGGATTTTCGGGTGCGATTTTCTCTGATGACCTGAACATGGAAGGTGCCAACTACGCGGGCGGCCCGCTGGAGCGCGTTCGGGCCGCATGGAATGCGGGCTGCGACATGCTGCCGCTCTGTAACAATCGCAAAGGTGTGCTCCACGTCATCGACGGTTTCGAAAACAGCGCCGATCCTGTCAGCCAGGTACGCCTCGTGCGTTTGCACGGCCGAATCGGGCCAACACGCGGGGAATTGCTGAGTTCAACTCAATGGCGTGAATGCGAGAAGGCGGTTCGTGACTGCCTGGAGCCCCCGGCCCTGAGCCTGGATCCCTGAAGTCCAGAAGGGCCTTTGAAGGCTTCGCAGCGCAGCAGACGAAACGTATGAGCCTCGACTTCAAAATACTGCAGACGGTACTGGCCTCCGCTCCAGCGGGCGTGCTGATCTGCGAGCCGCACGAAGGCGACTGGCGCGTCGTGTTCGTGAATGCGGCTATGGAGCAGTTGACCGGCTATGGCGCTGCCGACTTCCTGGGCCAGAGCCCGCGCGTGCTGGCGCGTGAGGACCACGATCAGGAAGGGCTTGCCCGCATTCGCGCTGCGCTACAGGCGGGACAGAGCTGTACGGCCGTCATACGCAACTACCGCCGGGATGGGGGTCAGTTCTTCAACGAGGTGCAACTGTTTCCGATCCGTAACGGCTCGGGCAAGCTGACTCACTTCGCGAGCTTCCATCGCGACGTCGCCGACCGTTCGCAGGGCGATGCACGCGGCGAGAAGCCCGATCCGATGATGAGCACGCAGACCATGATGGCCTATCTGCGTGACGACAAGCTCACGGGTCTGCTGCGCCGGCCGTATTTCGAAGAGCTGGTGAAGCGGGACTGGGCGCTCGCACAGCGCGAATCCCGCCGTCTCAATTTCCTGGTCTTCGACCTCGATTGCTTCATGCAGTATCGCGATGTGTTCGGTCGGGCCGGCTCCGATCAATCGTTCCGCCGCGTCGCGCGTGCCGTGTGCAGCAGCTTCCGTCGCGCAAGCGATCTCTGCGGACGGTTCGATGAAGATCAGATCGCGGCAATGACGACCAATGTCGAGCTGGCTCAGGCGACGAAGCTTGCCGAACAGGTACTGACGCGTGTGCGCGATCTCGCCATCCATCACCCGCGTTCGTCGATCTCGCGCTTCGTGACGGCGAGTGCGGGAGTCGTCTCGTGGATTCCGCCGCAGACTGCGCAACCGGCGGAGTTGTTCGAGGCGGGTTTGAAAGCGCTGCGCGAAGCGAAGGATCGCGGTCGCAATCAGGTCGTTGCGCAGGACCTGAGCGAGGGGTGATTGGGCGATAGGCGATTAGGTCAGCGCCCAACGCCGCAACGCCTTCCTAGCCTTCCTTCGTCGGCGTGATCAGCGCCACGACCCCGAAGCGTGGATGATCGATGTAATGCATCTCCGTGCTCCGCATGCGACGCGTCTGTTTGAGCACGTAACGTGTGTCATCGCCCGGGATCTGCAGGGCCAAATCCAAAGTGAGATGTAGATAGCGTCCGCGCGCCAGCGCAGCACGTCCGGACACCCCATTGTCCAATCCCAACGCATTCAGCGACACGTAGTGCGCGCTGGCGCGATCTGTCGCGGGTTGCGTCCAGCCGAGATGTGCCAGCGGCTGGTAGGCGCGGCTGCGCTTCAATTGGTCGTAAATGGCGTTCAGCTGCAAACGATCTGCGGGCAGCTTCGGGAACGGTGCTTCAGCGGCGGACGGGTCCGGTGCTTCGGCATCGGCGCTGGATTCGGTCACGGGATTGTTGATCGACCACTGCTCCGGCGTGCTGCCACCGAGGTTGCGGAAGATGACGAGCTCGACGTCGTAAGTTGCGGGAACGGGTGCCTGTGCCGTGGAGAAGGTGGGCACGAGGAGCACGGCCATGAAGAGCATGCCGGCGCGCAGGCGCAAGGAGGCGCTGAGTCGGTTTCGCATCGAACGTCCGTAAGTCTTTCCCTTCGCACTGAGCTTGTCGAAGTGCTGCAAGAGTCCTTCGACAGGCTCAGGACGAACGGGGTTGATTGATTGACTTAGTGTACCAGCGTCACAGCGCTCAACGCCGAGCCCGCTTGTCAGCCGCCTTGGCAGGCTTCGCCGGTTCGGCAGGCGCAGGCCTGCCGAGTGTTTCCAGCAGCTTCTCGGCTGCCACGAAACGCTGCTCGTCCTGTTCCATGGGTAACGTGATTCGCAGCTTGGTTGGGCCATCGAAGCGATACGTGCGCGGGTTCGCCTGCACATAGAAAATCAGCGTGCCCGGATCGACGCGCGTCTCTTTGTCGAAGGTAATCGAACCGCCGCCTGCGCCGAAGTCGAGCTTGCGGATCCCCAGGTTGCGCGCGGTGAGCTTCAGCTCCGCGAGACGAAACACGTTCTTCGCAACGTTTGGCAGAAGCCCGAAGCGATCGATCATTTCCACCTGCAGCTCTCGCAGAGCGTCCGCATCCCGCGCCGCCGCGATGCGCTTGTACAGAACCAGGCGTGTATGCACGTCGGGAAGATAATCCTCGGGGAATAGCGCGGCCACATGCAGATCCAGTTCCGGTCCCTGGTACATGGGTTCGTCCAGCTGCGGCGTCTTGCCTGATTTCAGGGCTGCGACGGCTCGCTCCAGCATTTCCATGTAGAGCGCGAAACCGATTTCCTGAATCTGACCGCTTTGTTCCTCGCCGAGCAACTCGCCGGCGCCGCGAATCTCCAGGTCGTGAGTTGCCAGCGTGAAGCCTGCGCCGAGATCTTCGAGTGATTCGATCGCTTCCAGACGCTTCTGCGCATCGGTGGTCATCGCGCTGCGTGGCGGTGTGAGCAGATACGCATACGCCTGGTGATGCGAGCGGCCCACGCGTCCTCGCAGCTGATGCAACTGCGCCAGCCCGAACTTGTCCGCGCGATCGATGATGATCGTATTTGCGGATGGCACGTCGATGCCGCTTTCCACGATGGTCGTGCAGACGAGCACGTTGCAGCGCTGGTGATAGAAATCGAGCATGACTTGTTCGAGCTCGCGCTCGCGCATCTGTCCATGGCCGATCGCGATGCGCGCTTCGGGTACGAGCTCAACCAACTCGCGTGCGGTGCGCTCGATGGTTTCCACGCTGTTGTGCACGTAGTAGATCTGGCCGCCACGACGGATTTCGCGCAGACAGGCCTCGCGTACCGTAGCGGTGTCCTGTGGCGATACGAACGTCTTGATCGACAAGCGCGATGCCGGTGGAGTCGTGATCAGCGACAACTCGCGTAGTCCGCCCAGCGCCATGTTGAGCGTACGCGGAATCGGCGTCGCAGTCAGCGTGAGCACGTGCACCTCGGCGCGGAGGTTCTTGAGGCGCTCCTTGTCTTTCACGCCGAAGCGATGTTCTTCATCGATGATGACGAGGCCCAATCGCTTGAAGCGCACGCCGGTCTGCAGCAGGCGATGCGTGCCGACCACGATGTCGATCGTGCCGGCTTCCAACCCTTCCAATACCTGATCGACATCCTTCTTGCTGCGGAAGCGCGAGAGTGCCTCGATGCGCACGGGCCAATCCGCAAATCGATCAGCGAAGCTTTGATAGTGCTGTTGCGCCAGCAATGTGGTCGGCACCAGCACGACGACCTGTTTGCCCGCTTGCACGGCGACGAACGCGGCACGCAAGGCGACTTCGGTCTTGCCGAAGCCGACGTCTCCGCAGACCACCCGATCCATCGGCTTCTCGCTGCCGAGGTCGCCGATGACTTGCTCGATCGCCTGCGCTTGATCGGGTGTTTCCTCGAAGGGAAAACCGGCCTCGAAGGCGCGCAAATCGAGCTCGCCGATAGCCAACTGTTCGCCCTTGCGCGCGGCACGTTGCGAGTACAAATCGAGCAACTCGGCTGCGGTATCGCGAACGCGCTGTGCCGCTCTGCGCTTGGCCTTGTCCCACGTATCGGTGCCGAGCTTGTGCAGCGGCGCCTGTTCTGCCGGAGAGCCCGAATAACGGCTCACGAGCTCGAGCGAATGGACCGGCACGTAGAGCTTGTCGCCGTCTGCGTATTCGAGCACGAGGAACTCGTTCGGCAGGCCGCCGACTTCCATCGTCTTCAATCCGAGGTAGCGACCGACGCCGTAGTTTTCGTGCACGACCGGTGCACCCGGCAGCAACTCGCCCAGATCCTGAATGATCTTCTCGGGATCGCGCTCCGGTCGGCGGCGCCGCCGTTCC
>JBEVDW010000014.1:0-15879 GCA_040513115.1 Steroidobacteraceae bacterium | reverse complement strand
GAACGCAGCGGGCGTGATGACTGACGAGCAGCTGCGCTGGTTCATCCAGCATTACGAGCGTCTCACACGCCACATCCTCGCAGAAATGCCCGCGCGGGCGAATGTGGTGATCGAGCTCGATGAATATCGCAATCCGGTTCCCTCCCCTGCGTCGCGCAGCAAAGCGGGGGAGGGTTAGGGTGGAGCAGAAAGAACTTCAGCAATCACTTCCGCGGCGTCAGCTCACGCATCATCTCCGTGCCCAGAATCTTCCGGAACTCTTCGCGATTCGCATCCGCTTGGCTGGCTTGCTTCAATGAGCCGAAGATCTTCTTCGAGACATCCGACATCTTGTCCATCATGCCGTCGAACACGGCCATGCTCGGGTACGTCTCGACGATGTAGAGATCCGGGTCTTTCTCCGAGCGCGGGAAGGCCATCAGGAATTGGTAGTTGGTCACGAGTCCCATTTTTTTGCCCTCGTCCATCATCTGGCTGTACGGGCCCGTGAGATAGCGATAGTAGTCATCGAACTTGCCGGGTTGCGTGCGCACGGAAGTCACGACGACTACGGCACCCTCCTTGTACGGCAAGGAGTCCTGTGCGATAGCGGTACTGGCAACGAACAGGAACAGCACGGTGGATAAAGCTCGGAACGCGTTGGTGAACATGACGCATCTCCTCGAAGCGGATGGTTGCAAGTGAATGAAGTCATCTGCTAGTGCAGCAGACCTTTGCACATGACCGGCCGAGCTTACGCCAACGCACCGCAGCCCTCGCATCAGTGGATGCTGAAGGTCAATCCCACCGCCGCCCCGGAACGTAGGCCCAGCCGAGCTGCAGGCCGATGTCCGGGGTGTTGTTCAAGTTCTGCAGGTTCTCGGTGATCGCAAAAGAGAGCAACGAATTGCGCCACAGGTGTCGCACGCCCAGGCTCGCCTGATACTTCATGCCACGTAGCTCATCGAGATCCGTTTCATCTTTCGAGTACACGCTCGGGCTCGCATACGTCTGCAGGATGACGTTGGTGTTTGCGGCTACGCGGCGTTCGTAGCCGGCAATGAGCGTCGGCACGATCTGTTTGTCGGAGGGAACGATATCCGTCGAGCCGTCGAAGTACACCGCAGCGAAGTTCAAATAAAGCGCTTGCTGGTGTGTGAAGCGCTGCAGCGTTGCCTGTACGCCGAAGTCATAGCGACCCGTCGACAGCATGGCGCGCCGACCATCGATGGGAATTTTCACGGCCGACTCCAGCACGACGTGCCAGTTGTCTCCCAGCTTCAGTCCGGAATAACGCACGCCCACTGTGGGATCGAGCAACCCGCTGTCGCTGGGCATGTCCAGCTCCGCGACCTGTGCCGACTTCAGATCGAGGATCACATTCCTATTGTTGCGGGCTGCCGCAGTGCGTCCAAAGGAGCTGAAGCCGAACGTGTCGTGAAAGCTTTCGATGGTGCTGTCGAGGAACCCGCCACCATAGTGCACGCCACTCAGGATCAGATACGCGCTCCAGTCTGGCGTCATGCGGTAGTGCACCGTGATATCCAGCTGAGCCAGCTCGAGATCGACCAGGTAGTTCTCGCCCGGCAGATCGCGAATGGCTTGCACATCGGCCGGGCCCAGATGGCGGCGGCTCGGTAAGCCGGTCAGATACTTCTCCACCTGCGGGCTGAGCGCCCAGGTGTTCTGGTAGGCAATCTCGGTTTCCAGTGCCCAACCCGCGCGTGCCTCATTGATCGCGTGCGCAGGCCGCATGTCCAAGCGCAGATAGCCGAACGGTGTGAGATCGCGTGCGCGCAACAGCCCGCCGAACTGATCCTGGCTGGAAGCCAGCACCATTGCCGGCACTCCAAGCGCGACGCTCAAACCCACGATCAGACCGAATCGACGCCGACTTCTCATCGATTTCATTCGTGCTCCAAGACTTCACGGCCGGATGACGCTCGAGCCGTCGCAAGTGCTGCATGAACTGCATTCTCTTGTAGAGGGCGCATCAACCATGCGCAACAGCCGACGCTCGTCCGCTGCCGGGGCGGCCCACGACCGAGCGTGCAGGATTCGTGTTCAGCGCCTATTCTTGCCCGCGACTATTGGCTTGGCTCAGGACGGCGGCATTTTGGTATTCGGTGAATCCAATTACGGCTCTGATCAGCATGGCCTGGTGTGGGGTTATCTCATCGTTCCGGGCGAGCCGGCGCAGGAAATCGATTCCGATGGTGCGCTGAAGTGGCTGGCGGTGGGCAATGCGGAGCGTGGCGACTCGTTCCTGTGGCTGCATTTCTCGCTGTCGAACACCGCCGCCGAGCGCTGGATGCGCAAGCGGCTCGACCTGCCGGATTCGTTCTACGAATCGCTCACGGAAAAGGCCGTGTCGACGCGGCTGGAGCAGGAAGGCAACGCGTTGGTCGCGCTGATCAACGACGTCGGCTTCGACTCCACCGTCGATTCCTCGAGCGTGTCCTCGGTGAGTATCAGCCTCGAGCCGCGCTTACTGGTCAGCGCGCGGCTGCGACCGTTGCGCTCTGTCGATCGACTGCGTGCTGCCATTCGCGCGGGCCAGAGCTTTCGTTCCTCGGCGGAGTTATTGGCCCAGCTGCTGCGCGATCAGGCAGACGTGTTGGCGGGCATCGTGCGCGAGGCCACGGCACGCGTCGATCTCATCGAAGACAAAGTGCTCGCCAATGAGCTCACGCCCAGTCGGCGCGAACTGGGATCTCTGCGGCGCGTGCTCGTGCGACTGCAGCGCCTGCTCGCACCTGAACCTGCGGCACTGTTTCGCTTGCTGAATCGTCCGCCTGTGTGGATCGGCGGCGAAGACCTGCAGGACTTGCGTCAGGCGGGCGAGGAGTTCTCCGCGGCGGTGGCGGATTCGGCTGCATTGGCCGAACGCGTGAAACTCTTACAAGAAGAGTTCGCCGCGCTCACCAACGAGCAAACCAGCCGCACGCTGTTCATCCTCACGCTCGTCACCGTCTTGGCATTGCCGATCAATCTCGTGGCGGGATTGTTCGGTATGAATGTCGGTGGCATTCCGCTGGCGGAGCATCGGCATGGCTTCGTGCTGATCATTGGCTTGCTGGCCGTAATTACGGGGGTGTTGGGGTATATCGGGTTACGGAATCGGGGCGAGTAGGGCCGACATCCATGTCGGCCACAGTCCTGGAGGAAACTTTTGCCGTGAGTCCCTCGACGACCGGCGGGGCTTCTTTCGAGCGACCAAAAAGTCAGAACTCCACGCGTACGCCCGCCCGCACACCCCTTCCCGGTAACGGCACGATGTCCTTCAGCGCCGAGGTGTGTTGGCGCGCTTCTTCATCCAGCAGGTTGTCGCCGTGTAAGAACGCGAATACGTTTCCCTGTGCGAGCGGCCAGCGGTAACTCGCATCGAGCGATACGAGTGTGTAGCCGTCGGTCGGGAGCTCGTCGTTGGCGACGCGGTCCTGTTTGGCATGGCGCATGACTTCCATGCCGAGGTGCATCGCATCCAGGTCGTAGTCGATACCTGCGCCGATGCGATACGGCGGCATCGATGGAAGATCGCCGCCGTCGCGCAATTCGCCGCGCAGATAATCTCCCAAGAACCGCAGCATCAATGCGCCCGTCTGCACGGCGCGCACGGGCACGTCGAGCTCGCCTTCGAGACCATAGATGTTCACGCCCTCCTGGCCGTACGCGAAGATGGGGAGACCTTCTTCAGCATCGACGGTGCCGGTCGGCGCCACGAAGATGTAGTTGTCGTAGCGGTTGAGGTAGGCACCGAGATTCCAGGCGATGCGTTCGTCGCTATGACGCACGCCGAGATCCACTGTGTAGCCCTTCTCCTTGTCGAGATCGACGGAGCCCAGCTCGATCCGACCGAGAGCGCCGTGCACGCCCTCGGCATAGAGCTCGGTGGCTTGTGGATGGCGTTCGGTTCGCGTCACGTTCAGCGACAACGTGTCGTTTGTGCGCCAGCGCCAGAGCGCTCCGAGCGCCACGTTGACTGCGTTCGCGTCGTAGTCCGGCAAGGCGCTCACGTCGATCTGCTGACGATCGAGTCGCGCACCGCCTTCCAGAGTCCAGGCGCCGAAGTCACGCTCCTCGAATGCAAACACGCCGAGCGTCTTCGTGATCGATGGCGGCACGAATGCCTCCTCGCCGATCGCCTCGAAGTCCTGCCGCGAGTTCTGCATTCCCACCGTGCCGCGCCAACCATCGCTCAATACGTGATCCGCGGTCGCGCGCACTTCGTATGCCTTGTTGTTGAACAACGTGCCAGGGACGCCGGGCGCTTCGAATTCCGTGTGCGTGTAGTCGTTGTAACCGGCGCGCAGCTTCAGTGCCTTGAACGGTCCACTGGCAAGTTGCATTTGGCCTTTCAAGTCGAAGCGATCCTGCTTCATCTTGATAAGCGCTTCCTCTTCTGCGGGCAGATCGTATTGCGAGTCCGCATGGTTGTAGCCGAGCCCGATGGAGCCGTTGGTGCCGAAGTACGTTGCGCCCGCGCTGCTGCCCCAGCTCTCGCTGGCGGTGTTTGGAACGCGCCCATCACCGTCAGGCACGGGGGCGCCGGTCGCTTCCAGTTGCGTTCGCAATCGATCCGAGACTTGTGCGCCGGGAATGCGCACGTCATCCGTTTCGCGGTGGTAGCCGTCCAGGTGCAGCAGCAAGCCACCCAGCTTGCCGTTCACCTGCCCTACGCCGGTACGCTCATCGAGTGCCGAGTCGCCGCGCACTTCCATCGTGGCGCTGAATGGATCCTGCGGCAGCGAATCGGGCAGACGCGCGCCGACGACGTTCACCGCGCCACCCGCGCCGCCACTGCCGTATAACAATGCCGCCGGTCCGCGAAGTACCTCAATGCGATGGGCGAGCGAGGATTCGAGCGTGATTGCGTGGTCATCGCTCAGGCTCGAGGCATCCATCGACCCCAGGCCATCATCGAGCATCTGCACGCGATAGCCGCTCAAGCCGCGGATCACGGGTCGGCTGGCGACGGGGCCGTAGTAGGTGGAGGTCACGCCGGGCTGACCAGACACCGTCTCGCCGAGACTCGCGCTCACGTTGCGTTGCAGATCTTCTCCTGCGAGCACGCTGACGGGTTGCGCCGTCTCCAGGGGATTCGTCGACAGCGGTGTGCCGGTGACGATGACGGTTTCCAACGTTTCATGCGGCTGGGTTTCCGCCGCGGACACAACACAAGGAGTGCCCACAGCGCACGCCGCAGGCACGAGCAATAACAATCGCGGCAACATGAGAACACGCTCCTGTACGAATGCATGACGCGGATGCACTCGTGAAGTGCGTCCGCAACATCGAGCCGAGGATTGCGCCGCTGGGCGCTAGCTCACACGCGGTGGACCGCGTGCTTCGTACAGGTGAAGAAGGAGAGCAGCGGGTCGCGCGAGATCCGCAGGCAGCGCAACCCACGACACGACCTTCGGTGGAGCAACCAGCTGCGGCGCACTGGGTGTCGACGCAAGCCGATCGAATTGCAGGCATAGGCCGCAATGCAGGGCATCCCCGCCGCGGGCGGCATCTGGCTTGTGCAGATGCGAGGCATGCCCGATACCGGCGACCAGCATCGCAACCAGCATCCACGGCAAGAGGCGTTGCGACAGCCCTCGCAGGTGTCGGAACGCAGTCAGCGGATGAAAGCGGGGGTTTTGCACGGAGGCGGAAAAGACGGCACAGGCAGGACGGGCAGAGACTAACCGGATCCCGGCGCGCTGAGTAAGCAGATATTGCGAAGGTTGTCGCTGAGCGAGAGCAGCTGCGTCTGCCCGAGTGCCACAAAACTGTGCGATCCGTCCCGGTCCACGCACGGGGATGTCAATGTGCAATGCCGCATGACCGATTGCTCCTTCACTACAGTCGCGCAGCCCGCTGGACAAGAGCGCCATCGTGGTCGGCAAACCGTTGCCGTTCTCGATCTATGGCGCAGACAACATGCTGCTCCTTGCACAAGGCCAAGTCGTCAAGACCGAGGGCATGCGCAACGCGCTCCTGCGAGGTGGCGCGTACTGCAGTCGCACGGATGCAGGCGAATCCGCCGGGGGAAGCTCGGCTGCAGCAGTGCGGGAAGAGACCTCCAGCGAAGTCGTCACGCCATTGGACAAGTTCATGCGCGAACACGCCATTGCGCTCGCGAAACCGCGGCCAAATCTGCGCATGTCGCGGGAAGACGGCAGCGAGAGCTACCCGACGCGCATCATCGGTATGCACGATCGCAACAGCATGATCCTGGCTGCACCGATACGTCCCGACAAGACGTTCGTGCCGGTGTTCGATCGCCAGACGTGGTTCTTCCGCGCGCTCTACCACACGACGGCGATCAGATTTCAGGCGGTCGTGTTGAAGGCGGTGTTCGAGCCGTTTCCTCATCTGCACATCGATGTGCCCCGCTCGATGGAGCGCAAGCTCGTGCGTTCTGCGCCGCGTGTGCCCGTGTGTTTGCGCGCCAACATCGTCGAGCCGTCCAACGCCTCGGCGGTGATCGTGGACTTGAGCGTGGGTGGTGCACGAATCGCAGTGAATGCCGATGTCGTACTCGAGCAGCAGCAGCGCGTGCGCTTCACGGCGAACGTGGCGGTGTACCAGCGATCCGTCGCCCTGGATCTCACGGGCACGGTGTTGCCGCGCGAAGCCGGTGAAGAAGGGATTGCCGATGTGATGTTCCATCGGCTGCAGTTCGAGCCCTTGGACAACTTTCAGCTGCTGGCGCTCGAAGCCCACCTCAACAGTCAGCTCGCCATCGATGCCGACAGCTTTTGGCGTCTGGTGACGCTAGGGTCGAAACCCGAGATGGTCTGAGTCGGCCGAACTCTTGTTATCGCGAAGCGCGGAACCCCGTGCGGGCTGCTACATTCTGCAGATACTTACCCGGCGAGTACTCTAGTCGTGAGTCCTGCACCAAGTTTTGAAATCCGCAAGCATGCTCATGAGTTTCAGGGCGTGCACGAGTCGGTGATCGAGCTGGTCGAGAACGAGCTCGATGTCGTCGCCTTCGTGCATCGAGAAGAGTTCGCACGTCCCTTCGCCTACGCACCCGATATGCTGGAGCTCTTGCGGCGCGTCGCAGCAGGGGAGAATTGTGCGGGCGATGCGGCGCTGTTGGTGGCTGACATCGATAACGCTGCATCAAGTCTGCTGGAGCGAAGCAGCGATCACCGCTTCGATGGCATGATTCTCATGCCCTGAATGCTTTTGATTCCCTCAGTTCGCGTCGGGATCGTCGACGGGCGCTTGGGTCCGGCCAGTGAAGTGGGACTGCACCAGCCGGACTACCACCGGGCTCTAGTTACGGTTGCGTAGCAGGTGCCGCAGTTGCACCCGTACGCTCCTGCACCTTGGCCGCGACTCGCGAACGGATGCTGTCATCGGCTGCCATCGTCTCTACGATGCGATTGAACTCGTTCACGTCGAGTCCATTGCGCTCCACTGCAGCGATCATCTGCGACTCCGCGTTCGCCTTTACCGACTCGGCCTTCGCCGGGTCGCTGGCGGTTTGCAATTCCGCCGACGCATTACGCTGAATGGAAGCCACTTCCACGTAGGCGGTGGCGAACTGATCGATCTTCTTGTCGTCGATCGGCGCAGAGGTGGCCGCGTTGGGAGCGGCTGTGCTCGCGCTCGCGTCCGACTCCGCTGTCGCCGGATCCGCAGGCGAATTGTTCTGCAGCGGCGGGGTGGGCTCGGCGGTTGCCTCGGGAGCCGATGGTTGCGGCGCTGCCTCGTCCACTTGCGCGAACACGGTAGGCGCTCCGCTCAAACCGGCGGTGATCGCAAAGGCAAGCAGGTGAATGCGGATGCTCATGGGAACCTCGTCGTGCGGAAGTGTGCTTGCGCAATACGCAGCGGGAAGCGAGGTTCCGAAAGCGCGGATTTTCAGCGGGAATCGTCGCCACGCGCAGACGAATTGCCGCTCGATGTGGTGGGCAATCCTACAGTCTGTGTGGAATTCGGTACGCGCCGTTACTCGTGGAATTCCAGGCGCACGTCGATGATGTCGAGATCCTTGCGCCCGCTGCTCGGGCGCGGTTCATAACGCCACTTGCGCACCGCGGAGAGTGCTGCGCGATCGAACAACTCAGGCACGCTCGCATCGGCGACACGCGCATTGACAACGGACCCGTTCGGCGCGATCGAGAGCGTCACATCGACCCAACCGCTGGCCTGCGTGCGCCTGGCTTCGGCGGGAAACTCCGGCTCGAACGTCCTGATGCGTCTGCGCAGTTGCGCTGCCGTCAACGGTTGCCTGGGATTCTGCAGCGCTGTTCGCACCGTGCCATCGGCGCTTTCCAACTCGGCGCTGTTGAATCCCAATGAGCGTGCGTGGCTGACCAACTTCGCCGCATGCTCGTAGTTCTCCTGGTAGATGGCAGTGCGCGCATTCGCAACGAGCCGCGTACCCAGTGCTTCGAGTGCCCGTTGATACGCCTGCGAGCGGCGATCCAGGCGTGCGAGCTGTTGCAGATAGTCGGTGGCGCTATCCCGCAGCGGCTCCATCAAATGATTGTCTTGCGTGCGTTGGAGGACGAGTTGCAGCAACTCGTCCTTGCGGCCGCCTTGCTGTTGCGATTGCAGTTTGCTCTGCAAGGCGTCGACATCGCGGCTCGATGCGCCCAGCTGGCGTGCGGCCGTGATCATCGAGGCAGCAGAGTCGAAATCCTGAGTCGCAAGGGCCTGTTCTGCACCCGTCAGTACGCGAGCACGCAGGTCGCGCAGGGCAGCCCGCACTTGAAGGTTGTCGGGCGTGAGCCGTTGAGCGGCGAGCAAATGAAACTGGGCGCTGTCGTTCTCTGGGGTGAGCAGGCGTCCTTGCGCCAGGCGCTGCCGCCCCAGCGCCAACGCCTGGGTCGCTGTGCTCGACGTTGGTGCCGTTGCTTTGGTGCTCGCTGCCTTTGCTGGCGTGGGAATCGGCGCCACACGTGGCATCGGCGTCACCTCCTGCCTGGCCAGCAGGACGAGTCGCTCTTGTTGTTGACGCAGCAACGCTTCGACGCGCGGCAGCTGCGGATGTGCCGGTCGCACACGACGAATGCTTTCGATCGCCACGGCGGCATCGGCGAGCTTGTCGCGCGGGATGAGCGCTTCTGCATCGGCCAGCACGCGACTCGCGATGCGCTCGATGCCGTCACGCGCTTCGCGGTTGTTCGGGTCGAGGGCGAGAACGAGTTGGTAGTAGTGAAGGGCACTCGCATCTGCCGGCTCGAAATAGTGGCGGTCGATGAGTGCTTGCTGGGCGTGAGACAGATGCGCGGCGATCTGCGGATCCACTGCTGACGGCGCTGAGCGCTCGAGCATGACCCACCAGACCCCGACGCCCACTATGACTACTGCGGCAATGAGTGCCGTCCATGTGGGACGAGGGGACGGCCTGGCCCAGCCCCAGGTACGAACAGGCCCGGCTTCGGCACCGGCCGCCCGAGACTCTTTCGATCCTAGAGGTGAATACGCCGGCTGGTGACCCCAGTCCGCGCCCACCTCAGGGATGCTTGCCATGAACGATGCCTCCCATGCCTGCGTACTACGCCTTTTCTGATCGACTGCCCACGCCATAAGAGACGCCCGTCGCACGCACTGCGAAATCCGCGCAAACCGCACGGCCATCGAGCGCGCATCAAAAACAACGCTTGGGGGCATGCACATCGTTCCCTCGGCTTGCATCCGCAGGCCTGATCTGCCCCAATCGGGCCCGCACGATCCCAAGCGGGAGAGCCATGACAACCGCCTACTACAAGCCTCCGGCCTGCCGTGCGCACACCATGGGCTCCGGACATCCGGAATCGCCTGCGCGGCTCGATGCCATCGCAGACCAACTGCAGGCGAACGGCCTTGCTGCCCTGTTGAGCATGGAGGAAGCACCCGAGGCCACGCGCCAGCAACTCGAACGGGCTCACGATGCTGGCTACGTGCGCGAGATGTTGCGGCTCATGGCGGAGACACGCCAAAGCGGTAAGTCGGTCGCCCTGGATCCCGACACCGTGTGCTCGCCAGCGACGGGTCAGGCCGCATTGCTCGCCGCGGGTGCTGCTGTTGCGGCCACCGATGCAGTCATCGACGGACGCGTACGCAACGCGTTCTGTGCGGTGAGGCCGCCGGGTCATCACGCCACACGCACTCAAGCCATGGGCTTTTCGTTCTTCAATAACGTGGCGATCGGCGCACTGCATGCGCTCGAACAGCATGGAGTGGAGCGCGTTGCCATCATCGATTTCGATGTTCACCACGGCAACGGCACCGAAGACATCATCGCGGGCGACACGCGCGTGTTGATGGTGAGCTACTTCCAACATCCCCTCTATCCCGGCAGCGGCGTTACGCCAAAGGGGCCGAACATGGCCAACGTGCCGCTAGCGCCCCACTCCGGCGGCGCTGAGGTGCGAGCGGCGATCGAGCAACAATGGCTTCCGCGGCTCGAAGCCTTTCAGCCGCAGATGCTGTTCATCTCAGCGGGTTTCGATGCGCACCGTGACGATCCGCTCGCGCAGATGAATCTCGTGGAAGCGGACTACGCGTGGATCACGGAGCGCGTGAAGCACGTGGCCGATACTCATGCTCGAGGCCGCATCGTCTCTTGTCTGGAAGGAGGCTATGCGTTGAGCGCGCTCGCCCGCAGTGTGACGGCGCATGTGAAAGTTCTGGCCGGAGTGTGAAGCCGCTAACGCGTCCGCCTCGCGAGTACGCCGTCGCCTTTCAGTTCGGTGACGAAGCCGGCGCGCTGCAGCCGTTGCGCCACTTCGCGCGGCACATCGCGTCCACTCGTCAACTTGTTCGGCGTGCCGGTGTAGTGAAATAGCACGCCCTTACGACGCACCACACGCGCCAGGTGATCGTAGAACGCTTGCGAATACAGCTCTCCTGCAATACCGAAGCGCGGCGGGTCGTGCAGGATCGCATCGAAACCAGCGTCCGGAAGCGTTGCGATCGCAGTGACGACATCCTCGTGCAGCAACGTGAGTCGCGCATCAGCTTGCGGCGACCATGGATTCAGACTCCGCAGCCAGATCACATCCCCATTCTTTTCGTACGACTGCACGCGCGCCGCGCCCCCTTGCAGACACCACGCTGCGAAATAGCCCAGTCCACCACAGGTATCCAGGATCGTTTTGCCGCGCGGCTGAATCCACTCTACCTTTCGTCGCGCATCCTCATATGGTGAGATCTGCGCGGTCGGCAGCATCTTGATGCCGTCGATCTCGAACGTCGGCGCACCCCACTCGGTCGACACGAGCTTGATCAAGGCATTCGTGAACCGCGCAACCGTGTCGAAGCGCTCACCGTCCCAGTAATACACCGTGCGCTCCTTGCACTGATCGAGATAGGGATAGCGTATCTGCTGCCAAAACCAGCAGTCCGCAGCCACATTCACCTCCGTCAGCGATCGGTCCAGATCCAACGAGCACTCGAGCTTCGTTGCACCGCTACGCACGGCAGCGAGGAGCTGCGTGTGAAGTTTCAAGGTGAGCAGAGGAGTCATGGCGTCATTGTAGTTGTGCCAGAAGAATCTCGACGCTCGACAGGGCTCCGGACACGCTGAACGAACCACCTCGCACAACCAACTCACTCGGTAAAACACCTCTAAGTCGCGCGCCGCCGCTGCCATCGCTCGGGAACCACTGGGCCGCTTACAGGCTTTCATGAGGTACGAACGGAATGCGCGCACACTCGCGTTGGAGAGCCAATTGCCACTGCGTTGGGGGGCGAAGCTGCTGTCGGTGCTGGTGTTGACGCAGGTGGTTGACGGAGCACTTGCGCAGTCATCCATGCCGGCCCCGCGAGTTCCCACGCCGGCGATGCCCCAAACTCGCGTCCCGGACTTGCCCGTTGAGGCACCGCCGACCATAGAGTCCGATGAGGATCAGGCTGCAAGCTCATGGCTCGATGTCGGACGTCGCAATATCCATGCATTGTTGTGGCGTTCGGCGCGGCAGGTCGACAGCTGGTTCGGTGGCCAGATGCCCGCGCATTCATACGCCGATCAAACCCGCGGCAGCATCACCCCGGTCGTGTTGTGGGACGAGTTCAACGGCTGGGATGAGAAGCTTCGTTTTCGCGTGAAGATGCCGTTGCCATATGCCGGCGACAAGTTCAACGCGTTCTTCGGTACGTTCACTCGCGATGAATTCGTCACCGAGCGCGATCAAGCGTCCGGTGCCATTCCGCGTCAACGCGCGGGCGGCAGAGTCGAAGAGGATCAGACGCTGGTGGGCATCCAGTACCGCGAACGCAAGGGTCGCGACTTGCTCGACGGCCCTGGAGGTCAATTCGGAGCGGACGCCGGTCTGCGCATTCGCTCGCCGCTCGATCCGTTCGTCAAAGTGGGCTATCGCTACTTGATACCGAACGATGGCTGGCGCGCCGTCTTCAAGGAAACCGCCTTCTGGCAGAACAGCGAGAAGCTTGGTTTCACCAGCCGTGTCGACCTCGAGCACATGATGACGGAGGACTGGCTTGCGCGCTGGACCGCGTCGGGAACGATCTCCCAACGCACGGAAGGCGTGCGCGGCTTCGTGGCGTTCGCGGCCTTTCGCGATCTTTCCGATAACCAGTCGATCGCTGGCCAGCTATTCAGCAGCGCCGAGTTCGATGCCGACGTTCCCGTTGATGAATACGGCATCCGCGTGGCCTACCGTCGCAGCATTGCACGCGACTGGTTCGTGCTCGAGGTGCGCCCCAGCCTGACGTGGCCGAAAGACGAACGCGATGAGCCGCGCAAAGCCAGTTGGGGATTGGGCATCGGCTTCGAGATGTTCTTCGGCATGGACGAGTTTCAGGGCCGACCCGTAACGTTCTGATCGGCTCGGCAGCCTGCGTTGCCTCTTCCCGATCGCGCTTTCATACTGCGCGCAAGCGATCGACATTCGAACAATAAACGGGACGCGCTGAGGGATGACTACCAGGACGTGGGTCTGCGCCGTACTTGCCTGCTGTTTCGCCACCGTTGTTTCTGCTGAGCCGCCGCCGCTGTCGGCGTACGGCCAACTGCCGGGGATGGACGAGCCTGTTCTATCGCCGTCCGGCAAGCGCTTGGCATTCGTCGCGACGTTGAAAGACAAGCGCAGGTTATTGGTCACGGAGTTGGGCGGTGCCCTGCTCTCGGACAATGACATCGGCGTCAAGATCCGTAGCTTGTCCTGGGCCGGTGAAGACATCGTACTGATGACCGCGAGTGCAACCCAAAGCCTGGGTCTCGATTACGGCGGTTATCGGAACGAGTTCTCTCGTGTGAGCGGAACACGGCGAGCATTCCCGAACTATGCAGTGCGGTTCCAATCGTGGAACGACGATTTCAATCGCTTCGTCGTCTTCACGGACGGTCAGGACGACCCAGGCACCTGGTGGCTGGTCGATATCACGCCGGGAAAGGCGACCGAGCTGGGTTGGCTCTACAAGATCCCCCGCGAGCAAGTGGGGCCGTATTGCCTCGTGAGTTACAAGGCGGCCGATGGGTTGGAGCAGGAAGGTGTGCTCACGCTGCCACCGGGCCGCGAGTCCAGGAATCTGCCGCTCGTCGTGCTACCGCATGGAGGCCCGCAAGCGCATTACATGGGGGTCACGGGCTCCAACTATGAAAAACTCGAGTCCATCTCGCCGGCTCGACTGCACAGAAAGCCGATGCGCCGATACTTCTCATTCACGGCAAGGACGACACGATCGTGCCGATGAATCAGAGCAGGACGATGCGACGTGCCTTGCTCGCCGCGCGCAAGCCGGTCGAGCTGATCGAGCTTCCGGGAGAAGATCACCACCTCTCACGCGAGAGCACACGCATCGCGATGCTGGAAAGCGCCCTGGCGTTCGTGTTGAAGCACAACCCGCCCGAAGCGCGATCGCAGTAGGGTTGCCCGTTCGCTTCGTGTATGTTCGCGGCATGGTCACGACCTTGCCGCGCATCGCAACTCTCGCAGAAGTCATCCAACTTTCCGTTGCACCCGTGTTCTTGCTGGCAGGTGTCGGCGCCACGCTGAACGTGCTTGCCGGCCGCATCGGCCGCATCATCGATCGCGCGCGAGCCATGGAAGACAAGCTCGAGACGGCATCGGAGGAGAAGGCCGCAGAGCTGCATGAGCGCTTGCGGGTGTTGTCGAAGCGCGCAGCGCTCATCAGCCGAGCCATCGGGTTGTGTGTGCTGTGTGGCTTGCTGGTATCGCTGGTGGTCGCCGGGTTGTTCATCGCTGCTGCGTTGCAGATCGACATCGGAGCACCCATCGCGATCGGCTTTGTCGTGGCGCTGCTGAGTCTTGCGCTGGCACTCGTTTACTTCCTGCGTGAGATCATCATTGCGAATGCATCCATGACGTTCGGCGGCGCAAGGCGCAGCCGCCTGCCGGGCGAGTAGCGCCCATCCCTGCTCAGGAGATCGTTTCAATGGCAAGCGAAGGCTTTCACGAACCTCGGGAGTTACTCTCCGACGCCACACTCGACATGCATCGTGCGATCACCTCGCTGATGGAAGAGCTGGAAGCCGTGGATTGGTACAACCAGCGCATCGACGCATGCAAGGACGCACAACTCAAGTCCATCCTCACTCACAATCGCGACGAAGAGAAAGAGCACGCCGCCATGGTCTTGGAATGGATCCGACGGCAGGACCCGAGCTTTGACAAGCAATTGAAGGATTACCTCTTCACGACGAAGCCCATCTCGGACAAGTAGCCGGGTCGTTATCCCTCCACCAGGCCGTCGTTTGGCGGCGGGTCGGATTTTGGCGCTCCGAGCGGGCTGTCCTGCCGCATGGCCAGCTCGATGACGTCGCCTCCCTTATCGAGCAAATAGCCGATGACCGCATAGAGATCCTCGAGGGGCATGTCGGCCACGCGGGACCCCATGAAGTGAGCTTGACGGCCGCGGCGCATGAACTGCGAGCGGAACTCTTTATTCATCGGTTGCTCCTGGTGTCGGTATCGTGCAAACACGTTCCTACACAATCCGCAGAGTAGCGGTCGAGTTTCAGAGTCGGTTACTGCAACGCACCTGAATGCGAACGGGGTCGATGCGTGCAGTGCAGTAGCGCGAAACAGTCGAGGGCCTCCAGGCGCGTGGACTACACTGCCGCGGCTGCACATTGGCCGCGCGCGAGCGCTCATTCAAACCAGGAATCAAGGAAGCTTTCATGTTGGTCATCCATCACCTCGGCATTTCTCAGTCGGAACGGATCGTGTGGTTGTGCGAGGAACTGAACGTTCCGTACCAGATGATCCGCTATGAACGCGATCCGGTGTCGCGCTACGCGCCGCCCAACTACAAGGCGCTGCATCCGTTCGGTACCGCGCCTGTGATCACTGACGGTGATCTCGTGATGGGCGAATCCGGCGCCATCATGGAGTACATCATTCACAAGCATGGCGGCGGACGTCTCACCGTCACGCCCGACAAGCCCAACTACGCCGAGTATCTATATTGGTATCACTTCGCGAACGCATCGCTCATGCCGGCGTCCATGGTCGAGATCATGGTCAAGATGCTCGGTGTCACGCCGGAGCAGGAGACAAGTGCAAAAGCGCTGGCCGCACGCGGCGATCGCGCGTTCGACATGATGAATCAGCGGCTGGCCAGGAACGACTACTTCGCGGGCAAGGAGTTCACGGCGGCGGACCTCATCATGTTCTTCCCGCTCACGACGATGCGTGCCTTCGTGCCGCGCGATCTGACGCCGTATCCGAATATTCGTGCGTACCTGAAGCGCGTCGGCTCCCGGCCTGCGTATCAACGTGCAATGAAGAAGGCGGATCCGGATCTGCCGTTGATGCTGGATTGATTTCTGTCCCCTCCCCTGCGCAGCGGGGGAGGGTTAGGGGCCTCAACTCCCCAACCGATTCGGATCCCGCCACACCCGCTCGAACGGTAACCGCCACGCACGCGGTGCAATCAGCTGATGAATCGCATTCGGCCCCCAGGATCCCGGTGCGTACAACC
>JBEVDW010000013.1:0-3301 GCA_040513115.1 Steroidobacteraceae bacterium | reverse complement strand
CCCAAACCACGGTGCGGTTGTCGTCCACCAGCAGCACCCGGATTGGCTCGCTCTCCCTCATCATTCCCACTCCTCCTATCGCCGGTGTGCGACACGCACGATCTCCTGAGCCGTCAATGGAGATTAGCCCGCGCGGAGTTTCGCGGAAATGAGCGGAGCATCCCTATGCGGGTGGGACAATCCTCCCGATTCCTGTGAGATCTCGGAGGGGATTGCTCAGTTGGTGCCCGGGTCGCGCGATTGGGAAGCGTTTGCGTAGGGGAACGGATGATGCTGCGAACGGCCGCGCATCGATGGAGTTCCGAGCGCTGCCGCAGGTCGGCGCTATCTTGCGTGCGAGTCTGCCGCTTCGGGCTGCGCGAGGTCGCGCTCGAGGGCGTAGATCACCAGCTCCACACGATTCTTCACGTCCAGCTTGGTGTAGATGGATGTCAGGTGATTGCGCAGCGTGTGCTCGCTCATATGCAGGCTGGCGGCGACGGACTGGCTCTTGGCGCCCCGCTGGTCGCAGATGGCGGCAACGATTCGACGCTCCTTTGGCGTAAGTGTCGCAATCTTCGCCGCTTCGGGATCGACGCGTTTCGCGCCGCCGCTGGCGAACGCAGTGAACACCCTACCCGTGGTGGCGCGGTCCAGCCACAGCTCGCCCTGGTGCACCCGGTCGATGGCCTTGATAAGCGTGTCGGCCGGCTCGTCCTTGAGGACGACGCCTCTCGCGCCCTTGAAGATGGCATGCTCGTGCATGGCGCTGTCCCGGCTGCCTGTGAGCACGAGTACGCGGGCCTCGCCCTGCTGCAGGAGCTCGGGCAGAAAATCGAGACTGTTTTCGCCGTTGAGATCGAGATCGAGCAGGACGATGTCCGGCGCTGCCATCCGCGCGGCCCCCAGCGCCTCGGCGCGGTTGTGCGCAGTGGCCACGACGCGCATTCGCGGGCGTTCGCCGTCGATGAGCTTTTCCAATCCCCAGAGGACGCACTTGTGATCCTCCACGAGAAGGACATCGATGCTCTGATGGCTTACTTGCCGAAGTACTGCGGACATGGTCACGAATCTCCAGAAGATCTCAGTCGCTTACAGGGCAAGAGGTGTGCCGACGGATGGCAAGCGGCATCGTCGAGATACCTGGTAACACCTTCAAAGAGGGATCTCCACCGTGACAGCGTGCTTACGGTGCAAGAGGTGTGCCGACGGATGGCAAGCGGCATCGTCGAGATACCTGGTAAACACCCTTCACAGAGGGATCTCCACCGTGACAGCGGCGCCTCCGTCCGGCTGTGGGCTCACCTCCGCGCTGCCTCCGAGGTGCGCTGCGCGCTGTGAGATCGACTCCGGCTTGAAGTGCTGCCACTGCGCGGTGCGTTCTCCGCCATGATTTATGATCTGAGCGAGAAACTTCGCGCCGCGTCGCGACAAGTTGATCGTGACGCGACGGGAATCCGTGTGCCGGCCAATGTTGCTCATGCTCTCGCCGATTATCTGCAGAACCTCCGCGGTCAGGCGATCGTTGAGGTTCAGTCCCGGCGAAGCATTGAGCTCCACTGCGATCCCGTAGAACTTGCCGAACCGATCCACTTGCCTCTGAACCCCTTCCAGCAGGGACGCACATTGCGTCGCGGGCCGTGCCTTCAGATCCCGCACATAACTGCGCAGCTCGGCGATGCTCTCCTGCGTCATGCGGCACAGGTCGTCGAGCTCTGCTGCCAGCGGATTGGCCGGGTCCGCCTTGCGGCACAGTGACTCGAGCCCGAGCTTGAGGCCGAGATAGGGTTGGATGGTGCTGTCATGGAGATCCAGCGAGATCTTGCTTCGTTCCTTATCCGCTGCCTCGGAGGCGAGCGAGTCGAGCAGCCGCACGGTCTCGACCATCGGCATCAGTTGCTCGACCGCCTGGCGCATCAGGAGGATATCGGAGGGATCGAATCGCACGCTACGCGACATCACGTATATGCGCCCGGCCACCGCACCGCGCAACTCCAGCGGCACGCTCACCCACGATCCCGCGTCGAGGTAGTGGGCGAGGTCCCTGCTGCGCTGCCGGGCCGTGTCGGTTTCGTCGCGATTGTCCGTGCCATCGATGTGAAGATCGCACCCACTGAGCCGGTGCCAGCGTGAAGAAGCATTGCACGCGACCGCGCCCCGTTCGGGCAGTGCGAGCAGTTTCTCTGCAAGCGTGGAAGCTGTCGATCCCGTGAGCGCAGCAGCCAAGCGCCCGTCCTCCGCGAGCAGGATGCGCGGCGAGGAATCTTCCGCCGGTATCACCGCGAGACAGGTATCCGCCCTATAGAAGTCGCGAAGCCGTTCCAGGTAGCCGCCGATGACACGGTCGGGGCCGAAACGGGCATTCGGCATGCGATTGATCTCCCGCAGGACCTTGAGGCGCGCCTTGCTCTCACGTTCGAAGCTACCCCAGCGCGCGATGATGTATGCCAGAACGAGGAACAGCGCTGCGCGCAAGACCACCCATTCCCATCCTTCCCATCGCGCGCCCATGGCGGTTTCCGCCAAACCAGCGGCGACCCACGAGACCGCGGCAACCGCAGAAACGCGCATGCACTCGGCAAGGCCCCAATGAAACGAGGCCAGCAGGATGGGGAAGACGAAAAGCGCGGTGAACGCATTCCCGCCGCTAAGCACGACCACGACCGCGCACCAACCGACGTCGATCCAATGCCAGAGCCGCGACGGCGCCAGAGGGCCGCTGTGGATCGCGAATGCATAGAGACCGACGCTGTACACGCTGTAAAGCAGCAGGACTATCGAGGCGAATGCGGCGTGGGGACCGATGTACTTCTCGCCCAGTCCGGCCACGAGCAGTGCCGCCAGGACCAGCGTCACCCGCAACAGGCAGACGGCGCGCGCGTTCGCAGCATCGGGAAACAGATCCGGCGCGGCTGAACTCTCTCTGGATGAAGCCAACATGTTCATTTACGATCCCATCGCGATCCATCGAGATCTGGTGAGCGACCTCCGACGATAGACGTCGGACTTGATGGCTTGCGTGCAGGTCGCTTCAGCGTTCGTGAGCAATACATCCTTCCACCACGGGCAAATGTCAGGCCCGAAAGGAATGCGACTTTCGAACTCACGGAACCGCTGAAATCACTCGGATCGCGAGAATATGGCGGCTCTTCTCCTCGCGGCAGATCAAAGGCACCGCGCGATGCCTCGTCACTGTTGTTGGCGACTCGTCACCGAGGTTGGTGAAGCTTCCGAAGGTCGCTTCGTCTTCCTGCACCATGCGCAAGGCATGCGGCATTTTTCGCACGCACCGTTGCTTTCTCGAATGCGCCGCACCGACGAA
>JBEVDW010000012.1:0-7382 GCA_040513115.1 Steroidobacteraceae bacterium | reverse complement strand
AATCGGAATTCCAGTGGGAGCGTGGTTCTGTTTGTTGCTCGCCTATCCCCAGCCAGGTCTGGCAGAGACCGTGTGCCAGGGAGGAGGCGATAAGGAGAATGCTGGGGGCTGTTCAGCTCTGGTGCAGAAGAACGGTTACTACGTTATCCATGCGTCTGCCGAAGCGACTGCAGACAAGTCAGGCCAAGGCGAGCTATGGATGGACGTCTTCATAAACGACGCAAAGAAAGGGCATGCGGAGACTCAGTGTGAGGATGGCGGGCTGTGTCGTGTGAGTGTGACTCTCCAGATGCTGCTCAAAGCGGGAAAGGGCTATAAAGTGGAGGCAAAGCAGGGTAACAACCGCGCTGACACCAAGAACACTCGGATCACTGTTAAGGCGGCTGTGGACTGATACATGTCCTACCGTGCGCGCAGCCGTTCGTGATACTTCGAGAGACCCGTGGGGTGAGTTCCGCACTCGGGTTCATCTGTTATCCGCGACCCGTGACTGCAGGGTGATATAACGCGGTGCGGCGGTGTTGGACGAGGGTACGGACAATCGAGCGTTCAACGAGCTCTGATGCACGAGACCGCGACAGTTGCCATCTAGTCGCCGATCAGTCCCTCGCTGTGATTCAATCCGCGCCAGAACGAAACACGCGGGAGCACGGCGAGCTGGACCCGGTGTTACGGTGGAGGCGGGCCAAGAGTCGAACGATGCGGCGTCGGATGACGTGATCCGTTGCGGTGACGGCGCCCTGGTGCGGTGACCGCTCTTGCCGGACACGCCTCGTTCACGCCGTCAGAATCGATACGTGCGCCTTGCCACGCGCTCGAAAAGATCGGCGCGTTCGGCTGCGCTCAGGTCGGCAGTCAGCCTCTTGAAACCGTTCCAGAGCACGCCGTAAGACGTCGAAACCTTATCGACTGGAAAGTTGCTCTCGAACATGCAGCGAGCGGGGCTAAACAAATCGATCGCGGTGAGGATGTGGCCTCGCCATCGTTGTGCCATCTCTGCCGATGTCATGGGTCGCACGGCGTCCGTAGCGTCCATGCCCGTGTAACTCATATTGAGCGAACCGAGCTTCAGAACAACGTTCGGGCAGGCTACAGCTTCCGCGAGCGCCTTCTTCCAGGTGTCAAAGCCTTCCCGCGGATTCGCATAGCGCCCAATCCCGATGGGTCCGCCGAGATGATCGAGAACGATCGTCGTCTCCGGAAAGGACTGCGCCAGATCAACGAACTCCCGCAGCTGGGAGTGAAACAGCCATGCATCGAAGCTGAGGCCGCGCGACGCAAGCTCGGCGAAGCCTTTGCGAAACTCGGGCTGCATCATTACGCCCGGTGCAGTGGCGCCGTAGATCGGCGGCAGTTCCGGATCGAAGGCGGCCATGTGCCGAATACCGCGAAAGCGCGAGGACGCGGCTACATGCGCGTCGAGCACCTCGCCCACCTTCGCGCCGAGCAGCAAATTGGCATGCGGAACGATGGCTGCGCACAATCCCGCTGCTTTGTGTCCCCTGGGCACGGCGTCCTCGGCCAGGCCGTGAGCCGTTTCTGTTTCGCCCACGACGCGCAAGTGTTCCGGGCCGTGCGAACGGTAGTTGGAGTGCGAATCGACGTAGATCGTGGCCACGATATTGTGGCCCGATCCCATCGTGTCCCTGAGGAGATCTTCCCCGTCGTAGGGGTCGTAGCCAGGCGCGGGCGACGTCGTCCAGATATGGTGGTGCGCATCAACGATGGGCAAGTCCGCATCGAGCGGCGCTTCCACGACTTGATCGCGCCATTGTTGGGTATTCATATCGACCTGCGAATCAACCCAGCGGCGCGCATGTCATCCAGATTACTTGTGGATACACAAAGGACATATAAAACATGACCTTAAGGGATATCTGAAGCCCACATTACTTGTTAGGGGATCCTGGTGCGTCCATACATATACATGTGTGTGGACGCACAGAGAGTCCTTGGTCGAGCTGGTTCGCTCCGATGCAACATTGGCTTGGAACGTTCACACCACGTTTGCTTTCATCGGAGAGATATTCATTCTCAAGTGAGTTGCAAGCTCATCGAGGCTGGCAAAGCTGCTGCGAAGTATCAGTGCCCGAGGCCCCGCTCGCGAAGTGAGTGCACGACCCGTCGAGTTACGATCAGTGACAGGAACTGCGTGATCCGGACTTCTGGCTGTATTGCCTCGAGCTCTGCTCGATAGAGTTCCGCTACCGTGTCACGCGGCAGCTCAGTCCGCTCGATCAGCGATTGAATGGCAGAGTCATGCTGAGCGGCTGAGTTCGGGTTCAGAATCATCGCTCACCTCCTGGTTAGCCATGGATGCACAGATTACTGGATCGGCGTCGTCCTCTGCCGCCGGTCAAATGATGACGTAACAGGAAATCTGTCTGGCAGAACGATGCCGATTCGGGGCCGCAGCGCTGCAGTGCTTGAGATGAGCCCTTGTACGCAATGAAACTATCGAGCAACCGATTTTCAACCCGCGTCACTAGCGGGGGCGAGTTAGTATTGCAATTTGGTGACAGGCGGCAGTGCAGCACAGCGCATGATATCGGCAGCATCAATTCCGAAGCCGGCGAATGAATGCGCAGGGATAGATCGCCGCGAAGTGGAGTGGCAGCTCACCGCCAGCGATCTTGATTTGGTTCGTCGCTGGCTGGTCGCGCATCCGGCAGTCGACGGTTGGCACATCGAGACTCGGCCGACTCTCGAGCTTCAAGATACGTACTTTGATACCAGCGACTGGCGCGTTTTCCGGAGTGGATTCGCGTTGCGCGTACGCGATGCAGCAGGAACCGCCGAGGCCACTTTGAAAGAGCTGCATTCCGCCAGCTCGACTCAGGCCGATCGACGCGAGCTCACCGAGCCGCTGGGCGGCACGGAACGCGAATCCCTGCTTGGGTTGGTCGGTCCCGTGGGAGCACGGGTGCATGCGGTCGCGGGCACACAGCCGCTGCTGCCGCTCTTCGGGGTACGCACGTCGCGCCAACGTTTCGCGTTGCGATTTGAAGATAGCGCCGAAGCCCAGGGAGAGGTGGCTCTAGACGAAACGATCATCTCCCGGCCGGACGGTGCAGCGCAAACGAGCCTGCAACGCGTCGAGGTCGAAGCGCTCACGGCGGAAAGCTCGGATCTCGAAGCATTCGTGGATCTGATCCGACGCGAGTGCGCGCTCATACCCGCCACGGACAGTAAGTATGCGGTGGGCTTGAACTGCGTTGGGTTGGCGCCGCCGACCGCGCCGCAGTTCGAGTCGGTCTGTGCGAATGGAACAATGCGTGTGGATGAGGTGGCGCTGATTTCGCTGCGGCGATACGTGTCGGATTGGATTGCGTACGAGCCTGCTGCGCGACTCGGCGAGAGTCCCGACGCCCTGCACGATCTGCGGGTCGCGGGTCGACGCATCGATGCGACGCTCGCCTTGTTCGCGCCCTTCTTGCCGACGAGCTGGCTACGCATGCGAGCACGCTTGAAGTGGCTCATGCGGACGTTCGGGCCAGTACGTGATCTGGATATCCAGCTGGGCGTGCTCGAGCAGTTCGAAAAAGAGCTTCCCGAGACCGACCGCGACGCAGTTACACCTTTGAAATTTCATCTAGAGACCGAGCATTCGAAAGCCCGCGCCCGAATGCTACGCGCCCTCGACGCACCCACTACTTCACGCTGGTTCGAGCGATTGAAGCGCATGTGCGCGCAGTCGAGCGCTTCGCGTGGCAATCGCACACAGCCGCTTGCCGTGGGCGTCGTGCCTGCTCTGGTCAGGGGCCGGTACCGCAAGTTCCGCAAGGCGGCCAAACGACTGACCGCTGCGTCGTCTGCCGAGGACTATCATGAGGTCCGAGTCAAGGTGAAGAAGCTGCGCTATGCCATCGAGACCGTTGCCGGTGTCTACGGCAAACCGGCCGAGCGGTTTTTGCGCTCGCTGCGACAGTTACAGAATTCGCTGGGTGAACAGCAGGACGCTCACGTGGCGCAGATGAGCTTGCAGGTGTTGGCTCGGCAATCACGCAAGCGTTTTCCCCGCGAAACGATGTTCCTCATGGGGCGTTTCGCCGAGCGGCAGTCAGTGTCGGGTCGACACGCTCGCGACGACTTCGAAAAGGACAATCGGCAGCTGCATCGAAAGCGTTGGAAGCGCCTCGGGCGCAAGCTCGATGCGTTGAGCGGACAGTCGAATGAGCGTCAAGGGGATGGTGGCAGCTCAGATGCTGCGAATCCGCCGGTTGCGGCGCCTGCCTCATCATCCACCTGAGCGACGGCCGAGAGACACTCGGTCCGGGTTCGGCTCGCACCTCAGGTGAAGTGCCAGTGATGAAAGATCGCGTCCGCGAACTTGCCGACGATTTACCGTTGCGGAACCGCCGCCACCTGCGTGACTTGATTCTTCGGCGCGCGTTTTTTCCGTGGAGAGTGGTGCAGCCTCACCTGCTCCAGCGCAGTGAACTGCGGCAGGGCGACTGTCTTGTGCTGATTGCGATGCTCGGACTCTTTCTCGCCGCTCGCCGCAAGCGATGGACGCTGCAGCTCGTCGATGGGACTGAGGGCAACTAACCGATGGCACGCAAGATTCGCGGCGGCAGGAAGGTGAGCAACGTCGGCCTGCCTCGATCGAAGGTGACCAACGCCAGGGCACCTTTCTTCATCGACAAGGCAGCGCCTAACCTCTGATCCACCAACAAGGCACTCAGCAACCTGCTCAAACACGGCTCGTGCCCGACGATGGCGATCGAGTCGGCGTTGCGTTTGCGCAGTGCCGCCAGCAGCTCGGGTGTGGAAACCTCTGGGCGAAGTTGCAGCAACGGCTCCGCGCGTGGAAAGCCCGCTTCGCGCCTCAGGATCCGAGCGGTTTGTCGCGTACGGACCAGCGGACTGCAAAGAACCTCATCCGGTTTGGCGGTGATGGTTGCGATGCCCCGCGCGGCTTGCCGAAATTTCTTTGTGCCCTGACGCGTGAGCGGCCGGGCATCGTCATTGGGCCATCGGCGCTTGTCGCGTTGATGTGCAATCGCATGACGGATGATGAGCAATTGGCGCATGACCACTCGCCGCTGTTCGCATCACACGAATGTGACAACACAACTGTAATGCTCCCGCGCGATCGTGTGTACAGCGGCATTCACCCTGCTGGGTTGGGGTACGTTCCCCCGAGTTAGCCCCGTCTTGAACGGGGCTTTTTTAAGCTGCCCGGAACTGCTTATCCAGCTTCCGAGCAGCAGTCCAACGGGATGCGTCTATCCCTTTTGCTTCGCCCGTGCCGCGGTGACGGTTGCGGCACTCTGTTCGAACGACATCCGGCGTTCGGCTTCGGTCAACTCACGGCGTTCGAAGTTCCAATCCATCCCTAGCGCAATCGCGCGCCGCACAGCCGGACGCTGTTTGATCGTGTCGAACCAACGGCGCACGCACCCAAAAGAATCCAGATCGACGCCGAAGGTGCGATAGGGAAGGAGCCAGGGGAATGCGGCCATATCGGCAATCGAATAAGCGTCGCCTGCGAGAAACGCGCAATCGTTCAGTCTTGCGTCCATCACCGCCAGCAAGCGCTCGTATTCGCGCGCGTAGCGTGCTTTTGCATAGTCGTTGCCGTGCTCAGCGAAATTGACGAAGTGACTCAGCTGACCGCCCATCGGTCCCAGTCCGCCGACCTGCCAGAACAACCATTCGTGGACGGCAATCTGCTCACGCTCGCCCTCACCGCCAAAGCGGCCTGTCTTCCTGGCCAGGTAAATCAGAATGGCGCCCGATTCGAAGATGGAGACTGGCGTTCCGTCGGGTCCGTCCGGGTCGACGATCGCCGGAACGCGATTGTTCGGACTGATCTTCAGGAACTCTGCCGTGAATTGGTGGCCCTTGTGCAGATCGACCGGGACCGCGCGATAAGGTAGCGCGCATTCCTCCAGCATGATCGCGACCTTGCGAGGATTCGGTCCTGGCGCGTAGTAGAGGTCGATCATTGCGCTGGTGATCCTGCAGCGTTCGCGCGCGCGATCGCGGCGCGCACCAACTCGAGCCGGTCGTTACCCCAGTACATATCGTCACCGTTGACGAACAGCGTAGGGGTTCCGAATCCGCCGCGTGCAATCAGCTCATCACCGTTGCGTCGCAGTTCTTCCCGCGCGGCAGGCAATGCGATCTCCCGGAAGTACGTTTCGCGATCGAAGCCGGCGGCGGCGCAAACATCCGCGAGCACGGCGTCATCGCTGATGTCGCGGCCATCGTGCCAGAACGCTTCGAATGTGGCGCGAGCCACCTCCACGAGTTGTCCATGCCGGGCAGCCACTACGCACCCCCGCATGGCTTTGATGCTGTTGACCGGATGGAACGGCTGCGGCCAGTGGATCTTGATGCCTGTGAAACGCGCCCAGTCGGCAAAATCCTTCGTGAAATAAGCGGCTTTGACGTCCGGCATGGTTGCCCGCGTCTCGAACACCCCGGGATTGACGGCTTTGAAGATGCCGCCGATGAAGATGGGTCGCCACGCAATCTCAAAGCGCAGCTCGCGTTGCAGCAGCTGCAGACGATGGAAAGCGAGATACGTACCCGGGCTGCTGCAATCGAAATAGAAATCTACGCAAGTCATGTTCGAAGCGGGCCCTGCGGTGAAGCCTGCCTCGCATTGTCCATAAGTCGACAGTAGTAGACAAATCCCTGTCGACGGGCAGGCGGCGAAGGGCCAGCTGAGAGACGCAGCTGGCCCATAGCGCCTACACGATTTACCTGTCAGTCAGCGCCCTGAAGCCGACCGGCGGTACCGTGGGATAGCCGTAGTACATCTGACTGGAGACGTGAGTTACGCCAGGGACGCTGGACGACCATTTGCGCGCGTCCGTGGCATCACGCGCGATGACCAGCACGCGACGATGCCCGACAGGACCGAAAGACTTCGAGGCATAGTTCTTGTGCCACGCTGGCACACCGAGTTTCGGATGCTCGATGCTGACGCCCGCCACGTATTTCTCGCCCGGCAGGCCACGTGTATCGCAGCGGTCCCAGACATTGTTGTTGATGATGATGAAGTTGGGATTGATGGCACGCCGCGCGGCATCGAGCCGACGCACGAGGTCGACATTGCCATCCGTCCAGGCGTTCTTCTCGGCCTGCGGCCAGTTGTTCCAATTCGACAGCGTTCCCCACACGCGTGCACCGGTGACATCGAGGAACACGCCGTCGACCTTGCGTTCGCGCATCAGGTTCGAAACGTAGCTGACGACATGCAGAATCCACTTCGAGCCAGGCCGCATATCCGCCAGCTTGTTACCGCCCCATTGCTGACGTTGACCGTAGGTGGGATACGGCCACAGAGGCACTGCGCCGTAGTTATTCATGTAGAACGCCTTGTCCAGCGCACAGATGTAGTTGTCGGGGCGCTCAGCAGGATTCAGATA
>JBEVDW010000011.1:0-12454 GCA_040513115.1 Steroidobacteraceae bacterium | reverse complement strand
ATGGGTCGCGTCGGTCACCGGGCTGAAGATCTTGGATATATCAAGCAAGACGTGACGAAGGTAATGCCTTGGAACGACTATCTCGACATTTACCTACGCGAGTCTGCCGCGACGGTTAGTGACTTTGAGGTGAAGTTTTTCGATGTGCTCGCGTGGACTTGGCGTTTGGTCGTTGTAGAGACATGTCACGCCGGATACAGGCGCGGAGAGCACGATGACTTTCTCTACATTACAACTCGAGTGGTCGAATATGATGATCATCTTGACCATCTCGTCACTGCTCTGTCTTAGGCGCTGAGGCATCACCCTCGGAAGCGTCCCTTAATGCTGGAGTCCGCTGTCTCATTGCCGCGGCGATGAAGAACCAAGCCCAAGACGCCGGTTTAGGTGACCGGGAGATTGAGCCGCGCAAGAATGTTCGTTGCATCCTGATGGAGGAGAACGGGCCATGACGAAACGTGCCGTCGAGGTAATCCTGCCTATCAGTGTCGACCGCTTTCTGCCGCCGGAGGCATTGGCGCAGTCAGCCAGGGCGATCAAGGCCAGCGGCGTTGTCGACATCATTCATTCCTGGGATCAATTGGTGTTCTGGTGGCCACCTCATTTGTGGACGCCGAAAAACGCCCCGCTCGCGGCACTGATTCCCGATCTCGATTCCAGCGGCGATGCGCAATCTGTCGCAGCCTATGCCGCTGCATCCGCTCCCGGCCTCGGGCTGGCGATCAGCACCGATTCGATTCGCCGCGGCCCCGCCGAATTGATGCAGACGATGCTCACCCTGGCCAACATGGGCCAGGGGCGCGGCTATCTATTCCTCGGTGCCGGGGAACTCAAGCAGACCGGTCCGTTCGGCTGGAAACGCGCGGAAGGCATCAAGCGCATGGAAGACCATCTGCGTTTCTACGACGCCTTCTGGAAAAACGACAGCCCCTTCGCCATGGAAGGCAACTTCTGGAACTTCAAGGATGCCTGGATCGGCATGGCGCGCCAGCACAGACCGAAGGTATGGGCTCTCGGCGGCGGTCCTAAGCTGATGGACCTATCGGCCCGGTACGCGGACGGCTTCTCGACCATGGTCCCGAACGTAATTCCCTCATCTGAACGATTTGCCGACTTCGTCAAGACGACGCGTGCTGCAGTGGCATCGCACGGCCGCGATCCGGAGAAATACGATTTCGTTCCCTGGTTCCCGGTACTGATCCACGATGACCTCAACGTGATTGACCGCGCGCTGGATAACCCTCTCGTGCGCTGGATCGCCGCCGTGATGGGTCGCCTCAATATGAATGATTGGGCCGAATACGGCATCGAGTCCGCGATGCCGCTCGACTGGCACTACTCCATGAAAATGCTGCCGCACGTAATGCCGCGAGAGGAAGTCGATGCGGCAATCGCCAAAACAACGCGAAAAATGGCAGAGAAGACTTGGATCTACGGCAACGCCGAGCAGGTCGCCAACGAGATTCAGCCCATTATTGATGCCGGTGCCACCCACGTTGACATCCTCGACATGCTGCCACTGATGCTGGATCCGGCCGATGCACAAGCCGGTCGAGGCCGGCAACTGGATGTCTGCACGCGAATCCGGAACAGGAATCCGAGGTAGCCCTGATCGCTGTTCAAAAAAGCGTGCTGTTGTCCGGAAGTGGTTCGCCCGTCGTGCGGAGGCTATTCGCGAAGGCCGAAGAGGGTGGTCGCGATGATCCACACGGGACCTCGACCGCTGCAGTCGGTCGACTCAGATGGCCAACCGCACTTGAGCTGTTGTTGAAGCCGGAAACGACTGCCGAAAGCTTGGCGAAACTCACTAACGAGAGGAAGAAGCGTATGACCACACCGCCGATCAACATTTTGCTCAACGAGGGTGTCGGAATCATAGAACTGGCCCGGCCCGACAAGTTCAACGCCCTCTCGCGGGAATGCTTCACGCATATCAGACACGCTCTTAGACAGTTCGAGGGCGACAGCCTCACGCGTGTCGTGCTGATTCGCGCGCAAGGCAAGAACTTCTGCACCGGCGCTGATCTTGAGGAGATCGGCAGTTTTGACATGGAGGGCGTGCAAGCGACCAAGAACGCCCGACTCATGCACGGTGGCTTGCGTGATCTTGAGCGCAGCAGATTGCCTGTTGTCGCTGCAGTGCAGGGACTTTGCCTCGCCGGGGGCTTGGAGCTGATGATGGCTTGCGATGTAGTCTTGGCCTCAAATAGCGCTCGCTTCGGGGATCAACATGCGCGCTACGGCTTGATTCCGGGGGCGGGCGGATCCCAGCGGTTGCCGCGACTCGTCGGGCTTCGCCGCGCGTTGGACCTGATGTTTGCAGCTTCTTGGATCGATGCCGAGACCGCGCGGCAATGGGGTCTCGTTAACTATGTTTATTCGGATGACGCGCTGCAGGAAGCTGCTCAGGCCTACTGCCGAGCACTTGCAAAGAAGAATGGCTCAAGCATCGCGATCATGAAGCGTCTCGCTCGCGAAGGCCTCGAGTTGTCGCTTGATCTCGGCCTTGAGGCCGAGATTGCAGAAGTGGGCCACGTTGCCAGCTCTGCGGGCGCGCGGGAAGGAGTCGCAGCGTTTCTCGCAAAGCGGGAGCCGAACTTCGGCTGAGCAACGACGGATGGAGACGCAGATTGAGTTCGATATCGTGATCACCGGTTTGGGTGCTGCCGGTGAAGGCAGCCAGATTTCTGCAGATCGTGCTTCAGTGCGAAGTGGTGTATCAGCGTCGACAACGGAATGCTGCGTCCCGTGGCGATGTCTCGCAAGGTGTCGAATCTTCACTCTGCTAAGTGAAGCACACCTCGGCTCTCCTTCCGTAAGACATGCTTACCGCGTCGTATCGGATAACCGTACCTTCGCGATGCAGGAGCTTCGAAACGAGCCGAGCCACAACATGCCTCCGGTTTTGAGCCCGATCGTCGCTGCACCGAATTGACGCGTGCCTTTGCCGTCGAATAGAGGTGATACATGAAGCGTTGTCGGATCGATTTCGGCGCTCCTGTAATCTATTGCACAATCGGCACCATCGCCGAAACCGCAATCCATGACCTGCTCGATGGTGGCGACATGGCCTGTTACTACTAACTTTCCATCCTGTGACCATCTGATGTTGTCGGGGTTGAAGTCGAGTTTTACCTCGCGGCTCTTGCCTGACGAGGTATTTAGCGGCATGTAGGTCACGCTTTTTCCGGGCCACGAGTTGACGAATGCCCATTGTCCGTCGCGGGACAATTCGATCCCATTGTCGCCGAGCAGTTCGCTATTCGGAACCTTTTCCCATCCTCGTGCGCGCGTCCAGACGTACACCGCACCACGCTGCTTTGCGACGGCTTTGACATCCAGTCCGCCCCGGTTCTCGCCGCGCCCAGCAGAGGCGCGCAACGCGAGTTCGTGAAATGACGGAATCGGCACGTCACCGGCAGCAGTGGCCGAGAGGACAAGGCTTCCATCCGGACGTGCGGCCACAGAATTGCTGGTCGCCGTCTTCGGTGTTAGGACGCATCCGATCCATTTGAATGCTGGTTCGCTATCTGTCGTTGTCACCTTGAATATTTCGATGGATTCGCGTGCCCCGTGATTCACTACGTATAGGTTGTGGGTAGCGTCCGGATTCACTGTCAGGCTCAGGCCATGCGCCGAAAAATGTGTCGCGGGCACTGGACCGGGACATTGGTCGTAGGGCGCCTGGGCAATGAGTTCGCCAGACATATCCACCGATATCCTCCTCGCGGTCATCAACTTCTTGTTGATCAGATGAAGTCCGCCATGCTGGAAGAAGCGGTCGCCCATGCCGCTGCCTATGATCCAAGGGCTTTCCGGCAAATCGACCATGTCTTCGACATTCTCGACGCCGCAGATCGTTTTGTCTGGCTCCGTCACAGCCAGAGTCTGCGAGGTAATGAGCACTGCCGCGGCGATTGCAAAGCTTGTCTGCATCCACTCTCTCATTCTCCGCTCCCTCTTCCGACCATATGACTGGCTGTGTGATGACCGTAGGTTACCGAAGAACTACTTGCCAAGCTCGAGCGACCCTGGCGATCGGCGTCGAGCCTACAACTTGGTTACGGTTACCGCCGTACAATGCCGGGGATCTGGCGGCGGCTTCTGCCAGACCGTACCCTGCGATTCCACCCTCATCCTCTTTCTTCGGTTGTCGCCCAATCGATTCGCGCTGCGACATCGACCACCGTGATCGTCCCGGTGTGACCGTCCACCGTAATTCGTGCGCCGTCCTGGATGAGCTTCGCGGCGTCGGGCAAATGGACGGCGGGAAACCCATACTCTCGCGCCAGGCACGAGGCATGAGACAGCAGGCCACCGGTCTCGATGACGACCGCGCTGATGATGCCGAACACCGGATTCCAGCCGGGATCGGTCGAATGAGTCACCAGGATTTCGCCCTGCTGCACGCGGCTGATCTCACGCCGGTCCATGACGATCCGCGCGACCCCGGTTGCGATGCCGGGACTGGTCGCGGTACCTCTCACGACAGTCGACGGTAGCGCACAGTTGGTATCGAAGGAGTTCCTGGGATGGATCGCGTCGCCACGCGGCTGCGAGAATTTGGCGCCGGTGATGGGCCGCGCCTGCAGAAGATAGAGCGTGCTGCCTTCGATGCCCCATTCGATGTCCTGGGGCACGCCGCCATGATGTTGTTGCGCACGGTCTCCGAGCTGGGCGAGCGCGACGATGGTGGGCAAGTCGAGACAGAAGCGCGCGCGCTCGGCCACGGGCACATTCTCTGTGGCCACACCGCCACCGATCCGGTTTCGGACGATCCGGAGCTCCTTCTCGCCAAGGGTCTGCTGGATCAACGTGCAGCTCGGCCTGTGCACGGTGTATTGATCCGGCGTCACGACGCCTTGGACGAGCGCTTCACCCAGGCCCCACGTTGCGTTGATGACCATTTCGTCGGTCGCGTTGGTCATCGGGTTGGCCGTGAACAATACCCCGGACACTTCCGACTGGACCATCTTCTGCACGACCACGGCCATCTGAATCTCGACATCGTCAAACGCGCGATCGCGTCGATAGATCGCCGCGCGCGCCGTCCATAGCGACGCCCAACATTGCCGTACCGCTTCGACGACGTCGATCCCGCCGCGGATGTTGAGATAAGTGTCGTGCTGGCCGGCGAACGACGCACCCACGAGATCCTCGGCGGTGCCGGACGATCGAACCGCGACAAAGACACCGGCTCCGAGGCCGGCATAGGCTTGCTCGATTTCCGCGGCAAGGCCTGCCGGTATGTGAGTCTGCAAGATGATGTTGCGGATCGCCGCCGCCTGCCGTTCCAGCGTTGCGAGGTCGCCGTACGAGAACTCGCCAGCCAATGCGGCGATTCGTTTCTTCAGATCGCCATGATCCATGAACGCCGCATACGCGTTCGTGGTGACACAGAAGCCCGGTGGCACGGCGAAACCCGCTTGAGTCAGCGAGCTGAGATTAGCGCCCTTGCCGCCAGTCAGAGGCTGGCTGAGTGCTTCAGGGCGATCGAATGCAAGAACATGCGGCAACTGAATCCCCAGGGTTGCAACGCTGGTTTCACGCTGCCCGTCCCGCCTCGGCTTCTGCGGCTCGCGTCCGACCGGTCATGCCGATGAGCTCTTCGTGAAATTCGAACCAGATTGTGTGATAGCTGTCCAGCAAGGGCGACATGAGAAACTTTCGCTCGCCGGCCTTGATGCGCGCAAATGCACGATCGAGGCGCTCCCGGTAGGGACGAAGACGTGGCACGAGGGTCGCGGCATCCAGCATGACCGCTCCGATCTCGACGTGCAGCGTATCGAGCCTCTTTAGAACCGCCGCATCATAGTCCGGATCTCCATGGTCATTGACGACCTCCGGGCTGCGCATCTGCCAATCGAAGGCAAACTGTTTGAAGCGCACATTGATCCCGAGGAACTGCTCGTGCAGCGCTTCGGCATGCGCGGATTCCGGCCGCTCGCACGCAACACCCTCCTGAACCCAGTCCAGCCCAGCGGGCGTAGGTTGCCAATGGACTTCGTTCAGGCAACACAGACCGGCTGCGCTCGCGGCCGCCAGAACCTCACTCACCTGACCAAGGGGAAGTGCGGCGCTGAGCGATAGCGTGTCGGGCGTTGCTCGTCCCTTGAGGTGAAGCGCGCGCAGTACGGCAAATCTTTCCGGCGTGAATTCGAATGTCGAATGCACGCTGGTTAGTCGATTCTCATCAGCGGTGACTTCGCTCGGCGAGGCGCGCGCCAGAATGCGAACTTCGCCAGTCGCAGCGTCGATCGATATGCGATCTCCGTTCGCGATGCTCGTCGTACCCGGCACGTTTGCGATTGCAGGCAGGCCAAGCTCCCGCGCCACAGTCGCACCGTGGCTGATCACGGTCGCGCTGTCGATAACGATCCCGCTCGCGAGCAGGAACAACGGTGACCAGGCTGCATCCGTATACGGCGCAACGAGGATGTTACCTGGCTTGAGTGTCGCAACTTGTCGCGGATCGCGCACAACGCAGGCAATGCCTTCCACGCGGCCGGGACTGATCCCAAGTCCCGACAGAAGGGTTCCGACCTCTGCGGGCCCGGAGGCATCGCTGACCGACAATTGCGGCGTGGGAAGACCTGCGAAAGTCATCTCGACGATATCGAGTTTTCTGAGCAGCTCGTAGGCCTTGCGGCGACGAACGATGGTGGCGCGTGTCACGGCGCGGTCTGTCTTCAGGATGTTGATCAATTCCTTGAATGACAGCATCTCACGATCGCCTTCGGACTCGAATACACGTTCCGCGACGAGTCGGTTCGTCAGAGCCTTCATCACGCGCCGCGTGCGCAAGCTTTGTCGAACGGTCATCGATTTCGTGCGCTCGCGCAGCGCCGCGAACGTCTGTGCCTTCGCGATGTAGACACTCATTTTTTTGCGCCTGCTTTTGCTTGGGAGCCCGGCGAGAATCTCCCTCTGCAAGGCGTTGCGCTGTTCTGCGCCGATTGCTCCACGCTGATCATCACTATCGTCAACATAGAGAGCCAGCAGCCGGTCTGCCTGGCCGGGATCTTCCGCCCATGTCGTGGCGTCCAGAGTGGATTCTCCAATGCCGCGATAGCCGAAGACTCGCAGGAACTCAGCACGTGCTTCCGCGACGCGTCTTTCTGCATCATCGTTTGGAGCACGCAGCGCCGAGGCAAACTCATCTAATTTTTGCGAACGCAAGCTCGCGGCAAGACGAGGCGCCGTACGCACCTGCGCGGCGATTGCTCTTAGTGCTCTGGCCGGCTTCGCGCTTTCGACATCGCCCAAAGCTACGAGTAGAGCATTGGCCGTCTGAATAGGAGGGAGTTGGGTCCACCGCGCGATCGCCGTCGCCAACTTCAGATACTGGCTGCCTACAAAAATCGTCACGCCCACATGCAGGCGTACCAGCGCGGCGTTGAGCGTCGGACGCTTCAGTTCCTCTATCAGAGCGGCGGCATCCAGGGCCTCGTAGTCATGCGCTGCAACGCTCCCTTCCGCTCGTTCTAGCTCGATCTCGCGGGGTGCGATCTCGGCTTGGAGCGATGCCTCCAGACGCCTGCTTTTCCTGAGGCCACGCAGTCGGTACCCACAATCTGCGAGCCAGGCCGCGACACCGGGCGGCTCCCAGCCAATGATTGGATCGGCGTGAGGTTGAACGATGGCGCGCGCCGCACGCGTCCATGGAAACCATGGCGCGCCGGGCATCCGGCGATTGATATGAATGTAAGAGGAGATGTTCGTGGCGCAGCAGCCGTAGAACACTCCCTGAAAATGAATGCGCTTGGCGGCCGACAGCATGCCCATCTCGACCGCGAAGCGCTGGGTCGATCTAGATATCGCGGCGCCGCTGCTCGACCACGCCGCAGGCGTCATCGTGTCGGGAAAGACTTCGATGGTCCCCATGCGCGTATGCACGGGGAAGCGTGGATCGATGGCACTGACGACAGGGTAGACGTCGTCGACCAGAGGGGCGAGTTCCGCGAGGATGCTCTCGACCGTCTGCGCAGTTCTGTTGTCTGTCGGCACAGTCATGCAACGGAGTTGCCGATCGGCGCGCCGTCGATCATCTGATCCCAATACTCTGCCCAAGCCGGCCAATCGGAGCCTTTGACGCGTGCGGCGAATTCCAGGCCGCGCGTCGTACGACCCTCATTCTCATAGCGGAGAGGCAACGCGCCGCCTGTCTCGATCTCGAGCACGATGTCACCGGAAGTCGAGTCCAGTTCCAGGCGGGCGCAGCGTGCGTATCGATCCGGCCCGGTATTGTAAGTGGAGGCGAGTTTCGCGCGCGTAGCGACTTCCACGCTGCCGTTGCGCAGGATGATCCCAGAGCTGTGAAGTTGTCCGTCGCTACGGGTGAACCAGCCGACGCAACTCGTCTTCGCGTCGATCTGGGCCCAGAACCAGCGCGTGAATTCCACCCGCGTCATATCCCGAACGCCCCATGAATGGTCGCGAAAACCATACGTGCTCACGTCGCGTTTAGTGTTACCCATCGAGATCGCGCCGACGCAATGCACGGTCGATTCATAGTGGCGCCCCGAGAGATATCTTTCGCCGCCGGGAATGCTGCCGTTCGGACCGGTTCCGAACAGCGGGCCTCGATCTTCAAACTCGAGCGCAAAGGTGCAATCGATGGCTGGCGCCGCCTTCAGTGCGGCCCCCGGATTCGCGGCGAAATCGTTGTAGTGTGGAATCCGCCGGATCTGGCCGGCATAGGTCGCGCGCCAGCGCTTTGCGGGTTCGATGAGACTGAACGTGAGCCCGCCACCGCTCGACGTTCGTCCATTGCCGATAGAGTTTCGATCCAGCGGCCGTTTGGCGAACGCTACATCGAGCGACCCGTCTGGTCCCAGTTGGGCGACGCTGACTTCGATATGGCCTTCGTTGTAGCGTCGTCCATGGCGAATAAAGAGCGAGGGGCCGTTCCCCTCGATCGCCGCAAAGGCCATCGATTCGTTCCAGGCGGGCTGCGGACCAGGCGTGTGGAGGTGCTCGTCCGACGCGTCGAAACAGCAGTAGTCGGTGCTCATCTCGGTTCCTCACAGTCTCAAACTGCAAAATACCGTGCGGCCAGCCGCGCGCTACCGCCGCGGCGGAATCATCAGTGCCTCGGTGCGGGCGGCGCGCTCGCGCAGACCTAGTCCGACTTCGCCGCAGCACCGCACGCGCATGGGTGCATCACACATCTGAATGCCACCGCGGCGGTCGAGCGCGGTGCCGATGAACTCTTCCATCACCGCGAAGTAGGTGATTGCATGAGAGTGCAGAAGATCGCCCTCCAGCGTCTCATCACCCGCCTTCGTTCTGATGACCGCTCGAAATTGGCGATCGGGTCCGGTAAGCGGATCTGGATCGATGCTGTGCTCCGGCGTATCCGGATTGCAGCAATGCGGCACATCCAGCAACTCGATCATCTCCATCGGCGATCCATCGCCGCGGAAGATGTAGCCGGATTGGTAGAGATGGTTTTCAAATGAGACTTCCTGGAGATGCAGGACCTTGCCGCTGGGGAACAGCGCATGACACCACATGTCACCGTAAACAGGGCCGTAGTCACGCGGCCCATCGGAATGGTCGCGCACGCCAACACCGTTGAGCGAGATCCGCTTGCCGCGATATGCCGCAGTTCCCCGCATGTGCATCACTTGTGAAGAATGGAAAGACGCTACTGTCATTCCCGTGGTGAGCTCCTTGCCCGGCGTCAGCGTATGGAAAGGCCCGGCAGCCTCGAAGACCATGTGAAACCGCACGAGCTCGGCCGGACCGTCGCGCACGATCTCGTGCGTGAGAATCCTGCGAGTCGTCGAAAATGCCGCTCCCTCGAAATCCACGGTCCATAGCCGGAATGGATCGATGCACCTCGCCTGCAACGGTCCAGCACCTGGACCTCGCGGATCCCCGTGTCCGTAGCTCTTGAGCACGAGCAAGTCCTCGCCCGGAAGGTAGATCTGCAGCACTGATCGCCATACCTGCGGTTCTTCCGGTAAGCGCCCGATGTGCAAAAAAATACCAAACTGATGGGTATCGTCGTAGCCAAAGAAGACGTAGTGCTCCGTCCAGTTCGCCAGGGCGACTGGCCGATGCGGCAGGTCCACTTCATCGCTCAGCCTGTGGGGGTTGATCAGCTCATCATCGATCCGGCGATACGCTCTGTGCATTGGAGGTTCTCCTGGGTTTGTCATTTGACGCGCGGATTCACGCGTACCTGCCAACGCTGCCCGAGCAGGCACAATACACTTCGCCGTTCGGGGCGACGAAGATGGGACCGCGTAGTGCATCGCAGCGTTTGAGATCAAGACTAGAGCAGCTTTTCGTCCTCATTCGTTTGCCCATTCAAGAGCTCGAAATTCACAGAACGGATTTCTCTACTCGGCTCCGAAATGCCTAGTGCGTATGACATGCAATGCGTCATCTCGTTGCCAGCACTGCATTTAACCGCACACGGAGCATTAAGTAGTCGCAACGAGCGTGCGCGTGGGATACTGGGTCCACCGAGCATGAGCGTCGAGCCTGCGGTGATCGCCTAGCGTTGGAAGACACGATCAAGAGGATACAGGTATGGCTGAATTCACGATCCCGTTGATCATCCGCGGTGAAGTGATCGAGGACAACCTCTGCAGTTTCACCGCACGGCGAGGCGAGATCACGTTCAAGACACCGGATGTGGTGCGCTACGTCGACAGGATCGTTCTCAGCGACGCGAACGGTTTGGCGGACCTCTATGCGGTGACCGTCGACGAGATCGTCGACTATCTTGTCGAGTTGGGCAGGCGACTGTCCCCCGATCACAATCCGCACGTTGCACGTGCGCTCGAGGTATCGGTGCTCACGTCCGGTCTGTCCCGAGCACTCCTGCACAGGATGTACGCCTCGATGGGCTCGGGTCTCACCCGCGAGTTCCTGACGGAGCAAATCGAGCAGAACATTGGCGTCGACCATCTGGAGCAATGGAACCAGCGTCGCCTCAATGATCGCGATGTCTGGGTGCGCGCCTTCGGCACTCGTACAGTGCATCTGAACGCCGGCAATGGACCTGCGGTCGCGACCTATGCACTGATCAACGGTTCGATCCTGCGATGCGACAACATCGTGAAGAGCCCTTCCAACGATCCGTTCACGGCAGCGGCGATCGCGCTCACGATGATTGATATGGCGCCCGACCATCCCGTCACGCGTCACATGACGGTGGCGTACTGGAAAGGTGGCAACGAGACGTTCGAACGGCATCTTTACACGCCGACTGCGATCGAGAAGATCGTCGCCTGGGGTGGGGCGGCGTCGATGAAACACATCCGTCGCCACCTTCAGCCTGGACTGGACCTCATCGCGCTCGACCCAAAGGTGAGCGCTTCAATCATCGGTGCGGAGGTGCTCACGAGCGATGCTGCGATGAGCGAGGCGGCGGAGCGCTTGGCGCGCGACGTCGGCTACTTCAATCAAGAGGGGTGCCTTAGCTCGCGGCTCGCATACGTGGTCGCCGATCCTGAGGACAGCGCTGTGCTCGAGCGGGTGAACGAGTTCGGTCGCAGGGTGGAAGCCGCGATTCGTCGGTTGCCTGCCACAATCAGTACGCCCCATCCTGCGTTCGACCCCACATTGCGAACGGAAATCGACGGCCTGCGGTTCAGTGACGATGTGCGCATCTTCGGTTGTCGCGCGAATGAGGGTGGCGTGCTCGTCTCGCAATCAAGCGATGCCGTGGATTTCAGCGACCGACTCATGGGACGCGTCGTCAACATCATTCCCGTCGCAACAGCCGAAGCGGCCGCGGCCAAGGTCACGATTCACACGCAGACCATTGGCATCTATCCCGCCGCGCTGAAGATACGTGTGCGCGATGCGTGTCTGCTTCGGGGAGCCCAGCGTCTCACCGATCTGGGCTGCGCAACGTTCGAGGGCATGGCCGCACCTCACGACGGTCTGGAGCTCATGCGGCGCATGGTGCGCTGGGGTGTGATGGAGGACTTCGAAGAGCACGTGATCGACCAAGGCGCGGGTCTGATACACAGTGGCGGAGATGTGGCTGCTTAGCATCGCCGATCCGCAATGGCGACGGGGAAAAGAGGGGTGTCAACGAGCCCCGACGCTGTGCCTTCCTGCTATCAGCCGTGCTGGGAGTCGATCGCTCGCTCGACCATCTCCAGTAAATGATGTGGTGGAGATTGGCTTAAGGAGGCATCCTGCTGCACCCAGTGCGAATGCAATGCGTTCCGAGACCGCGTCTTCATCGGAGGTGATGAGGACGGGAGTCAGCACACCTGCCAACCTGAGAGACCTCAGCAGGGCGGGTCCTGACATACCAGGCAAGTGCGTGTCGAGTAGCACGCAGTCAGCGTCTGGCTCCAGTTCGAAGCGCGCAGTCAATCCGGCTGTGTTCAGCAACCGCACCAGGCTTGACTGACGCTCAAATCATCTTCGCCGGCTTCATCACATAGAACCACTCAGTTCCACAGATCGTGATAGTCGGTGC
>JBEVDW010000010.1:0-4265 GCA_040513115.1 Steroidobacteraceae bacterium | reverse complement strand
GAGGCGATCTATCGGCTTGCCTTCGTGCTGACCTAGCGCGATGACGCTGGCTACGTCGTTCTGTGGATGCTTGCGACGTTCCTCGAACACCGGTGCAAAGTAGTCGAAGAATGCCTGGGCGACCTTGACGATCTGGTCGCCGCGAGTGCTGCCCTCCGGTATGGGCACGTTCTCACGCGCAACGAAGTCCCTGGTCAATTGCAGCAGGTGCGGCGCTTCGCTGGGCGGTAGGCCGAGGATCAAGAGGATGACATTCAGCGGGAAGAGCTCGGAGACCACCGGGACGAAGTCCGCCTCGCCGCCGACCGCGGCGAGCTTGTCGACATACTCGCGCGCGAAATCCTCCATCTGCTGTTCCAGTCTGCGCATGTTCGTCGGCAGGAACCAACTCTGAGTGATGCCGCGATAGCTGCGATGTTCCCGGCCATCCATGTGCAGCATCGTGCGCCCCACGGCCGCATCCCGACCGGTGGACGCCTTCACGCGTTCCTCCTGATCGATGGAGAACAACTCGAGCCTTGGCCCGCTGAGGAACACGTCGGGCTGACGCCCGATCTCGGTGATGTCGGCGTGCTTCGTCGCCACCCAGAAGGGACGAAAGCCTTCGGGTGTTGCGCGATGAAGCGGATCTTCATGACGCAGCGTGGTCAGCAACGCGTGATAGCGCTTGCGATCGGCATACGTCTTGGGATCTGCGAGGGCGGCGCCAAAGTCATCCATCGTTGCTTCCTCGTCGATGTCGTAGAACAACAAGTCCTTGGCTCAGCCTCCGGTATGGGGCCGTCTTACACTTTGCTCGTGAATACAGCGACGTTTGCGCACGGGTGGCACCCTCGCTGCATATTGCTCCAAGGTGACGTTGAGCTCAATCGACTCGCTACGCCAAGTTGTTGGCGAGTTTGTAGCGATTCACTTCACGGCACTCAGATCCCGCAAGTCAAACGCAAAGCATGCCGCCGTCCACAGCCAGTACGGCGCCATTGATGAACGAGGCATTGTCCGAACATAGCCACACGACGGACTGTGCCAGTTCGTCGGTCGTTCCCCAGCGTCCGGCGGGTGACGATTTCACGCGCGCCAGCGCCGCGGCGGTTGCTTCGGGCGTGATGAATTCCTGTGTGACGGCATGGATGGCACGTTCGCTGCCGATGAAGCCCGGCGCGATGGCGTTGCAACGGATACCTTTGCTGCCGCCGTACTCACCGGCTGCAACACGTGTGAGCTGAATGACGCCGGCTTTGGCAACCGAATAGGCGCCGGTGAAGGGCTCCGGCTGTATCCCCGCAATCGAGGCGATGTTCACGATGACGCCCGAACCCTGCTGGGTCATCTGCTTCAGTTGGTACTTCATGCACAGCCACACGCCTTTCAGGCAAACGTCGAAGGCGTTGTCCCATTGTTCCTCGGTCATGTCGATCAAGGGCAGGAACACTGCGTCCCACGCGTTGTTGTCGGCGTAGTCGAGACGCCCCCAGGTAGCGACGACCGTGCCGATCATGGACTCCACGGCCTTTCCGCTGGCAACGCTGCCGCCCACGAATATGGCTTCACCGCCATCGCGCTTGATGAGCTCCACGGTCTCGCGACCGCCTTCTTCCATGACGTCGTTCACCGCAACCCGCGCGCCTTCGCTCGCGAATCGCAACGCGGTCGCACGTCCGATGCCGCCGCCGGCTCCCGTGATGAACGCAACCCGCCCATCCATGTTGTAACGCTTTGCCATGTGATTCTCCCGCAAGTGGCCAACGTTCATGTGCCGATCAGTTGTTGAGATGTCGCAGTTGGAATGTGTTCCGGCGCTCCAACAACTGTTGCTGTCTCTGATCCGGTGATACTCGGCGCATGCCGCGCGGCAGCGCTTGCTCCAGCTCCGCTAGCTTCACGACGCGTCCGATCGCGAGCGGCAGTGGACGATTCGGTTCGCGTGGCATGCCTTGCCAGCGATGCACGATGTGTGTGTGCCGCAAGCCCGTCGTGTCGAGCCAGTTGTGAACACCAGGGTCGCGCGCGGAAATAACATAGGTTGTGGTCTCGTCGTCGTTCGGCACGGCCTGGCCTACACATAGGCTGGTCTGCCGCTCCCAGAAATCGATCGTGCGAAACCACCAGTCCTGCACGACGAGATCGCGAAACGTCGCGTCGCCCATGCCGAACGTCACGACATAGGCTTCATCATCGGCCAGGTCCAGACGAACGAAGCTGATCAGTTGCGTGACCAGCCCACTGATGCCGCCGGTACCGAACGGTGCAGTCACAGCGTTGGCTTCAAGGTTGGCGAACACGCGGATGTACCAGAACATGGCGGGCACGTGTTCCACCATCCAGCGCGCGGCGCGATCCGCCAGTTGTCGTTCGGTCAACGGCGGCGCTCGCGGCGGATCGAGACGTTCCACGCTGAACGCGATCGGTACGTCGCGCCAGTCACCACGGCAATTCCTGATGAACAACCAGCGTGCATCCGGCGGCAGTTGAATGTGGTGAGGCCGTCCGTCAGCGGGCTCTGGCCCCAGCGTGAGAGAGAACTGTCCTCTGGAATCGATCGTGACATCCTGCCAATCGATCATGGCTCCGGTCGCCGTCGCGGCGGTATCCGTGCGCACCATGAGGGGTACATCGGCCGGCCGCGGCTCGAAGCACTGCGCACGCACTTCGAAGCGCGAGAAGCCATCGAGGGGAATGATCGTGTACTGGTTGTCCGGTCCGTCGCCGCCGGAGGCACGCGAACCGGGAATCCGCGGCCCCCACCATTGCCGCGATGGCTGCCACAGGTTGCCCAACACCTTGGGATAGTTCGGATCGCTGTTGGTGACTTTCAGGACGTCATTGAAGGCGAACTCTTCGATCAGCTCGTCGAAGCGAGCCCAGGCTTCCTGCGGTACATCGCGGCCGCCGATGGTTCGCCACCGATGTGCGAGTGCCTGGCGTCCCCGAATTACGGCTGGGTCGTCCCATAGTCGCAGCGCCATCTCCTCCAGCATCCGCTGATCTGCGGTCAGCACGGGGTTGCGTGAGGCGAGGTAGTGATCGTCGGGAACGAGTAGCGGTACGCGTGTACTCGCATCGGCTACGAGAGGTGTGCCGCCGCTCGAGCGGAGCACGGTCGGAAGCTTGTGGGCCATGGAAAGCTCCTGTGTGTTCTCGTTAACCTATCATTGTTAGCCTAACAGCGATAACCTTTCCCCATGGGCAGACCTGTATATAGCAAAGAGCGTGTTGAGCAGGGTCGACGAGCGCTGTGCGATGCAGCACTAGAGCTTTATCGCACGCGTGGCTACAGCGCCGTGACCCTGCGCGAGATCGGCGCCGCCGCCGGTGTGAGCAGCGCAACACCGTATCGCTTCTTCGAGTCGAAGGAGACCCTGTTCGCGCATGTGCGTGCGGCGGTCTATACGCATTTCGGTGACTTCCTCCGTCAAGCGGACCCCAAGAAGGGCGATCCATTGCAACGGCTGCGAAGAATCGGAATCGCGATGGTCGAGTTCGGGTTGCAGTATCCGGCGGACTACCGCTTGATCTTCTCGATGCGTCAACCTCCAGTTGCAGTCGGTTCTCCGCTGTATCTGGCGCGCCGACGCACGCTGGAGCACGTGGTCCCCATCTGCCAGGAGATCATCGATGCGGGCCGGCTCACCGGCGATGCGCGCATGCACATGCACATCGCCTGGACGGCACTGCATGGATTGATCAGCTTTCATGTGAGCAATCAACTGATTCACGGCTGCAAGCTGGAAGACCTCATCGAGCCCATGCTCGACCGGCTCTTTACAGTGGAGTCCGGCGTTTCAAAGTCGGCCGCGCGTGGAACTCAGACGAGTAGACAGCTTACTAAGGTCGCATCGACCAAGCGCCTGGAGCGCCAACCAGAGCCGCAACAGCGCAAGAAACTCAAGAGGAGAGCAGCATGAGCGCGATAGGCGAGAAGGCTTTCGATTATCGCAAGGGGTGGGAGGCAGAGCCTGAGGCGGGCGAGCGCTCTCTCGCCGCCAAGGCGCCGTATGAGGATTTCGGTGCCGAGCCGCTCGATGCGCGCCGTTACTACACACCCGAGTTCATGCGGCTGGAAGAGGAGAAGCTGTGGCCGCAGGTGTGGCTGATGGCGGGGTTCACGTGTGACATCCCGCGTCCCGGCAATTACTTCAAGTTCGACTTCGGGCGCGAATCGTTCATCGTCGTGCGCCAGTTCTCCGGCGAGATCAAGGCGTTCTACAACGTCTGCCCACATCGCGCGAATGCGCTCGTGACAGCGGACTTCGGCAGCATCAACA
>JBEVDW010000009.1:0-4577 GCA_040513115.1 Steroidobacteraceae bacterium | reverse complement strand
TCTGCCAGGTGCCCCGCCAACTTTAGGCGCTGCGCCTCACCTCCGGACAAGGTCGGCACCGGTTGGCCGAGACGAACGTACCCGAGTCCCACAGCGGCAAGCGGTTGCAGCCGACGCACGACCTCCGCATCGCTCGCAAAGAACGACAGCGCTTGCGAGACGGTCATGTCCAGCACCTGCGCAATGCTCATCGCAGCGGCATCGGCCCGTGTGATCGTGATCTCCAACACCTCATCGCGGAAGCGCTGACCATTGCACTGAGCGCAGCGCAAATACACGTCCGACAGGAACTGCATTTCGATGTGCTCGAAACCGTTACCGCCGCACGCCGGACAGCGACCATCGCCGGAGTTGAAGCTGAATGTGCCTTGTGTGTAGCCGCGTTCCTTGGCAAGCGCGGTGTGTGCAAACAGCTTGCGGATCGCATCGAATGCGCCCACATAGCTTGCGGGATTGGAGCGCGTCGTGCGACCGATCGGAGTCTGATCGACGAACACTACGTCGCCGATAACTTCATCGCCCTCCAGCTTCTCGAAACTGCCCGGCGCTTCGGTTTGCTTGCCACGTCGCTTCAGCAACGCCGGATGAAGCACGTCCTGGATGAGCGTCGACTTGCCGGAGCCGGACACGCCGGTGATGCACACGAACCGTTGCAGGGGGATCTCGATATCGATGCCCTTGAGGTTGTGCTCGCGAGCGCCGCAAAGGCGGATGGAGCCTGCAGACTCACCCTGCGCTGAGCTCGGCGGCACCACGATGGCCGACTCGGTGCCGAGAAGGTACTGCGCCGTCAGCGAACCCTTCGCACGCGACAGCTCCTCCGGCGGTCCATAGAACATGATCTCGCCGCCGCGTTCACCGGGGCCGGGGCCAATGTCGAGCAACCGATCCGCGGCCTGCATCACTTGCGGATCATGCTCGACGACCACGAGCGTATTGCCCGACTGCTTGAGCCGCTGCATCACATCGACGACTCGATTCACATCGCGCGGATGTAGTCCGATCGACGGCTCGTCGAGCACGAAGAGCGTGTTCACGAGCGAGGTGCCGAGCGCGGTCGTCAGGTTGATGCGCTGGACTTCACCGCCCGACAGCGTGCGCGATTGCCGGTCGAGCGTGAGATATCCGAGCCCCACTTGCAGCAGGTAATCCAGGCGGCAACGGATTTCCTGCAGCACCAGGTCCGCCGCCTGATCGATACCTTCGTCCACCTCCAGCTCGTGGAAGAACGCGCAGACCCGATTGATCGGCATCAGCATCAGCTCGTGCAATGAAGCGCCGGGCAGCACGTCGAACGCTTCCTGCGACCACGCCACATGGGCCGGGCGAAAGCGCTCGTTCGAGCGCAGCAGCGTCCGTGCTGGTTGCGTACCCAGCCGCCAGAGCAGCGCGTCGGGTTTCAGGCGTGCGCCTTCGCAGCTCGGACACGGCGTGTACGCGCGGTACTTCGACAACAGCACACGCACGTGCATCTTGTAGGCCTTCGATTCCAGAAAACGGAAGAAGCGCTGCACGCCGTACCACAGCTTGTCTTCCCACTCGCCCTCGCCCTCGAGCACCCAGCGCTGCTGCTCGGTGGTCAGCTCACGCCACGGCACATCGATGGGGATGCTGCGCTTGCGAGCGTAGCGGATGAGATCGGTCTGACATTCGTCGTACGACTTCGTCTGCCACGGACGGACGGCCCCCTCGCGCAGCGTCTTCGATTCGTCAGGTACGACCAGCCCATAGTCGATGCCGATCACACGCCCGAAACCGCGACACGTCTCGCACGCGCCGACCGGCGAGTTGAACGAGAACACGCTGGGCATCGGATCCTGATAATGGATGTCGCACGTGGCGCAGTGCAGATCCTGCGAGAAGCGCCAGGTCTCTATCACACCGGCATCGTCGCCTAGACGGTGCGCGCGTACGTGCCCGCGGCCCACGCGCAATGCGGACTCGAGCGCGTCCATCAGCCGGCTGCGGTCTTCCCGTTGGAACCGCAGACGGTCTTGCAGCACTTCCACGCGATTCGGTTGCGTAGCGACGGCGTCGAACTCGCGCGTGTAGCCTTGCTGCTGCAACAGGTTGAGCACTTCAGCGCGGCTGAAGTTGTGGGGCACATCGATGGGAAAAGTCACCGCAATCCGTGCGTCTTCCGGTAACGCCTGTTCCAATGCGCGAAAGATCGTGGCTGGCGTATCGCGTCGGACGGCCGCTCCGCAACGCCGGCAATGGAGCCTGGCAGCGCGTGCGAACAACAACTTGAGATGATCGTTCAGCTCCGTCATCGTCCCCACGGTAGAACGCGAAGTGCGCACCGGATTCGTTTGATCGATGGCGATGGCCGGTGGGATGCCCTCGATGCGATCCACCTGCGGACGATCCATGCGATCGAGGAACTGACGCGCATAGGGGGAGAAGGTTTCGACATAGCGGCGCTGACCTTCCGCATACAGCGTGTCGAACACGAGCGATGATTTGCCCGAGCCCGAAACGCCCGTGACGACGATCAGCTCGTTCGCCGGCAGATCCAGATCCAGGTTCTTGAGATTGTTTTGGCGCGCACCGCGGATGAGGATATGGCCATTGCCTGTCGAACGAGTGGATTTCATGAATAGGCGTATCGTCGTCTCTATCGGCTCACCGCCGAAGCGGGGGATTGGGTTCGGCTCTGCTCCCGCCCCTGCGAAGCCCCTCGCCAGGGGTTCCGAAGCGTCGCGAGGGAGGGTTGGGGTGGGGGCAACGTCGCGGAACACGCGGACAGCCCGTATCGGGGCACACGCGTGCTGAGCTTCGATCACATCACCTTCGAATACCACGCGGGCACAGGTCTCGCAGATATCGAGCTGGCGATCGAGCGCGGCAGTACGACGGCCATTGTAGGACCGAGCGGCAGCGGCAAGTCTACCTTGCTGAAGCTCGCAATCGGACTACTGTGGCCGATCCGCGGTCACGTGCGCATCAACGGCGAAGTGCTTGCCACCGACAACGCGCTCGCTCTGCGACAGCGCATCGGCTATGTAATCCAGACCGGAGGACTCTTTCCTCATCTTTCCGCTCGCGACAATGTGGGGCTCATGGCGCGTCATCTCAAGCGCAGCACCAGCGAGATCGACGCGCGCGTGAATACGCTCGCCGAGCTCGTACAGCTCGATCGCACATTGCTCGAGCGCCAGCCGCAGGCGTTGTCGGGTGGACAACGTCAGCGTGTCAGTCTCATGCGAGCGCTGATGCTGGATCCGCCGCTGCTGCTGCTCGACGAGCCGCTCGGCGCGCTCGATCCGATGGTGCGCTATGAACTGCAGAACGATCTGCGCCGCCTGTTTGCGCACCTGGGCAAGACGGTCGTGCTCGTGACGCACGATCTGGCCGAGGCGAGCTTCTTCGCGGATCGCGTGGTCCTGCTGCGCGATGGTCGCATCGTCCAGCAAGGTCGCTATGAAGATCTCGCGCAGTCCCCGGCCGACCCGTTCGTCACTGAATTTCTGCGTGCTCAGCGGCGCCTGCATGAAGCCACGTAACGCGCCCTGGTGGTTCCTGCTCCTGATCTCGTCGGTATCAGCCGATCCACTGGTCATCGGCTCGAAGGAGTTCACCGAGTCGGTGATCCTGGGCGAGATCGCCACACAGTTGCTGCAGGCTCAACACGTGGACGTCCAGCATCAGCGCGAACTGGGCGGTACGCGCATTCTGTGGAGCGCGCTCGAGCGCGGCGACATCGATGCTTATCCCGACTACACGGGCACGGTACTCACCGAGCTTCTAGGCGCTGACCCTTCGAGCTCTCGCGCGGAGCTCGACCGCTTGCTTGCTGCCCATCAGGTGCGCGCATCCGCTCCGATCGGATTCAACAATACCTACGTGCTGGGTATGCGTCGTTCGCAGGCAAGCGAGTTGAACTTGCAACGCATCTCCCAACTGCGCAGCCATCCCGAGCTGCGATTCGGGTTCAGCAACGAGTTCATGCAACGCGCCGATGGGTGGCCCGGCCTCCGCGCGCACTATCGCCTCGACACTGCAGACGTGCGCGGGCTGAGCCACGCACTGGCCTACCGAGGCTTGGAAAGCAGTGCGCTGGATGTGATCGACCTGTACTCCACCGACGCGGAGATCAGCTACTACGACATCCAGCCGTTGGCAGACGATGCGCGGTACTTCCCTCGTTACGAGGCGATCTTCCTCTACCGCGCGGACGCGCCGCCGGCATTGCAATCCGCATTGAATCGATTGGGCGGACGCATCGATGAGCACGCGATGATTGCGATGAATGCGCGCGCCAAGCTCGAACGCATACCCGAGACGCAAGTCGCAGCGGAGTTCCTGCGCGAGCGTTTCAAAGTGAATAGCACGATCGAAGAGGACACGCCCATCCAACGGATATGGCAGCGAACAGCGGAACATCTCGCGATGGTCGCAAGCTCGCTCGCGGCTGCGGTCATCATTGCGATCCCCCTTGGAATTCTCGCGTTCGCGCAGCCTGTCACAGGTGCATGGCTGCTCGGAGCGGCCAGCGTGCTGCAGACCCTGCCGGCACTCGCGTTGTTGGTATTGTTGATTCCCTGGCTCGGCGTGGGTTACGCGCCAGCGATCGT
>JBEVDW010000008.1:0-15562 GCA_040513115.1 Steroidobacteraceae bacterium | reverse complement strand
ACTCCGTTTGCGCCGCGCGATGAGACGTTCAACGAAATGATGACGAGTGCGGCGCCCGTGTGGGACGGCAACGAGACGTGGCTCGTGCTCGGCGGGGCAGGCTTGCTCGCGGCATTTCCGAAAGCGTATGCCGTCATGCTGTCCGGCTTGTATCTGCCGGTGTTGCTGATGCTGATCGCGCTCGTGTTGCGAGGTGTGTCGTTCGAGTTTCGCTTCAAAGCGCAGCGCTCGCGGCAACTATGGCGTGTGTGCTTCGCGCTCGGTTCTGTCGGTGCCGCGTTCGCACAAGGCGTCATGCTGGGGGCCATCGTGGAGGGCATGCCGTTGGAAGGCGGCAAGTACCTCGGTGGGCCGTTCGCCTGGTTCAGTCCCTTTTCGATGTTGACCGGCGTAGCACTGGTGTTTGGTTATGCGTTGCTCGGCACGGCCTGGCTGATCTGGAAATGCGGAGGTGAGACGCAGCAGATTGCTCGACTGGTAACGCAGCCGCTCATCCTGATCGTGCTCGCGTTCATCGGGCTCGTCAGCACCTGGCTGCCGTTCCTGCGCAGCGAAGTGATGGCGCGCTGGTTCGACGGCATGAATTTCTGGTGGCTGAGTCCGCTGCCGTTGCTCGTGCTGTTCAACGCATTGGCGGCTTGGCGAGCCGTGCGCAGGGAGCCTGAGCATCGGCCGTTCCTGCACGCGGTCGCATTCTTCCTGCTGGGCTTCGTCGGGCTGTTGGTGGGACTCTGGCCGAACCTGATTCCACCCGATCTCGATATCTATTCAGCGGCAGCACCGCCCAGCAGCCAGGGCTTCGTTCTCGTCGGCATCGTGCTGATCCTGCCGTCGGTGCTGGGGTACACGTGGTGGTCGTATCGCGTGTTCAGAGGCAAGGTGACCGGTCAGACGGCATACCACTGAGCGCTACAGTACGGCTTCAAATCCTTCGAACTGCGGGTGCCCGAGATAGATGCCTTTGGCGACACCGGCGCTTGCATGCGCATTGCGGAAGGCTTCCGATCTCGTCCAGTTCGTGAATGCCTCGGCTGATTGCCAAATGGAGTGGGAGGCAAACAGCGTGAACTCCTCTGTAGTCGGCCCGCGCAAGAGATGAAATTCCTTGAAGCCGGGAACACCTGCAAGGTAGGTGTCGCGCTTGCGCCAGATGTCGACGAATTCCTCCTCGCGACCCAGCGCGATGCGAAAGCGGTTCATGGCAACGTACATGGTATGGTCCTCCGATCGTGGCTCTCAATTCAGGCGGCGCGCGTGCGATCACTCGCCGATTCGTTCCCTCTGCTCCGGGAATAGGGCGCTCTCCGGGTCGTCCTTTCCATTGGCCGCTTGCGGTTCGCGGGTCAGCTTCTCGATGGGATCGAGGACTTCGAGCTCGCGCTCCGGATGCACACCCAACTCCGTGAATTTGCGTGCACCCGGCAGCACTTGCCGCTCGAGCGAGCCGACCGCACTGTTGAACGCATCCACGCTGGTGCCGAGCGAGCGGCCGAGTTTGCTCAAGTGCGCGACGAACACATTCAGGCGCTTGTACAAATCTTCGCCCAGCTCGCGAATCGTGGCTGCGTTCTGCGCGAGCACCGTCTGTCGCCAACCGTAGGCCACGGTCTTCAACAGCGCGACGAAGCTCGACGGTGTGGCAATGATGACGTTCTGACGGATGGCATCTTCGATGATGGCTGGATTCACGGCGAGCGCGGCGGACAGAAATTGATCCCCCGGCACAAAGAGGATGACGAAATCGGGGCTGCGCTCGAACTGATTCCAGTAGCTCTTGGCCGCTAGCTGCCGCACGCGCTCACTCATGATCTGCGCGTGGCGTCGCAGCGCCGTCTCACGCAACTCGTCAGTGTTGGCATCCATTGCTTCCAAATACGCATCCAGCGGCGTTTTCACGTCGACGACGAGATCGCGACCGTCGGGCATGTGGACGATCATGTCGGGACGCAGGCTCGCATCTGCCGTGCGCACGTGAACCTGCTCGCTGAAGTCGCAGTGCTGCACCATGCCGGCAAGCTCGGCGAGACGGCGCAAGGTGAGCTCGCCCCATTGGCCGCGCACTTCAGGGCGACGCAGCGCATTCACCAAGCTGCGCGTCTCCTTCTGCAGACCGATTTGTCCAAGCGTCACGCTCTCCAAAGAGGCCTTGAGGCTCCCGTAGGTCTCGGCCCGCTCTTTCTCGATGCGCTGCATCTGCTGCTCGGTACGGCTCAATGCTTCGCGCAAAGGTTGCAGCAGTGCTTCGATGGCTTTTTCGCGTTCCGTCAGTGCAGTCGTAGCCGCTTGTTGGTGTTGACCCAGGTGCTCGCGTGCCAGTGTAAGGAACACTTCGCTATTGCTACGCAGGGAATCATTGGCCAGCGCATCGAACGCGGCGCGCAGGCGCTGCGTCGCATGCTCCGTCGTCGCTTCGCGGTCCTGCTGCAGATCCTCTTGCGATTTCACTTGCGATTGCAACACGGCGAGATCCACGCGCAGGTTCTGTTCGCGTCGGCGGCTCGAAAATGAAGTCACGACCGCGCCGAGCGCAGCTCCCAGGAGCAGTGCAATCAGTGCAACGATTGCGACTTCACTGCTCATTCAAACGTCCTGCCTTGCGCATGTGAGCCAGATAATTCACATCGACATCCAACGGCGCGAGCCAGGCCTTGGCACGGAATGGGTCATAGCGCAGGCCACTCACGTCCTCGACGCTCAGGCCCGCACTGCGCGCCCAGGCTGCCAGCTCGGATGGCTTGATGAAACGCTCGTAGCTGTGAGTGCCTCGTGGCAGCAGGCCGAGTACGTACTCCGCCGCCAGCACACCCAGCACGTACGCTTTCAAATTGCGATTGAGCGTGGAGACGAAGACATGCCCGCCCGGCCGCACGAGCGCGGCCAATGCACGGAGTGTCGATGCAGGATTGGGCACGTGCTCGAGCATTTCCATGCACGTCACCACGTCGTATACGCCAGCCGAGTTCTGCGCGTGTGCTTCGGCGGATTCGAGCGTGTACGTGACCGGCACGCCGGCATCGAGTGCATGCAACTCCGCCACCTGCAATCCGGACTCACCCAGATCGATGCCAGTGACAACTGCGCCGCGCCTGGCCATGGCTTCGCTGAGAATGCCGCCACCGCAGCCGACGTCGAGAACGCGCAGGCCACCGAGCTCCGCGCGCTGTTCGACATACTGCAGACGCACGGGATTCAGGATGTGCAGCGGCTTGTACTCGCCTTCGGGATCCCACCAGCGTTGGGCCGAGGCTTCGAACTTGGCGATTTCCCGCGGGTCGTGGTTGTGTGCTTGCATGATCAACGGTCCAGGAAAACGGCGGCTTGGGTTTGCGCCCGTGTGCCGATCGCGGCGCTATCGAGGCGAGTGAGCTGTCCATTTGCCAGCAGTGCTTCGCCACCGACCCACACATCCGTGATGGCATCGCGCGAGCTGTGCAGAGCGAATTGAAATAGCGGATCGAACAACGGCCGCGTATTCACGCGTGCCAGGTCGACACAGCACAGATCGGCCCACTTGCCGGGAACCAGCGACCCGATCTGCTCGGCCAGTCCGAGTGCCTGGGCGCCGCCCAAAGTCAGCGCTTGCAGGCTTGCATGGAGCGTCGCCCGATCGACGGCATGCGTGAGTCTGCGTCGCAGGAGCGCGAGCAAATCGAGCTGGCCGTACTCTCCAGTCGCGGCACTACCCAATGCCAGATTGACCGACTCTGGCAGCAACGAAGCGGCAGTTTGATCCGTAGGCCACAACACGCTGGCTCGCTGCGATCCCAGGGTCATGAGCGCTGCCTTGCCAAGCGCACGCGGCGAGCGTGCCAGCAGCAAAGGGCTGAGCAGGCCATGTTCCTGCAACTGCCCGGCGCTACAGCAGGGGGCTTCGAGGTTGAGCGAGACGGGCAGCTCGAGCTCGTCCGCATTGCGGCGGATGCGATCGAGCGTCTGCTCGCTGACATGAGCGCCATCGGGAACGACGAAGAAGGTCGCGATGCGAGGATCGCCGCGATACTCATCGCGCAGCTCCAGTCCTTTGTGCACGTACGTGCCGGCGTCTCCCGCCCAGAGGCTGGGGTCGGCGCTGACCGGCAGAGCGACACTTGCGCGCATGTGCGCCGCAGCCGCGGTTGCCGCAACGGTGTCTGGAGCGAGCGAAATCGCGGCAAGGCAGGTCGTGCCGGCATGCAATGCGTCCGCGATCGCAAGCTCTACTGCCGTGCGTACGAATTCCGGGTCCGAGTCGGCTTCGTGCAATTCGCGTGTGGTGATCGCATGCGCATCGCGCAGTAGCACGCGTGCAAGATCGACGTGCGCGTTCACCATGCCGGGCAGCAGCAGGTGATTGGGGCGCTCGATCGTGACCTCCGCTTGATACTGCTGACCAGCGGCATCGCGCGGCAGAACCGCAAGGATGCGGCCTTGATGGAGGACCACACTGTGCCACTCGAGCAAGGTGGCGCTCGGCTCGATGGGCAACACCCAGCGAGCGGTGATCACGGTATCGACAGCTGGCATGCGGTGTACTCGAAAGGGGCCGGCAGTATAGCGGTTGCATGTGTGCGGAAGGTGGGGCTGACACAGCTCGCTGTGTTACCATTCGCGCCCTGTTCAACGCCCTGTATGGGCTGCGAAAAATGGCTGCGTCCTTCAGTCTCCGGCGCAGCCGCTGAAGCGATGCCGGGAGGCGCCCCGGCAATCAATTTCCAGCGCACCTAAGGCTGTCACCACGCGGTGACGGCCAGTCATTGTTTAGCCGCCAATATCGGCAAGAGAGCCGCATGACCGAGATCGCTCGCGAAATCCTGCACGTCAATCTCGAAGACGAAATGCGTCAGTCCTACCTCGATTACGCGATGAGCGTGATCGTCGGTCGGGCGCTGCCTGATGTGCGCGACGGGCTGAAACCCGTGCATCGACGCATCCTGTTCGCGATGCACGAGAGCAATACCGTCGCGACGCGTCCGTACGTGAAGTGCGCGCGCGTGGTCGGTGACGTGCTGGGTAAATACCATCCGCACGGCGACACGGCCACTTATGACGCGCTCGTGCGCATGGCCCAGCCGTTCTCGATGCGCTACCTGCTGATCGACGGCCAGGGCAACTTCGGTTCGATCGATGGCGATCCCGCCGCCGCGTATCGATACACCGAGTGCCGCATGACGCCGCTGGCGAGCGAACTGCTGGCGGACATCGACAAGGATACCGTTGACTTCGTTGACAACTACGACGGCAAGGAGCAGGAGCCCACCGTCCTACCGGCACGCGTGCCGAATCTGCTGATCAATGGCGCCGCGGGCATCGCGGTCGGCATGGCCACCAACATTCCGCCGCACAACCTCGGCGAAGTGATCAACGGCTGCCTCGCGCTCATCGACAATCCGCAGATCTCGATCGCGGATCTGATGCAGCACATTCCGGGCCCGGATTTCCCGACCGCCGGAATCATCAACGGCGCGCAGGAAATCGGCTCGGCCTATCTGACGGGGCGCGGGCGCCTCTATGTTCGTGCACGGACGCAGATCGAAGAGGACGACAAAGGCCGCCAAGCGATCATCGTCACCGAGCTGCCGTATCAGGTGAACAAGGCACGCTTGCTCGAGCGCATCGCCGAGTTGGTGCGCGACAAGGTCATCGAAGGCATTGCGCTGCCCGATGGCCTGCGCGATGAGTCCGACAAGGACGGCATGCGCATCGTGATCGAATTGAAGCGCGGTGAAGTGGCCGACATCGTGCTGAACAATCTCTACAAGCACACGCCGATGGAATCGGTGTTCGGCATCAACATGGTCGCCTTGCAGGATGGCCAGCCGAAGCTGCTGAACCTCAAGGAGATGCTCGATGCCTTCGTGCGGCATCGGCGTGAAGTCGTTACTCGGCGCACCATCCACGATCTACGCAAAGCCCGCGAGCGTGCGCACATCCTGGAAGGGCAGGCGGTCGCTCTGGCCAATATCGACGAGGTGATTGCCGTCATCAAAGCCTCGCCGTCGCCCGCCGAAGCGAAGGTCGCCTTGATGTTGCGTGCCTGGCCGGCGGGTGCCGTGCCCGAGATGCTCGAGCGTGCCGGGAACATCCATGCAAGGCCGGACAACTTGAGCTCCGAGTTCGGATTGAAGACCGAAGGCTATCGGCTCTCCGACACGCAGGCGCAAGCCATTCTCGATCTGCGTCTGAATCGCCTTACGGGACTCGAGCAGGACAAGATCTGGACCGAATTCGCCGATCTGCTGGTGCAGATCAAGGATCTGAGCGACATCCTGGCGCGGCCCGAGCGTCTGCTCGAAGTCATCCGCACCGAGCTGCTGGAGATCCGCGACAAGTACGCCGATCCGCGCCGGACCGAGATCGTGCACCTGCACTCGGACCTCACGCTGGAAGATCTGATCGAGCAGCAGGACGTCGTCGTGACGCTGTCACACGGTGGTTACGCCAAAGCGCAACCCGTGACCGCGTATCAGGCGCAACGCCGCGGCGGTCGCGGCAAAGCCGCTACCGCCGTCAAAGACCAAGACTTCGTCGACAAGCTCTTCATTGCGAACACGCACGACACGCTGCTGTGCTTCTCCAGTACAGGGAAGTTGTATTGGTTGAAGGTATATCAGCTGCCGCAGGCGAGCCGAGGCTCACGCGGCAAGCCCATCGTGAATCTATTGCCGCTGCAGGATGGCGAGCGCATCACGGCAGTCGTGCCGATTCACGAATTCGAAGCCGACAAGTTCGTGTTCATGGCGACCGCTCGCGGCACGGTGAAGAAGACCTCGCTCGATGCATTCTCGCGGCCGCGACAGGCCGGCATCATTGCGATCGAGCTGGACCCCGGCGATCGGCTCGTGGGCGTCGACATCACCGATGGCACCAAGGAGATCGTGCTCTGTTCCACCGAGGGCAAGGCCATCCGCTTTGCTGAGGAGGATGTGCGACCGATGGGACGCACCTCGGGTGGCGTGCGCGGTTTCCGCATACACGACGGTGAGGAGGTCATTTCTCTGATCGTGCTCGGCGACAACGGTTGGATTCTCACCGGCTCCGAAAACGGCTACGGCAAGCTCACCGAAATGGCCGAATTTCCGCTGCACGGCCGCGGCGGTCAGGGCGTCATTGCGCTCCAGACGAGTGAGCGCAACGGCCGCATGGTCGCGGCGTTGAAGGTGCGCGCCGAAGACGAGCTCATGCTCATCAGCAGCAATGGCACGCTGGTGCGCACGCCGATCACCGACATTTCCATCCAGGGCCGCAACACTCAAGGTGTGCGACTCATGCGCTTGGACGAAGGCGATCGCCTCGTCGGCATGGAATGTGTGGTGATGGAAGAAACCGAAGGCGAGGGCGAAGATGAGCCCAGCACAGGTGACGAGCCGCCCGCGGAATAGCACCGCACGTGAGTCGGGTGTAGTGGTGCTTGGCGCCCGCACCTGACCCGGTGACTGGCAATACCGGGCTGCTACACTGCGCCGCCCGCTCAACCGAAGACCTCCGACTATGACCCGCGTTTACAACTTCAGTGCCGGACCCGCCGTGCTGCCTGTCGAAGTCCTCGAGCAGGCCCGTGAAGAGATGCTCGACTGGCACGCCACGGGCATGTCCGTGATGGAGATGAGTCATCGCGGCAAGGCATTCATCAGCATCGCCGAGCAGGCGGAAGCCGATCTGCGCGAGCTGCTCGCCGTCCCGGCGAACTACAAGGTGCTCTTTCTGCAGGGTGGCGCCACAGGTCAGTTCTCGGCCATTCCAATGAATCTCGCCAAGCCCGACAGCGTGGTCGACTACGTGAACACCGGCGCCTGGTCCAAGAAAGCCATAGGCGAAGCCAAGCGCTATTCGAAGGTGAACGTAGCGGCGGATGCCGGCGAGCCCTACGCAAGTATTCCTGCCACCAGCTCGTGGAAGGTGTCGAGCAACGCCGCCTATTTGCACTACACGCCGAACGAAACCATCGGCGGTGTCGAGTTCCACTCCGTGCCGGATGTCGGCAACGCGCCGCTGGTGGCGGACATGTCCTCGACGATTCTGTCCCGACCGATCGATGTGTCCCGCTTCGGACTGATCTACGCGGGTGCGCAGAAGAACATCGGACCGGCCGGCCTCACGGTCGTCATCGTGCGCGATGACCTGATCGGCCATGCTCGCCCCGACACGCCAACCTTCCTCGACTACGCGGCGATGGCCAAGGAAGGTTCGATGCTCAACACGCCACCGACGTATGCGTGGTATCTCGCGGGGTTGGTATTCCAGTGGCTCAAGCGTCAGGGCGGGCTCAAGGGTAGCGGTGAGCGCAATCGCCAGAAGGCCGAGCGTCTGTACGGTGCAATCGACGGCTCGTCCTTCTATCGCAATCCGGTGGCGAAGGACGCACGCTCGTGGATGAACGTGCCGTTCACACTGGCAAAGCCGGATCTGGACAAGACTTTCATCAGCGAGGCGGGCAAAGCGGGTCTCGTCACGCTCGAAGGCCATCGCTCAGTCGGCGGTATGCGCGCTTCGCTGTATAACGCGATGCCGCTCGCGGCCGTGGACGCCCTCGTTGCCTTCATGAAGGAGTTCGAGCGCAAGCACGCTTGAGAAAACCCATGTACCGCATTCGCACTTACAACAACATCTCCGCTCGCGGCCTTGCGCGCTTGCCCAGCGAGCAGTACGAGGTGAGCGATAAGGTGACTCAACCTGACGCGTTGCTCGTGCGCTCGGCGGATCTGCACAAAGTGGAGATTCCTCCCACGGTTCAGGCCGTGGGTAGAGCCGGTGCCGGGACGAACAACATTCCTGTGGCACAGCTCTCGAAGCGCGGCGTGCCCGTGTTCAATGCACCCGGCGCCAATGCGAATGCGGTGAAGGAGCTCGTGATTGCGAGCCTCTTCCTGGCTGCGCGGAATGTGTGCCAGGCGTGGGGTTACGTGCGCGGGTTGAAGCACGACGACGACGCAGTGTTGGAACACGCCGTCGAAGAGGGCAAGAAGAAGTTTGCGGGCCACGAGCTGCCGGGCCGCACGCTCGGCGTCATCGGTCTTGGCGCGATCGGTGTGGAGGTCGCCAACGCGGCTCATGGGCTCGGCATGCGCGTACTCGGCTTTGATCCGCAGATCACCGTACAACGTGCGTGGCAGTTGTCGTCCGGCGTGGAACAGGCATTGTCGCTGGACGATCTGTTTACGCGCGCCGACATGGTGACGGTGCACGTCCCGCTGCTGGATGCGACGCGCAATTTGGTGAACGCCTCGAGACTGCGATTTCTGAAGCCGGACAGCGTCGTGTTGAATTTCTCACGTGCTGCGATCGTGGATGAAGCGGCTGTGTTGGCCGCATTGGATGCGGGCAAGCTCGGCAGCTATGTGTGCGACTTCCCGACCAAGACCAACAAAGATCATCCGAAGGTGATCGCGTTGCCTCATCTGGGCGCCTCCACAGTGGAAGCAGAGGAGAACTGCGCCGTCATCGTGGCCGACACGCTGCGCGAATTTCTGGAGAACGGGAATATTCGCAACTCGGTCAATTTCCCGGAAGCCATCCTGCCGCGCACGATCGGTGCGACGCGCATCGCCATTGCGAACGAGAACGTACCGAACATGGTGGGCCAGATCTCAACGTCACTCGCTGAGGCGAAGCTCAACATCGCAGACCTCCTGAACAAGTCGCGCGGTGAGCTCGCGTACACGTTGATCGACGTCGACGGCACCGTGCCCGCGAGCGTGCTGACTCATCTGAGTGGGATTCCTGGCGTACTCGCAACGCGGGTGATCTGATCCTTATGCCGCGTGCACCTCGCAAGAAGACGAGCTCCAAACGCAGTGCTACACCTTCGACGCCAGCCGCAGCGACTCCGGAGTTCGCGGGAATTCGGGCGCGGATCGACGGCATCGACGAGCGCCTGCAATCGCTGATGAATGAGCGCGCTCGACTCGCTCAGCAAGTGGGCGAGTCGAAGCAGGCGACGGGACGGGCGGTCGAGTTCTATCGCCCTGAACGCGAGGCCGAGGTATTGCGGAAGGCGCTCGCACGCAACGAAGGACCGCTGCGCGATGAAGAGGTCGTGCGGTTGTTCCGCGAGATCATGTCAGCGTGCTTGGCGCTGCAAGAGCCGCTCAAGGTTGCGTTCCTCGGCCCGGAGGGCACGTTCTCGCAGCAGGCTGTGCTGAAGCACTTCGGTCATTCAGCACGCGCCTTGCCGGTTCCCACCATCAACGAAGTGTTCGAAGAGGTGCAGGCGGGCCACGCGGACTTTGGTGTGGTGCCGATCGAGAATTCCACCGAAGGAACGGTGAACAACACGCTCGACATGTTCCTCAACTCGCCCCTGAAGATCTGTGGCGAAGTCGAGCTGCGCATTCATCAACACCTGATGGGTCGCATGCGCGGCTTGGAAAACGTCTTGCGGGTGTGCTCGCATCAGCAGTCGTTGGCACAATGCCGTCAGTGGCTCGCAGATCATTTGCCGAATGCCGAGCGCATTCCCGTGAACAGCAATGCGGAAGCGGCACGGCGGGCCCGCGACGAAGCCGGCACGGCTGCAATCGCGGGTGAAACGGCGGCGCATGTCTACGAGCTCACTTTGCTGTGCCGAGAGATCGAGGATCGACCCGACAACTCCACGCGCTTCTTCGTCATCGGCCGGAAGCTGTTCGGCGCGAGCGGCGGCAAGGACAAGACGACGCTGCTGGTTTCGGCTGGAGACACGCAATCGCCTGGTGCGCTTCATCGTCTGCTCGAACCGCTGGCGCGCCATCAGATCAGCATGACGCGCATCGAGTCGCGACCGTCCCGCCGTCGCAAGTGGGACTACGTGTTCTTCATCGATGTCGAAGGTCATGCCGACATAGAGCCGCTCAAGACGACGCTCGACGAGTTGAAGAAGGTCTCTTCGTTGGTGCGGGTGCTGGGCAGCTATCCGGTCGCCATCGTTTAGAGCTCGGTCCCTAGCCATCCGGTCCCCTCCCTTGCGAAGCGCGGGGTTAGGGTGGGGGTCCTCGAAGGAGCCACCACAGCATGTCTACTCCCAAAGCCACTTCCGCCGTCCGCTCCCTCGCGCCCTACATCCCCGGCAAACCGCTCGAAGAGCTCGAGCGCGAATACGGCATCGCCGATAGCATCAAACTGGCCTCGAACGAAAATCCTCTGGGCTGCGGGTCGCGTGCACGCGCTGCCATGCTCCAATCGATCGACGGCATAGGTTTGTACCCCGACGGCAGTGGCTTTCAATTGAAGCACGCGTTGGCCCGCAAGCACGGCTGCAATGCGGGGTGCATCACCTTGGGCAATGGCTCCAATGATCTGCTGGTGTTGTTGGCGGAAGCCTTTCTGGAACCGGGAGCCGAATCCGTTTACTCGCAGTATTGCTTCGCGATCTGGCCGATCGCTGTGCAGGCCACGGGGGCGGTTGGCAAGACGGCGGCTGCGCAAGAATACGGGCACGATCCTGCGGCGATGCTCGCGCTGATCGGGCCGCAGACGCGCGTCGTCTACATCGCGAATCCGAACAACCCCACCGGAACGTGGCTGACCGGCAGTGACCTCGAGCGCCTGATCGACGGCGTTCCCAGTCGTGTGCTGGTCGTGGTGGATGAGGCGTATATCGAGTACGCCACCGAGGTGAGCTACCAAACGGCCGAGCAATGGCTCCCGCGGTTTCCGAATCTCGTCGTGACCCGCACGTTCTCCAAAGCCTATGGCCTCGCGGGGCTGCGTGTCGGCTATGCGCTGTCGACTCCTGAAGTCGCCGACATGCTCAATCGTGTGCGTGCGCCGTTCAACGTCAACTCGGTCGCATTGGCGGCGGCAGCGGCAGCGCTGGAAGACGAGGCTCACCTGCGCGCTACAGCGGCAATGAACACGAGCGGCATGCATCAAGTTCGTGAAGGGCTCGCCGCACTCGGCGTGCTTTGCCAGCCATCGCAAGGCAATTTCGTGTTGGCGGATGTGGCACGTCCGGCAGGAGCGGTATACGAGAACATGCTCAGGCAAGGTGTCATCGTGCGACCGGTCGGCGGTTACGGACTGCCCCGGCATCTGCGCATCACGATCGGCACGAAGGAGCAGAACGCGCGTATGCTCACGGCTCTGGAGCGAGCGCTGGCGGCTCCGCTCAATCGCTAGCACCTACCGCTGAATTGCTGATGTCCCGATACCTGGTCGAACCTGTTCCTTCTGTCGCCGGCGAGCTACGCGTTCCAGGGGACAAGTCCATTTCGCATCGAGCCTTGATGCTCGGCGGCATCGCCGACGGCGTGACCGAAGTCAGCGGTTTTCTCGAAAGCGAAGATTGTCTGTCGACGATGCGTGCCATGCGCGCACTGGGTGTCGTCATCGAGCAAACCGGACCGCAAGCCATACGCGTACGCGGCGTGGGGCTACGTGGCTTGAGGCAGTCGGCTCACGTGCTCGACATGGGCAATTCCGGTACGGCGATGCGCCTGATGACCGGTTTGTTGTCGGGGCAATCCTTCGACAGCGAAATGATCGGCGATGCCTCTTTGATGAAGCGACCGATGGAGCGCGCCGCGGCCCCGTTGCGCCTCATGGGTGCACAGATCGAAACGCAAGGTGGCAAACCGCCGGTCCGCGTCAAAGGCGGTGCGAAACTGCGTGGGATGCGATACGACCTGCCGGTCGCGAGCGCGCAAGTGAAGTCGGCTGTTCTGCTTGCAGGTCTCTATGCCGAAGGCGATACGACGGTCATCGAGCCGGCTGCAACCCGCGATCACACCGAACGCATGTTGCTCGGCATGGGTTGTCAGCTCGACGCAGCTCGCCGGCAGGTGACACTGACTCCGCCGCAGCGCCTGCAAGCGTGCTCATTTGAAGTGCCCGGTGATTTTTCTTCTTCTGCGTTCTTCATCGTGGCCGGATGCATCGCTGCGCGTGAGGTGCTTACGATCCGCAATGTCGGTATCAATCCGACCCGCACGGGATTGCTCGACATCCTGGCGTTGATGGGCGCGGATTTGCGGCTCGTCAATCATCGAACCGCGGGTGCCGAACCGGTCGCCGATATCGAAGTGCATCCGTGCGAACTGCAGGGCGCGGTCATTCCGCAGCACCTGGTGCCGCTCGCGATCGATGAGTTCCCTTCGATTTTCGTCGCGGCGGCATGTGCTCGCGGGGAAACGGTCGTCACGGGCGCGGAAGAGCTGCGCGTGAAGGAAAGTGACCGCATCCAGGTCATGGCGGACGGGTTGCACGCCTTGGGCGTCGAGGCGGAAGTGCTGCCCGATGGCATGCGAATCCAGGGCAAGCCCGAGGGACACGCATTCAATGGCGGCTCGATCGACAGCGATGGCGATCATCGCATCGCCATGTCGTTCACGATTGCAAGCGCCCGGGCTGCGGCACCGATCGACATCCTCGATGTGGCGAACGTCGCTACCTCATTCCCAGGCTTCGTTGCCGTGGCGCAGCGCTGCGGGCTGAAAGTTCAGGAAAGGGCCTGACTCTTTGGCTGCCCCGATTCTCACCATCGACGGACCGAGCGGCTCAGGCAAAGGAACGATCTCCCGACGGCTGGCTTCCGTGCTGGGCTGGCATCTGCTGGACAGCGGCGCTCTCTATCGACTGGTCGCCCATGCCGGTTCGCAGGCCGGACTCGCGCCGGACGACGAGGCGGGTCACGCAGCCTTGGCTGCCAAGCTCGATATCGTGTTCTCAATGGATGAGCGCGGTGAGGAACAGATCTGGTTAGGCGGCACCGAAGTCAGCAGGGCCATCCGCACTGAAACCGCGGGGGAGGGTGCCTCCAGAGTGGCGGCAATGCCCGCGGTGCGGGCGTCCTTGGTGGACCGGCAGCGAGCATTCGCCCGACCGCCCGGATTGGTGGCCGACGGACGCGACATGGGTACGGTCATTTTCCCCTCCGCGGACCTCAAAATCTTCCTTACGGCATCTGCTGAAGAGCGTGCCAGACGACGCCATAAGCAGTTGAAGGATAAGGGCATGGGTGTTAGCCTTGCCGCCCTTTCGCTGGAGATCGCCGAGCGCGATCGGCGTGATTCAACTCGACCGGTCTCTCCGCTCAAGCCAGCTGCTGATGCCGTGCTCGTGGACTCCACGTCCATGACCATCGACGAGGTGGTTGAGCAGGTGCTGGCGCTGGCCCGCTCGCGTTGGCCGCAGGCTCATTGAACTGGGCCAGCGGCCCTTCACGTCTCCACGATCGACCGAATACTTGCACCGGTGCACGATCTGCCCGGTGAGCGCAATTGGTGCCGCGCCGGAAGCGCGGTTTTTCACAACAACCCCTGGCAACCAGGATGGTGCTTGGGACAACGGGTCATGTGACCCGGGAAGCACGCATGTCAGAAAGTTTTGCGCAAATGCTCGAAGAAAGCCTGGGCAGCCAGAAGTTCAAGCCCGGCTCCATCCTCATGGGTCGCATCGTGGACATCGGTCCGGATGTGGTCCTCGTCAACGCTGGCCTGAAGAGCGAAGCGGTCATCCCGCTGGAGCAGTTCAAGAACGAGCGCGGCGAAGTCGAAGTGAGCGTCGGTGACGACGTCGAAGTCGCACTGGACAGCGTCGAGGATGGCTCTGGCGAAACCCGCCTCTCCCGCGAGAAGGCCAAGCGCGCCCGCACCTGGTCACGTCTCGAACAGGCGTTCGAGAAGCAGGAAATCGTCAAGGGCATCATCAATGGCCGCGTCAAGGGCGGCTTCACCGTCGAGATCGACTTCGTCCGCGCGTTCCTCCCCGGTTCGCTCGTCGACGTGCGCCCCGTGCGCGATCCGTCGTACCTCGAAGGTAAGGTCCTGGAATTCAAGGTCATCAAGCTCGACCAGAAGCGCAACAACGTCGTGGTGTCGCGTCGCGCGGTCGTGGAGCAGGAATACAGTGCCGAGCGCACCGAGCTGCTCGAGAAGCTCCAGGAAGGCGTCGTCGTACGCGGTACCGTCAAGAACCTCACCGATTACGGTGCGTTCGTGGACCTCGGCGGCATCGACGGTCTGCTGCACATCACTGACATGGCATGGAAGCGCGTGAAGCATCCGTCCGAGGTCGTGAACGTCGGCGACGAGATCGATGTGCGCATCCTGAAGTTCGATCGCGAGCGTCAGCGCGTGTCGCTAGGCATCAAACAGCTGGGTAACGATCCTTGGCAGCAGATCGGCCGTCGTTATCCGACCGGCACGCGTCTGTTCGGCAAGGTCACCAACATTGCCGACTACGGCTGCTTCGTCGAAATCGAAGAGGGTGTGGAAGGTCTGGTGCACGTGTCCGAAATGGATTGGACGAACAAGAACGTCAATCCGTCGAAGGTCGTGCACATCGGCCAGGAAACCGAAGTCATGGTGCTCGACATCGACGAAGAGCGCCGTCGTATCTCTCTCGGCATCAAGCAGTGCAAGGCGAATCCGTGGAAGGAATTCTCGGATAGCTACAACCGCGGCGATCGCGTCGCGGGTCAGATCAAGTCCATCACCGACTTTGGCATCTTCATCGGCCTGAACGGCGGCATCGACGGTCTGGTGCACCTCTCGGACATCTCCTGGGATGTGCCTGGCGAAGAAGCGGTACGCAGCTACCAGAAGGGCCAGAACCTCGAAGCCATGGTGCTGTCGATCGATCCGGAGCGCGAGCGCATTTCCCTGGGCGT
>JBEVDW010000007.1:0-3736 GCA_040513115.1 Steroidobacteraceae bacterium | reverse complement strand
GATTCCGCTCGAGCTCAAGGATCCTACGACTGCCGCCGCGGATCTCTGCCGGGATAAGCCCGGCGACCCCAATTGGCTCAGTCAGTGGCGTGCCGGGCTCTACCGGACCATGTGCTTATCGGCAGCACGGTTCGACGGCTTCTTCGGCAACGCGCGTTTCGACGATGAGTACGAGGCCATGCACGGAAGTGTGTCCGTCGGCACAGGGTGGGACGAGCGTGATCACTGGGATCCGAGTGTCCGCTTTCGCGCGCGCGTGCAACTTCCGCAATTGAGCGAGCGCTTCAACGCTTTCGTGGGCCGGGTCGATCCAGAGGAATACGTGACGGAGCTGCGCGACGACTTCGACACTTTGCCGCGGCAATTCGCCCGGGAGGAAGACGACGCCGTAGTTCTCGGCTTGGGTTACGGACAGCCCGGTCGCCGCGGCGGAGATTTCGACGCGAGCGTCGGCGCGAAAGTAGGATGGCCATTGGAGCCCTATGCCAAAGTAACTTATCGCTACACGCGGCCCTTCATTGGACGGAATTTGGTCCGGCTGCGCGAAGCGATATTCCGGGACTACCAGGAACACTTCGGCGTGACGACGCGCATCGATCTCGAGCGGCTCCTCGCGGAGGATTACCTCCTGCGCTGGTCGAGTTCTGGGACGTTGACCGAGAAAACCGAAGGCGTACGCTGGTTTTCCAACCTGACGCTCTATCACAGCCTGGGCAACGGGCGCGCCTTCGCTTACCAGGGCGGCATCTCCGGAGAATCGGATCATGAGGTCGGGATCGACGACTACGGCCTGCGCGTGATCTTTCGGCGCCGCATCTACCGCGAGTGGCTGTTCCTTGAGCTGCGTTCGAGCATCACCTGGCCGCGCGAAACGCTGCTGGAGCGCCGCGAGTCCAATCTGGGCGCTGGCGTTGCGATCGAGCTGATGTTCGGTGAACGGGAAAGGAAGTAAGTGACTGCTCCTCCTCCTGGCCGTCGACGGGCACGTCCGCTAGTTATCGGCAACAAACGAGAACCGGCGCAGGGTGCCCGCGAAATCTTCTAATGGCTTGATCCCACTCGCCTCAGCTCGTACACACCAGCCTCTGAACATGTCGCTTAGTTTGTCTTTGGTGGGAGTGACCGTTTCCCAGAGTTGCCGCAACTGCTCCTGGCCTTCGTGGACTGTCCTCAACGCGGGATAGGCCTCGATGAGTTGCTGCAATCTGCAGCGAGCGACTGTATCCAACAGCACCGGACTGCGTACAAGGAGCTTTCGAGCGACGCGGGCCACGCTTTGCGACTCGCTACGAAGTTCGTGTTCGAGAACCGGTGCGACCACCTGCGTCGCGTAAGCCCGGAGCACGTGCATCCGGTTGTGAATGACTGCGTACACCGCATTGGGATCGGCTGGCTGTCCAATGCCCATGACGGCAGGTCGAGGAGCGACACGCTTGACCTTCGCCAAGCCCAGCGACCGCAGGCAGACCACGTATAACCAGCCCGCGTCAAACTCCCACGGGCGCACGGAAAATTTCGCGGATGAAGGAAATGCGTGGTGATTATTGTGCAGTTCCTCTCCGCCGACGATCACGCCCCACGGAATGATATTCGTGGAAGCATTCTCAACCTCGTAGTTGCGATAACCCAGGCTGTGCCCGAAGCCGTTGATGACGCCGGCGGCCAGCACCGGCATCGCCAGCATTTGAATCGCGATCATGATGATCCCGGGTACGCCAAACAGCACGAGCTCCAGCACCACAAAGGCGACGATGCCCGCGTTGCGATGACGAGAATAAACGCGGCGCTCGATCCAATCATCCGGCGTGCCGTTGCCGTAGTGCTCCTGTGTATCCGGATTGCGCGCTTCGCGTTTATACAGCTCAGCCCCTTCGAGCAGAAGACGACCCAGACCTGCCGTCACAGGACTGTGCGGATCGCCCGACCGGTCCGCCAGTGCATGATGCTTGCGATGCACCGCGACCCATTCGCGGGTCAACATACTGGAGGTCAGCCAGATCCAGAATCGAAAGAAGTGCCGCAAGGACGGATGCAAATCAAGGCTGCGATGCGTAGCGTCGCGATGCAGATAGAGAGTGACGGCCATGATGGTGGTCTGCACCATTGCAAGCGTGATCCACACGATGCTCCAAAACGAAAGCTGAGCCAGACCGTATAGCCACCCGATATTCATTGAGTATGACCGTCTGAGGACTCACTGCAGGCTTGGTTGGCGTACTCGAGGAATCATTCCTGCCGCGGCGCGACCGGCGCTTTGCCTCTTCTAACGCTGCACTGGAGTGTGTTGCCCGTCTGTTCGCTACCGCACACGTCGCAATGCACGCGCGTGCGGATCGCATCGATAGTCGAAACTTATCGATCGTATGGACGTGCCATGCCTTGCAGCGTACGAGCTTCGCGTCGGTTCTCTCGCAGGAGTTGTTCGGGCGTGTGCACCGGCGCCGGAATCGAGAGAAACACCGTACTCCAAAGCTGCGCGGCGTTTGATTCATCGACATCGCCGCGGTTTTGACCGAAGGGCGCGGCGTGATAGCGACCGTTGAGAAAACGCCAGGACCAGAGTTCTGATGCTCGCAGCTCGCGCGTATTCTCGATCACTGACCACAATTGTTGACGCGCTGCGCGCAAGCGCTCGACCGTTGCTGCCGGCAAATCGCGCCGCACGACCTGGCGTTCGAGACCCGCCGCAAGAAGCGCTTGCTGCCAGGACCAGACAACCGTGCCGTGGTAAGCCGTCCGGCCTAACTGGCGCTGGCGGGTGGCATCGGCAAACACTGGATTGGCCACCACGATACCGGCGTCGGTCAGCAGGCCCGCAGGAAACGGCCGCAGCATGCTGTCAACGAGCTGTTCAAGTTGTGCGGCAGGCGGATCCTCGAGCAGCAATGCGAATCCACCGTCGGAATGCAGGACCGGAATAGGTTGGTGCTGCGCGTCGAGGGCGATTGCATTCACGACGAGATCGCCGCGGGGCAGCGCATCGAGGCCTGCCATTGGATTGACACCGATGTCTGCGGCATACGCCGTAATCTGTCGCCGTGCATCCGCGTTCGTGATCCGAACGCGAAACAACGTCGGCGCTTCACGCGACCAGACATCGGCTACCTCGCGCGCCATCGAAACGGTCCTGTGCTGTTCCGGTGTCAGGTAGGGCGTCAGCACGCCGCTGCGCACGAACTGCGCAATCGCAGTCATGGCCGCAGGCACGAGTACCGCGTTGACATCAAAGGGGTAGCGCCCTCCCGCCAGGCCATCCTGACTATCACGCCACTGCCCGAAGTCAAGGCCAGGTTTCAACGAGATCAGGTTGGCAGGTTCCGGCCTCCGCGCGAAAGCGGATGCAGATCGAGTTACCCAAGCGAAATTGCGCGCCAGCGCTGCCCCGACACGTTCGCCATTCGGCATTCGGCCCGCCAGAAAGACTTCGGCGCGCGCGCGGCCACGCGATTGCTCTAGCAGGTAGGCAGCCGCTACCGGCGCCAACATGAAGTCATCGTCGATCATGTTGTAGTCATAGATAGGCGCATCGCTCGCCGCGTCGCCTTGTTTGCGATGACGCAAGAGCGCGAACTCGCCGATGTCTTCTTCGTGTGCAACCTCGCCGCTTGCAGCAAGCCGCTGCAAAACCGCCACGAGTCCACGCTCGAGCGCTTCCGGCTGCAAAGCCGGCATCAGCAGGCGCAGCGACATCAACGTGTCGCGGCCGAAGTACGTGTTGAAACGCCAGGAACCTGCG
>JBEVDW010000006.1:0-12917 GCA_040513115.1 Steroidobacteraceae bacterium | reverse complement strand
TTGCCGAGCGGCATGCGCCGTGTGTCACCGGATGAGCGACGACAACAGTTGCAGGCGCGCCGAAACAGTTTTCAGCTGCGCCATCTCAACGATTGATCACGACGCACACGAACCAAGCGCTTCAACTCAGGGGAATCAAGCCAATGTCACCATTCGAAATCATCATCGTGGGAGGAGATCAGAACTCTCTGACGGCAGCGGCGTATCTGGCAGCCGCCGGTTTGAAGGTGCTGGTTCTGGACCAAGAATGATGTTGTCGGCGGCGGCGTGGTCAGCCGGGAGGTAACCCTGCTCGGATTCGTGCACGACACACATGCTGCGCAGATGATTCTCGTGATGGCGAATCCGCTAATCGCCAACGACGAGTTGGGTCTGATCAGCCGCTTCGGGTTGAAGTTTGCCCAGCCCGAGATTTCCCACGCCACGGTCTTCGACGACCAGAGCTACATCTGCACCTACTTCGATGTGCAGCAGACGCGCCAATCCATCGCCACGTTCTCTCGGACGCACTGATGACCTGCATCCGCCATCATGGTGGCGAGGTGCGGGCGAACAGCTGGTCATGCGAGTGCAGACCTCGGGCGGCAAGGCGACCGGCGTCGAGCTATCGTCCTTACGTCGAGAACATGACGGAGGACAACATCCTTGCGAGCAACATCGAAGAAAGTGAGCTATTCAAGACTGATCAGGACCTGATGAGGGAGCACTTTCGGTCTTATCGATATCACCGGCTTTGTACCATTTCTCCGCGCCTTGCGAAAAGATCGCCCAACAGGAACTACGCATTCATCAGCTCCTGTTCCTCCGGAACAGAGACGATCACCACCTCACCGGTATTGCCGTTGACGGTGATGGCTGCGCCATCGGGAATCCGCTTCATCGCGCTGGGAATCTGCACCGCGGGAAGCCCGTATTCGCGGGAGAGGCACGCTGCGTGGGAGAGCACTCCGCCGGTTTCCGTGACGATGCCGGTAATGATCATGAAAACAGGCGTCCAGCCCGGATCGGTCGCGTGGCAGACCAAGATATCGTCCTTTTGCACGGTACCGATCTTCTCCAGTTCCCTCACCACGCGTGCCGTACCGGTCACGATACCGCGGCTTTGCGCAATGCCTTTCATGCGTGACGGATCGAATTCGTCGAACGTCTCGTTGGGGTCGAAGTAATCGCCGCGGACAATGAAGGGCGGCGCAAGCCATTCCTTCTTATGATAAGCGTCGAAATTTCTCATGCGTCCGGTGATCTTGGCTTTTACCAAGGTCATGTCACCGCCGCCCTCGAGCAGTTCGAACAACTCGTGCTGACCAAGGAAGTAGAAGTCGCGCTCTCCCGTCAGGACACCGCGTTCGCGCAGACGCCGGCCAACCTCGAGCCACATGAGCTTCTGGATGTAAGTATGGCGATCGTAGGAGTAACGCTCCTCGTCGCGACCCACCAAAAAGTCGCCGGCGTAGTCGAGCACGACTTTGAAAATTTCTGCCTTGATGGAACCGAACGGCTTTTTCCTGATGTTCTCCACCACGTCCTCGATGACCGCCGCGCGCCGGGCGTTGGTTTCCCTCTCGCGCTTTTGCGGGCTCTCCTCGGGGTCGGCGCTGAGCAGCGCCTTAAACACGCGGTAGTCCACCGCGGGCGTTTCGCCGCGCCGCAGCCAGTAAATGTCGCGATCGCTGTGGCCGCGATGGGGATGCTTGTCGACGAACTTTTGGTACGAGGCGAGGAACGCCTTGCCTTCGGCAGATTCCTTGGCCTTTTCGAAAAATGTTTCGCCCTCGTTTTCGTCGAACAGCCTGCGTAGGTACGGCGAATTCCTGAGCATTTGCGCGAGTTCCCATAGCGCATCGTTCTCGCGCGAAGTCGGCGTCTTCCCCGGCGCGCCGCTGATCATGTCGACGGCGGCAGTGGCATTGTCGCCGTCGTACCATTTCTCTACCAGAAAGACGACCATGTTGATGGCGTCGCGCAGATTGAAGAACCACGGTGTGATGTCGTCGCAGTACTGCTCTTCTTCCTTGAGCCAGTGCGTGATGCGATTCTTCAACGCCTGATCGGAGAGCTTACGCAGTTCATCCTTGTTGAAATTCCAGGGGTGCCAGCTTTCCCGTTGGAACCATTTCTTCTTGTTGAATTCCTTGCAGCCGAGGTAGGAGCTCAACGGATCGGCTTGCAGGCGCGCCAGCATCTTTGCGTATTTGAACCAGTCGAACGGGGCGTTGACGATGGCATCATGCTCTTCGGGCAGGATGAAGCGCGTACCACCCCAGCAGTAAGGGCTGTTGCGCGCATGCGGGAGCATGGTCTTGATGTAGGCCTTTTCCGTTGCCGTGTTGTAGTAGACCGTGCCGCGGTGATACTTGAAGTGCCGGATATGGGAATCCTCTTCACCGAGGCCGAAGTACACGCCGATCATCGTGGTGTAGCCACGGTCGTAATTCCAACCGCGCGTCGTGTAGAACAGCGGGGTGTTCGCTCCGCTGAGCCCTTCTTCGGCCCATGTTTTCTCCCAGACGGTGTTTTCCTCGTCCTCGATCTTTTCCGGGAGTTCGATATCTTCCTCCCAGGCGAATGCGACGCCGGTGATGGGACGGGACTGGAGCAGGTATACGGTGTCCTTTGCCAGCGCCCATTCGATATCCTGCGGCAGCCTCGAGTAACGGAGTTCCACCAGGCGACCCATTTCGCCCAGTTGTTCGAGCTGCTCGTCGGTCAGGCACAGCTGATTGCGCCGCGCCTCGGAAACAGGCTCGTGGATCGTGCCGCCACCCTCTTTGCGACGAATCTGGCTTTCCTTGGTGCCACGCACCTTGCGTTTGGCCTTGAGGTCGCTTTTGCGAAGCAGGAACTCGTCGGGGGTGACAATGCCGCTCACGACCGCTTCGCCCAGTCCCCAGCTGGCATTAATAAGGATCTCGTCGGTCCGTTCCCGAAGCGGATTGGCGGTGAACATCACCCCTGCAACCTCGGCCTCGACCATGATCTGCACGACCACGGCAATCCCGGCTGCGAAATGATCAAAGTCGTTATTTTTCCGGTAGGCGACGGCGCGCGCGGTCCACATCGAAGCCCAGCAATCACTGACTGCCTTGAGGAGAGCATCCGGTCCCCTGATATCAAGGTAGGTGTCGTGCAATCCGGCGAAGGAAGCCTCCGCCAAATCTTCTGCCGTACCCGATGAGCGTACGGCGACGTAGGGGAACGGGGTGCCGACAACTTCGGCCAGCCGGTCATAGGCGTCTGCTATCTCTGCCGCTACGGTTGCGGGAACGGCAGTCCGTTGAATCAGGTCACGAATCTCGGCAGTGCGCTCTTCAAGGTTTTTCGCATCGTCGTAACGAATTCCGTTCGCGATCTCAACCAGCTTGCCGTGCAGTTCCGGCGACTGCAGCATCAGGCGGTAGGCCTCCGTGGTCACCGTGACGCCGGGAGGCACGCGAAAGCCCGCCTGGCTCATCAGAGCCAGATTGCGGCCCTTGCCGCCAACCAGCTGTGCTTCCGATCTTGCATCCTCGAACCAGAGGACTACCGGCTCTTCCCCTGGAGATCTACTTTCAGCGGTGTCCCATGCGCCTGCTGGCTTCCCGACTTTTCCATCCACAGTTGATTTCTCCACATTCGATTTCTGCGTCCCCCGAAACATCTTGATTGTGGGCGGGACGCTCAAGGAGAATTTCGCAACGCGAGGCTAGATTCTCTGTTTCCCGCTGTCGTTGCAAAATCTGCGCAGTGCGTTGTCTCCAGATGAGCGACGAGGCTCGCAGATAATGACTCGCAGATTTGCCGGGATGCATGTGGAGTGCGCGGCAAGAACATACTTCAAAAGAGGAGATTGCCTTGAACGACGTCTTTTCAGAGACGATTGCTTCATATACGGACATCGCCGCTTTCAAGAGCAGATTCACCTCTGTCATCTGCTCCGAGGAGTTGTACGTCAACGACGACGTGAAGCATTTCTCCGCCCGTTTTGAATGTGTTCACCTTGGGGCGGTAGATATCTATCACTACGAGGTACGCGGTTTCAGCGGCGGATGCCGCAGCATGCGGCACATCCGCTCCGACCCCGCGGATGATTTCCTGCTTCTACTGCCATTGAACGCTCCGGTACGGGTCTCGCAGCTCAAGAACGAGAGCGTCATCGAGCCGGGAAGTTTCGCTTTCCTGTCGACGCTCAAACCGCACGCAGGCTCATTTTCGGAATCACCGCTCTCCGAACATCTCATCAAGGTTCCTGGAACTCTGCTGCGACAACACATACCGCAGGTAGACAGCATTTGCTCGGTACCCATCAATCTGCGCAGCGGCGCCGGGAAGGTGATGCGCGATGTGATCGACTCGCTTCTCGCGGAAGGGCATACGCTCGCAAGCGTCGAGGCACAGATGCTGGGGTCGGCATTATTGAATACGGTCGGCGCCGTGACGCTTTCCGCGCCGGAACTGCGACGGGTTTGTCAGCCTGCGACCATGCAAGCGCAGGAGCGCTTGAGGCTGAAAGCCATCGCCTTCATCGAATCCAATCTATCAAATCCGGAACTGGATACGGCAAGGATCGCTGATCACTGCAACGTGTCCTTGCGCTATTTGCACTCGTCATTCGAATCCGCTTCCCTTCGCGTCGGAGCGCTTATCCGAGGAATGCGCTTGCAGAGATGCCGAATCGATCTGGCAAACCCGGCGCTTCAGCATGAATCGATAATCCAAATCGCGCTGCGTTGGGGATTCAGCAGCTCGACAACGTTCACCCGGGCATACAGAAATCGTTTCGGCGCAGTCCCCAGCAAAGAAAGGCCACTGCGGCGTTGAAGCCCGAAATAGCGGCTTGAGTAAACATCGTCTATGTCGCCGAGTGCGAAGTCGGACAATAGAGCTTCCGGAGGGGCCGTTCGTTCAGCTTGGTCAGTAGCTCATCGACCGCGGCGTTGAGTTCGGTGATCGAGAAGAACGCCGATTGTGCACTCCCGTCTCGACTTTCGACTTGTCACGCGACTTGCGAACGCCGGCCGGCAAGATCGCCACGCTGTAGTGTTCGGCGAACTCGGCAACCTTGTCCCGAACTCTGCTCATTGGATGCTCTCCATCATCGATGCACTTGACTGCCGAGACCGCTATCTGATCTCAACAGAGAATTTGAGAACACTCCCGACGATTCTGCTAGCGTCATGCTGCACCGAACTACCGACACGACTTCCATACACAGATTCATACGACGCTGCCAGCGCGTTTGAGTGCCAAGTGAGAAATTCTGGATGGCTCTCCTCGCATATCTGTACGCGTGCTAGGAGTCGCTCGGTGCGTCCGCAAACATTTCGGTGAATCCACCATCGATGACCAAACCGGTCCCGGTCACAAAAGCGGAATCATCGGATGCCAGGTAGAGAATTGCACTCGCCAACTCCCGTGGCGCCGCCACCCGCTGCAGCACCTGATAGCGAGACAGAATTTTCATCAGGTTCTCACGCCCACCGGCCTGCGCGACTTGCTCGTCGAGAATTGGCGTATCAGTAGGCCCTGGGTGGACCGCGTTACAGCGGATGTTGTACCCGGAAAGACCGCAGTGCAGCGCGATGGACTTTGTCATGTTCAACACGGCCGCCTTGCTCGCGCCGTAGGCTAGTCGATGCCTTGAAGCTCGAATACCAATCACGGAAGACAGGTTGATGATCGAGCCACCCTTGCCAAACCGCTTCATGGTGCGAACTGCATGCTGACACCCCAGCATCGTGCCGCTCAGATTGATGGCGATGATTCTGTTCCAAGCCTCCAGTGAGACGTTCTCGATGTCGGTTTCGCCACCCGCTATTCCTGCAGCGTTGACGAGCACATCGAAGCGCCCCATTGTCTCAGCCGCGGCATCGACGACGTGACGCCAGTTGCTATCGTCGGTCACGTCGAGCCGTTGGAACGACGCAGCAGGGCCCAGATCCCGCGCCAATGCGTGACCAGCGTCGACATTGATGTCCGCGATCGTCACCAAGGCCCCTTCCTCGACGAAGAGGCGTGCTGTCGCTGCGCCGATCCCTGAGGCGCCGCCGGAGATGAATGCTGCTTTTCCCGCCATTCGTGCTGTCATGTTGGCTTCTCACGTTGCAATAGGAAAAATCGCGTGCAATGACAAAGACTGCGCGGTTCCTGTCTCTCCTCCATCACACGGTCCTCTGAGTCCGACCCACGTCATCGTATCAACTGCAACCACCTGCGCTGCAGCCCGCAGAGCGAGGATCCCGGACTGGTGGAGTGTCTTCTATTCCTATCGCGCATAGCTGCGCTGAACGATCGGATGCTCTCTCGTCGGCTCATAGGGATATAAAGTCCATGTAAGTGACACAACAGTGCGCAACAAGGGCGGTAGCTCTCTTACTGCCTACTAACACAAAAAGGGGGTTGCACATGGATACTTCGTCCGTGCCGTTTTGCATTCACATCGTACGAGCGTCGGTATCCACCGCGATCGCGCAGGTACTGATGGTGGCGGGCGCGCTCGCGCAGACCCCGCCAAGCACTGCACCTGAAGTGAGTGTCCTCGAGGAAGTGGTCGTCACCGCGAACCGGCGCGCGGAGAACTCGCAAAAAGTGCCGATCGCCGTGACCGCGATTACCGCTGAAAGCGCCACCGCCGTCGGCATCACTGACATGCAATCGTTGGCCAACGCCGTTCCCGGACTCCGGATCGATCGAGCGACGTCGACCGCGTTGCCTTACATTCGGGGCGTGGGTTCGCCCGCCGGTCAGGTCAGCAATGAGCCTCCCGTGGCCATCTATGTGGATGACATCTACATGCCGGCTGCAGGCGCCGCGCTCGCCAATTTCTCGAGCGTCGCCGGCATCGAGGTCGCCAAAGGACCGCAAGGCACACTGTTCGGTCGCAACGCGACTGGCGGCGTGGTTCAGGTCTTCACGAAGAACCCTTCATCCGAGCCGAGCATGGATGTATCCGTCGGCTACGCGAACTACAACACCTTCAGCGGCTCCGTGTACGCGACCGGAGGGCTCACCGATACGCTGAAGGCCAACATCTCCCTCTACGGCGGTGACCAGGGTAAAGGCTGGGGGGACAACGTCACGACCGGCGACGATGCGTTCGATCTCAACCGCTACATCGGCGGTCGCATCAAGCTGCTGTGGGAGCCGTCTGATGCGACAAGCGTCCTGTTGACGGTCGACTATGACAAGACGAAGAGCGGCCAGGGCTACTATCGGCCCGTCGAGGGCACGATCGGTGCGGGTTTCTATCCCGCTCCACCTGACTACTACGACCTCGTCGATCACACCGATCCGCATTGGCAGGTCGAACAAGCCGGTGTGAGCGCCAAGATCACGCACGATTTCACTCAAACGCGGCTCGTCAGCATCAGCGCGTATCGGGATACTACACAGGACCAGTATTTCGACCAATCGGGCGGTCCGATTCCTCTCGTCATCGTTGACTTGAGCGGTCCGACCAAGACGTTCACGCAGGAATTCCAGTTGCTGTCACCGGAGGACTCGAAGGTGAGCTGGATCGGCGGGCTCTTCTACATGGCGGATGAATCGGGGTATCAGCCACTGCGCCTGAGTGGCCTGGCCTTCTCGGCTCAGGGCCTGGACTTTCTCAGCAGCCATTCCGAGCAAAAGACGAAGTCCTATGCAGCATTTGCGCAGGCCACGTTGCCGATCTTCGAGAAGACCCGGCTAACGCTCGGAGCTCGCTATACGCGGGATGAGCGCGATATGGCCGTCACCCAGCAGATTCAGGTCACGGGCTTCGGCGACGTCGGCGGTAAGTTGGATTCACGCTCGAAGACCTTCTCGAAGCCGTCCGGACGTGCGTCGCTCGACTACCAGTTCACTGACGACATCATGGGCTACGTGTCGTACAACCGTGGTTTCAAGAGCGGCACCTTCAATGCTGTCGTCACGGGGCCTGCTATCGGCGATGCGGTCAAGCCTGAAACCCTCGACGACTATTCCGTCGGCGCAAAGTCGGAGTTCTTCGATCACCGTCTGCGCGTCAACACAGAAGCCTTCTACTACAAATACAAAAACATCCAGGCTACTCGGATCGTGCCTGGCGGAACCGCGCTGTCGAACGCAGCCAAGGCCACCATCAAAGGTATCGACGTGGATATCACGGCGATGCCGACCGAGGGGTTGACGTTGACCGCCGCGTTCGAGCTACTCGATGGTGAGTACGATGACTTTCCGGAAGGCGTGTTTTGGGATTACGCGCCCATTAGCTTCGGAATCTCGAACATCGCTCGGGAGCCGGGGCCAAATCTCGAGGGCTACGACACGGTCTACACGCCACCCTTCTCGGCCAGTCTGAGGGCGACGTATACGCACGAAACGCCGATGGGCACCTGGGATTTCAATGTCGGCTACAACCATACCGGCGACTATTTCTTCGATCCGGACAATGGCAAGGGACAGCTCAAGGACTCGCACGACAAGCAGCCGAAGTTGGATCTTGTCGACGCATCGATCGGCTGGGCGTCTCCGAGCGGCATGTATGATGTTCGCCTGTGGGGCAAGAACATCACCGGCGAGGAATACGTCTCGTTTGGTTTCGAAGAGGCACTGCTCACGCAGATCGCGCCGGCGCCGCCGGCGACTTACGGCATCACTTTCGGAATGCATTTCGAATAGAACGTGCGACGTTCGCTGGCGAGCAGGTCGAAGCTCCCTGCTCTCGTTCTGCCTGGCAGGCTGTTTCAGCAACCCGCTAGGCAGCCGGCCCTGAAGACTTCGGCAGCAGCTTGGCCAGCGACTCGAAGACGCCGCTGGCTTCAGTCACGTGCTCGGTCGAATCGAGCGTCGACCAGTCGACATGGAAGTCGTCGTCCACGATCTCGACGGGCTCGCTTTCGACGATCCTCACACGTGTGACGCGTCCGGCTGCGGCAAAGAGAATGATGCCGCTCCGGTCGCATTCCTTGCTGGCCAACCAGCCCGCGGTCGTCGCCACCCGCTCAGGACTCAGCACCGCTGCCATCTCGTCCGAGACCCAGCCCTTCAGCATCTTCGTCGCCGCACTCGGCGCCAGTACGTTGATCTTGATATCGGATCCCTCCGGAACATCGAACGTCAGCGCTCGAGCGAAGCCGATCAGACTGGCCTTGCTGGTGGAATACGGCGTGGAATTCGGTACGCCATACAGCCCACCAGTGGACGTCGTCAGCACGATGCGTCCATAGCGCTGTTTCACCATCGTTGGCCAGGCTGCATGAACTGCATTCACCGTGCCCCACAGATTCACGTCGACGACCTTGCGAAAGTTCTGCAGGTCGAGCTGGTCGAAGGGCTCGAGGATCGTGATACCGGCGTTGCAAAGCACGATGTCGATGCGGCCGAAGCCATCGAGCGCGGCTTTCACCATGGCCTTGCCCGCGTCCGGCTCGTCGACAGCGTGATCATCGGCAATTGCGCGGCCACCAAGTGCCGTGATCTCAGCGGCAACTGTCTGCGCAGAGGAAGGCATGTCGGGCTGACGACGGTTGTTCACCACGACCGACGCTCCATGTTTCGCCAGCCACAAGGCATGCGCACGACCCAGCCCGTCGCCTGCACCGGTGACGATCGCCACTTGGCCCGAGAAATTCATGCATCCTCCATCAGTCGGTTCAACCGCTGTCGCAACAGCCGACGGTCCTTATCTGTGGGCCGCTACACCTCATCTGCGACGGAGAAGTACGTCTGGTATCTCCGATATAGCTCGCGCTCCTTCGCAATCTGTTCCGGCGTGCCCATCTCGTACACGTACGGCTGGCGCGAGCGGCGCTCGCGCGCTCTTTCCTCTATATGGCGCCGCATTGCCGCGAAGCTGGCCTCTTTGATCGGAATGGAAAAGTACGCGTAGATCTGCTCGACCGTTTTCAAAGGATCCTTCACGAAGTCCACATATTGGACATTGCAAAGCTGCCGCTTCGGTGGCACGCCAGCTTCGAGCCGATCGATCGCCGCATTCAGGCGCGCCGCGGATACGTGCGCCGACGTGAAGGATTCCAGATCACCGAACTGCCCCTGCACATCGCCGCCAATGAATGCACGGTCACTACGTGCCCAATTGATCGTGCCTGCGGTGCTCACCATAGACGAAAGCGCCTTGACGGGATCGCGATGCATCCAGATGAACTGCGCATCCGGAAACACCTCGAGTGCAGCGGGCATCGTATCCGTGTAAGCCGGCGTCTTGTGGACCCAACGATCGCCGGGGTTCTTCCACTGCAGATATTTGAGCACTCGTTTCTCGTACTCGTATGCGGGAACGAGGCTGCGCTTCTCCATGTAGGCGTTGTAACTCGGGATCTGACCGAGCATGTTGAGCCACAAGGGGCTCTGGAAGCACAGACACTGAATGTGGATATTCTCGGTGGCGAGAGCACCAGAAAAATCGTGCATCGCCACGATCTCCGGCGTCACACGGTTCCAAAGGTTGAATCGGTTGACAGCCTTCTCGATCCGCGGATCGCGATCGAAAGTGGCTTTCTCGGGCGGCGGATATGGCAACAACACCTCCCACGTCATCGGAGCACGGTTGGCAGGATCGCTCGCGAGCAGATGATGCATGCCGGTCGTCCCCGAGCGCCCCTGACCCATGATCATCAGCGGCTTCACGATCTGCTCGTCCTCGATCTCGGGATGCTTCTTGTAGGTGTCCTCGATCCAAAGCCTTCCTTCGAGGAACATCAGCAATTCCCCGCGGGCCATGATGCGACCGATGAGATGCAGCTCAGCCTCGTTATCCAGAGATTGGACAAGGACCTGAAAGGGTTCGTACCAGTCGTCGGTGCCGAAGTCGCTCAGACCGGTATTCTGTGTGGCAGTCGCCAACAGGGAGTTCGCATCCAGGGGAATGACACCCCGGAGATCCAGATAGGATCCTTCCTCGTTGATTCGGCGCACCCATTCAGGACGCGGCTGAGGTGTCCAACCCTTTCTACGGTCAGCAGGCTCACGGCTCATTGTCGTCGCACTCCGTCCATACAGATGAACGCATCGTGTTCTCTGCGCTCACTCGCATGGTGATTCCATCAGATACATACATGCTGCAGAAGTCTTCTCCTCGACACTATGTGAGGGCGCAAGACGAGACAACACAAGCACGAGATTGTCGCTGCGTCGGGCTTTTCGCGCTGGCACACCCAGCTTGAAATAATGCCGGCGACGGGATAATAGGGACGGGCCGTGATTGCCGATCGATCGTTCCGCTCAGAGAGAGTGACATACGAATGGAAAAGGATGGCGCAGCACCCGCTTCCACAACTTCCCCCCTCAATGCGGCGTGGAAGAGTTACCTGTCGATGCTGGATGAAATGCGCGCACTCGTGGAATCCACGTCGCGCTTCCAGGAAACGCCGCAGCATCGCGCCAAGGCCTATCACACGCTCATGGAGGTGCAGGCGTTCGCGTACAACTGGGCCATCGCGCCACGCCAGTACGAGCCACGCATCTTTCGCCACCTGATTTGGCAAACCAACATCTACACGCTGGCGCAAAACAATCCCGATACCTTCTACGAAGCCATGTTCGTCGATGGACGCCAGAGCTACCGGCTGAGCGGGCGGATGGGCGATGTCGTCATGGCGACGATGCAGACGCACAATGGCTTGCCGGGCATCGAAGGCGGAAAGCCGATTGGGCAGGTCACGGCGCACTACGACTGGGCAGGGTTCGATGTCGCTGCGGATGGCACGTTCAAGATCGTCCTGAGCGCGAACCAGCACACAGGCAACTGGATCAAGCTCAATCCGGAGCTCGATGTGCAGTGCCTTTTGCTGCGTCGCATGTTTCCCAACTGGCTCGGGGATCCGGGTGAGCTGCGCCTCGAGTGGATCGACAAGCCAGCGGACCACTACTACGACGCGGAGGAATTCGAAGAGCGCGCCATGGCGGCCCGAATTCGGCGGGCCGAGTCGCTGGTGCGGTACATGACGACGGCGTGGAACGTCGGTCTCTACGACATGTATCTCAAGGCGGCGGCTGGACGCAGGAACGTGATGACGACCTTCCCCGGCACGGAGGGCACGTTCTCGATGAGCAGTCGCACGATGAGCTACGCCATGGGCGTATTCGAGCTGAACGGCGACGAAGTACTGATCGTCGAAATCGAGCATCCCGACGGTATCTACTGGTCGTGCCAACTCGGTGACGTGTGGGGACGCTCGCTGCCATTCGGCACACGCCAGACTTCGCTCAACAATCTGCAGGCGGTGCCCGATCGCGATGGTGTACTGCGCTTCGTTGTCTCGCAGACCGACCCTGGCGTCGCCAACTGGCTGGATGTCTGCGGGCGGACGGAAGGCGAAATCGTATTCCGCAATTTCGGCGGCAGCGCGCCCGTTGCGCACATCCGCCGCGAGAAATTCAGTACGCTGAACGACTTCCTGCCACGCGATACCGTGCGCCTTACGCCTGCGCAGCGCGCGGACGCAATCGAGACGCGTCGCCTCGGCCAACTGCAAATGTGGGGCTGACCAAACGCCTGTCTCGGACACAGGGCCGCGCGGAACGGATGTGCGGCTCCCGGCCTGGCGGCCTGATTTCCGGCATTCGCATCTGAGCGCGGCAGTCACACCTGTGCTGCCTGCGCCACGTGCATCGCACGTAGCGCGTTCGGGCGCGGTCGATATCATGGCGCTCGACGAGACCGGCGTGCGCTTCGACGCCGCGCTCTGTGGGATCTGCTTCAGTCGAGCGGTAACTGGAGAATTCTTGTGGGCAATACGCTTTTCGACATTCGCGGCGCAACGGCTCTGGTGACAGGCGGCTCGCGCGGTATCGGCCTCTACATCGCCCGCGGGCTGGTGGAAGCTGGCGCAACGGTCTTCATCACCGCACGCAGCGCGAAAGATTGCGACGCGACGGCCAAGTCGCTTTCCGAGGCAGGACGCTGCATCAGCCTTCCTTCCGATGTGTCGACCACGGATGGCATCAAGACACTGGCGGCC
>JBEVDW010000005.1:0-19398 GCA_040513115.1 Steroidobacteraceae bacterium | reverse complement strand
CAGCTTCTCTGCGATGTCCTTGCAGAAGTCGCATTCGCCGCGATCCGCCACGGCATCGAACAAGCGATTCACGGTGCCGCGGATCGATTCGGTGTAACGCTCGAGCGCCGTTGGCGTGAAAAAGCGATTCACGAGATTGCGACGCTGCTGGTGCTCCTTGCCGTCCAGGCTCGGCAGGATCCGATGCGGCGCATCGTAGAGCCCCAGATCGACGAACGGACCACTCTCGCTGCTGAACAGGTTCGAGTCGCGGTACACGATGCCGCTGTCGTCATACCGAGTGAGCACCCAGAAACCCTTGCCGGCCGTTCCGGCGGTGCCCTTCTCGTGCCAGAACACCGGTGACTTCTCTCGCAACAGACGCCACGCCGCATGCGGATCGCCGCGGTGATACAGCTCGGGATCCACCAGGTCGATATCCTCCAGACGCTGCACGGCTGGCAACTCCGGTTCGTACGGAGAGCTGGTGAAGAACGGATCCTGGCTGATGTGAAGCCGATGTAACGTCATGTGATCCCCCGCTTGCACCCTATGTCGAGCGTTCGAGCCGATGCGGTCTGTGCGGCGCAATCCCTCGTGCCGTTGGCCTTCCTGGCCTGCTCTTTTGTAAATCCTTACAAGAGGAAAGCAGAAAACACGGGTGAAAGTCAACGCTGGGTGACCGCGACGCGGCGGCGCAACGGGCGAACACCTCCCCTACATATATATGTGTGGATGTGTGGTCAGTCGTTCGCGAGCGTCAGACGTATCCGGAGTTTCGGCCTCAGTCGTGCGCGGTTACACCGAACTCGGCATGGTGCATGTGCGTAACCACAATTGAGTGACGAAGCGCGATGATCCATACGCGTCTCTCCTCGAACAGACAAGGCGTTACGGACCGAACCCAGCAGCGAGCACATCATGAACGCGGAGCGCAGAAGCCGGATCTCCCGATTGCACGTGCCTCACCCATCGGCACGGCCAGGCGACAAACCGGACTTCGGCTATGTGCAGATCTCTCCAGCCGGCGCTGTCGAGCGTCCGCCGGTCACCGCTCGAGCGCGTGACATCGAGCACTTGGCAGTGGAGCTCGTCCGAGTGTTGGATGACGACCATCGCGCCGTCGGGCCGTGGAATCCTGACCTCTCCACCGACGTCCTGCAAACCGGGTTGCGCCACATGCTGCTCACCCGCTTCATGGACGATCGCATGCAACGCATGCAGCGACAGGGTCGCATCTCATTCTACATGCGCTCATTCGGTGAGGAAGCCGTTTCGGTGGCGCAGGCAACCGCACTGCGACGCGATGACATGCTGTTTCCCCACTACCGCAATCAGGGCTTGCACATCGCGCGCGGACGCAGCGTCGTCGACCTCATGTGTCAGTGCCTGTCGAACACGCGCGACATGTGCAAGGGGCGGCAGATGCCCGTCTTCTATCACTGGGGCGATGGCAACATCTTTTCGATCTCGGGCAATCTGGCCACTCAATATCCCCAGGCCGTCGGTTGGGCGATGGCCGCGGCGATCAAGGGCGAAGATCGAATTGCGGCCAGTTGGATCGGCGAAGGCAGCACCTCCGAAGCGGACTATCACTACGGCATGACGTTCGCGTCTGTCTATCAGGCGCCCGTGGTGCTCAACGTGGTCAACAATCAATGGGCGATCTCCACGTTCCAAGGCTTTGCCGGCGGCGAGCGGCGCACGTTCGCCGAGAGCGCTCACGGCTATGGCTTTCCGGGCATTCGCGTCGACGGCAACGACTTCCTCGCCGTTTACGCCGTCACTCAATGGGCCGCTGAACGAGCGCGTACCGGCGTCGGTCCCTCGCTCATCGAACACGTCACGTATCGCGCCGGCGCGCATTCGACGAGCGATGATCCCTCGCGCTATCGTGCCCAGGACGAATTCAAGCTGTGGCCGCTCGGCGATCCGGTGGAACGCTTGAAGCAACATCTGATCGCGTTGGGCGCATGGTCCGAGGAACGCCACAAGGCGCTCGAAGCAGAGCTCGAAGCCCAGGTGACCGCGGCTTGGAAAGAGTCGCTCGCGGCGGGTCAGTTGAACGAAGGACCACGGCTCGAGCGCAGCAGCATGTTCGACGATGTGTTCAAGGAGCTGCCGCCCCATCTACAGCGGCAGCGAGAGCAACTCGAACGCGAGAACCAGTAGCCATGGCGCAGATGAACATGATTCAGGCGCTGAACTCGGCGCTGGACGCGATGCTCACCCGCGATCCGACCGTCGTTCTGCTCGGGCAGGATATCGGCTACTTCGGCGGTGTGTTTCGCGTGACCGATGGCTTGCAACGCAAACATGGAGAGCATCGCGTGCTCGATGCCCCCATTGCCGAAGGCGGCATCGTGGGCACTGCGATCGGCATGGGCGTGAACGGGCTGCGGCCCGTCGCCGAGATTCAGTTTGCCGACTACGTCTATCCCGCGTTCGATCAGATCGTGAGCGAGCTCGCGCGCATCCGCTATCGCAGTGCCAGCGTTTTCTCCGCACCCGTGACCGTTCGCATGCCAACCGGCGGAGGCATTCGCGGCGGACAAACGCACTCACAGAGCCCGGAAGGCATCTTCACGCACGTGAGCGGCATCAAGGTCGTGATGCCGTCGAACCCATATGACGCGAAAGGCTTGCTGATCAGTGCCATCGAAGACGATGATCCTGTCGTGTTCTTCGAGCCCAAACGCATCTACAACGGTCCATTCGACGGCGACCCGAACAAGCCCGCCGTGTCCTGGAGCGTGCATCCGAAAGGCGACGTGCCGGAGAGCTACTTCAAGGTGCCGTTGTCGGTTGCCGAAGTCGTGCGTGCCGGCGAGGACGCTACGATCGTCACCTACGGCACCATGGTGCATGTGGCGCAGGCGGCTGCGGAACTGGCCGGCGTCGATGCCGAGATCATCGATGTGCGCACGCTCGTACCGCTCGACGTCGAGACACTGGCGACCTCCGTACGCAAGACCGGCCGTTGCGTGGTGGTCCATGAAGCAACCCGCTTCAGCGGCTTCGGTGCGGAATTGTCCGCCACGATCCAGGAGGAATGCTTCTGGCATCTCGAAGCGCCGATCCAGCGGGTCACCGGTTGGGACACACCCTATCCGCATGCGTTCGAGTGGGAATACTTCCCCGGTCAGAAGCGCATCGCCGCTGCGCTCAAGACGGTGATGGAAACACGATGAGCCGCTTCGTTTTCAAGTTGCCGGATCTCGGCGAAGGCACGGTCGAAGCCGAGATCGTCAGCTGGCGTGTCAAACCCGGCGATCAAGTGAACGAAGAAGACACGATCGCCGAGGTCATGACCGAGAAGGCAGTGGTGGAAGTGCCGGCGCCAGTCACAGGCAAGGTGATCTCGATCACGGGACAACCCGGCGATCGCGTACCCGTCGGTGCTGAATTGATTGTGTTCGAGACGAGCCCCGATGCCGGCGCGGAAGCGGCGCAAGCCAGCAGCACTGATCAGACGAAGGTCCCGAAAGCGGAGAGCAGCGCCGCACGGAAATCACAGCAACAGCCAGCAGAAGCCCGGACGGGTCGCGTGTTGACTTCGCCCGCCATTCGCCGCCAGGCACGTGAGGCGGGCATCGATCTGACGAGTGTCGCAGGCACTGGACCGAATGGGCGCATCGTCCGTGGTGATATCCAGGCAATGGTGCGCGAGCAGTCTTCTGCCCCGTCACCCTCGGCCACTCGGAAAACCCGTGCGGACGAGATCACCGAAGTCAAAGTAATTGGGTTACGCCGCGTCATCGCACAGCGCATGAGCGAAGCGACGCGCAACATTCCGCACTTCTCTTATGTCGAGGAAGTGGACGTCACTGCGCTGGAAGCACTGCGCACTGATTTGAACTCCGAACTCGAGCCAGCCGAACAGCTCACCTACCTGCCGTTTCTTGTCATTGCAATGACGCGCGCCTTGACGGAGTTCCCTCAATGCAACGCGCTCTATGATGCCGACGGCGGCATGCTTCTGCAGCATTCCGCGGTGCATGTCGGCATCGCGACCCAAACACCGGACGGACTCAAAGTCCCCGTCGTGCGCGACGCTCACAACAAGACATTGTGGGAAATCGCGAGCGAAGCTCGACGCGTCTCCGAAGCCGCAAGAACGAATCGCGCCACCCGCGAAGAGCTCAGTGGGTCCACGATTACGGTGACCAGCCTCGGCAAGCTCGGTGGCATCGCTTCCACACCCATCATCAATGCGCCCGAGATGGCCATCATCGGTGTGAATCGAGCAGTCGAGCGACCGGTCGTACATGCCGGCGCGATTGCCGTGCGCCGCATGATGAACCTGTCATCCTCGTTCGATCACCGCTTCATCGACGGGCACGTCGCTGCCAGCCTGATCCACGCGGTGAAGAACTATCTCGAGAATCCAGCACGGATGTTCGTTCCGCCGCTTCGCGACGGCGGCTGAAGACATCAGCTCAGGCAAATTCGATCCGGGCTGTGATCGGATCGGCTGTACGGAATTTATCGAGCGCCGCCTGGATCCGGCGCGGCATGCGCAGCTTGGCCGGGTTGTACCAGGGCGAGAGTATCTTGAGCATGCGCGGCGCGACATAGCGGATCTGGCGCCAGAACAAAGCGTTCGAGCGCCGCAATGTCCGCTGCTTCTCTTTCTCGGGAAGGTCTTTCGTGTAGTGCTTCAGTACCAGCTCTTCGGCGCGCACGAACGCGCCGCCGACATGCCAGAACGCAAAGAACAGCGCGTAGATGCGCAGGAAATAGCGACCGGAAACAGCATGGAAGGCATCGTGGCACACCGCTCGGTGCTCGAATTCCTCCGCCACGTGCCACAACAGCAGGTTCGCACCCTGCCCGGCACCTTCGAAATACTGGTCGCATTTCTCGAACAGATATATCGCGTCGTACGTGGCGATGCTTTCGAACCCCGCGCAGTAGCCCGTGTTGAACGCCAGCGAGCGCTTCTCGGCGAACATCTTCAAGTCTGCGACCAGGGTGTCCACCAGTTCCTTCAATCCCTCGATGCCCGCATCGAACATGAGCTGATTGAACCGCACGTGATAGCGCGAGTGATTCGTCTCCTGCTTGACGAACGTCGTGAGTGCTGCGGCTAGCTCCGGATTGTCCGCGCCATGTTTCTTGCGGACCTGATTCATGACGTTGTTGAGGTAGTACTCGACATACGGAATCACGACCGAGTACGCGTTGTAAGCCATGCAGAACTCGGGGGTCTTCGACCAGATGAGCGGTCCATCTTGTGGCCGGATGTCGGGCGCCCTGACGTACATATGACCAGCCCTGATGAGCGGAGAAAACCGTGCTGGATAAAAACTATCCTGTTAATCTAACACTGTCAACGTAACTACTCACATGGCCAGACCCACTCTTACCGACGAGCAAGTTGAAGCCGGCAAGCAGCGCTTGAGCGCGCTTGCCCTGCAGGTTTATCGCAGCAAAGGCTATCGGGCGGTGACACTGCGCGAGCTCGCGGCGTTGGCAGGCATCAGTTATGCCACGCCGTATCGGTACTTCCGCTCCAAGGACGAGCTGTTCGATCATGTGCGAGCGACGGTTTTCACGGAGTTCGGCGGGCATCTGAAGATTGCCGACAGCGGCGACGAGCCATTGCTGCGGCTACGCAGCATCGTCGAAGCCGTGGTGGACTTCGCGGAGCGCCGCCCCGATGACTACCGCTTGATCTTCGGCATGCGCCAGGTGCCTCCCGCGCGCGGCTCCATGCTGGAGGTCGCACAGAAGCGCGTTGCCAAACACGTCGTGAGCGTCTGCCAGGCCGCCGTCGATGCCGGTCAATTGCAAGGCGATCCACTGACGCTCGCGCATCTCGCGTGGGCCAGCATTCATGGCCTGCTCAGCTTGCACGTCAGCAGTCTGCTCAGGCTGGGACGCAAGCTCGACGATTTGATTCCACCTCTGCTCGACCGGCTGTTTCCGCCGTCTGCAACGAGCACCGGGAGCAAGAGCGCACCGGTCGCCACGAACAAGCGCAGCAAGCGTCGCTCCACTTGATCACCACGGAGAGTTCGACATGAGTCCGAGCGAGATCGTCCGCACTTTCATCGAAGACAAGCTCAACAAGAAAGACCTGCAAGGCATGTTGGACATGATGTCCGACGACATTCACTACCAGAACATGCCGCTGCGCGCCGCGGTCGGCAAAACGGAGATGATGGATTTCATGAGGGACATGGGCGAGATCGACGACATGACGCTCACGATCAAGAACATCGCCGCCACTGGACGCGTCGTGTTCCTGGAACGCTCCGACAGCTGGACGATGAATGGCGTGAAGGTCGTTGAGCCGTTCGTTGGTGTGTTCGAGGTCAACGACGACGGCAAGATCTGTCGTTGGTCGGATTACTTCGATCTGCGATCGTGGGAGTCGGCGAATCAGCATCCACCGGCATTCTTCGCCAAGTGGGCTCGCGCCGACTACAAGCACTACTACGAGAACCGGCTCGGCAGCCCGTGAGTGCGGACGGACTGGAGTCGAGCCTAGACGCTCGATCCCGACCACTCTGCAGCGATCGGTTCCGCCATGCGCTCGGGAAGGGGGGTCGCGCTTGAAGCTTCCCGTTCCTGACGCTCGATGGCCTTGAGTAACAGATACGTCGTTGCCACCATCCAGATCACGAACAACGTCAGCGGGATCCACCACGCCAGCAAGCCGTTCCAGGCGAATGGCCCGCGCTTGAACAACGCGATGAACGAGCCCGGCAGGTAGATGATGACGATCCAGATGTTGAACCAGCCAAACCAGCGCGGAAAGATCGGCACGGTGCGTCGATCGTTGAGGACAGCCAATCCGATCGCAATTCACTGGAAGAAGATGATGCAAACCGGGCTGATGAAGCTCAGCCAGGCCATGTCGTTCATGCGCCAGAGCAACTGCGGATCGGTCTCATCGGGCCGGTACGCACAACACATCCACAGCAGCACCGGCAGCAGGAATACCCAGACGAAGATCGAGCCCAATCCGAGTTGTGACCACGTCAGCGGCGAGTGCTCGCCCTCGATGCGCTTCATCTGCACGGCGATGGCGGCACACCAAGGCAGATAAAGGACGGCCCCGAACCCCAAAGAGATGAGGCCCAGAATGATGGCAGCGTTGTTCGTTCTATAAATTGCCGCAACGGCTTCCGGGCCGATCTCTGGGGAATGAGGCGCGAAGTGTGGCGCAAGCGGCCAGAAGCCGATCAACCAGAGCACTGTGCATCCCACGCCGCCCCATGAGCACAGACGCTGCATGCTTGCGTTCATAGCGTTCATCCACTGATAGCGCGGTGCGTTATTGACTGGCAGCGCTCGCACGCGCGGTTGTTGCTGCTGTAAGCACCGGTGTTGCCGGTTCGCCTTGTTGTCGCATCGTCGTCAATATCAGCCGGGCGCCAGTGCGGAGTGGCGAATCGACAGCGATCAACAGCGACAGGATGTACACCATGAACGCTGCGAGAACCCACGTTCCCAGTCCGAGCAGATCGGTTACTAGCGGCCCAAAGTGCGCGGAGTTCACAGCGACCATACCGGGATAGGCGATCAGCCCGTAGCTTGCAAGGTCCGCGATGGGCATCACCAAGGGCACGAGCAACACGCGCCAACCCTTCAGGTGCGGCATCAGGAAGCAGACTGCCGCCGCTCCCAATTCCACACCCAGCGCGTTGACGGGCGGCCACCACAGCGGCAGCAGGCCGATGTCGTTCAACGGCTGATTGCCGTAGTAGAAGTACAAGCCGTGCGACAACATGATGTTCTCCATCAGGATGTCGATGACGACCGAGCTGAGAAACGTCATCCAGATGACTTTACGCGTGATGCCGTAGGTGTACAGCGCATAGCTCACCGCCCCAAGCGCGCCGAAGTACGTGACATAGCCAACGCAGACCCAGACCGGAATGCCTCTGCCGAGTAGCTCGAACACGGTTGGCTGATTCACCTCCGGATGCCAGCACCCGCCCAGCAGATCAGCGAAGGGCTCGATCAAAGAACAGAGACTGCCGCCGACGAGGATGAGCAGCATGGTGCGGCCGACGCTGTCGCGCGATCGCCGCAGCGCGTAAACGATGACGGGTAGTGCGAACAGCGCGTAGACGATGGTGGTCCAGAACCCGACCGTCTCGTTGTAAACGGTATGGATCGGAGGTACCGGAAGCTTCAGCGCAGGATCCCACAGCGTGCCGTCCACGATGACCTCTCTTGATCGAATGTGTGACTCCAGGAGCGCCGTAGAAAATATGATATGGTCCCTCTCAAATCTGGCCACAGCCGCATCAAATGTGGCCACCGGCCCGCGCGGCGTATAGAGAGCATCGATCGGGGGATTGCAGATGCTTCGTTCTGGCAAGGTGCGACAGTATCTGCAGTTCATGGAAGCTCGCGGCCATGCGAAGCAGGCCATCCTCGAGCACACCCACATCGACCTTGCCCGCCTGAACGATCCCGCGTACTTCGTCAGCGCCGAACAATGTCACGACATGATCTCCAACATGGTTCGCGTGACGGGGCAGCCGGAGCTTGGACTCAAAGTGGGGCTCGGTACGAGCATTGCGAGCTTGGGCATCGTCGGCTATGCGATGGCCTCGTCGACGAACCTGGGCGAAGCCATTGCGCTGTGGGTGAAGTACGGCAACTCGCCCCTCGACGGACCGCTCGCGTTGAAGCTCGAACCGCAGCAACGCAATGGATGCTGGGGCGCATACGCCAATGTCAACAGTGTGGATACCTGGTTGTATCGCTTCCATGTGGAAGAAACGTTCGCGATGGGCTTGACCTTCGGACGCATTTTGACGGGCCGCAAGCTGCACGCGAAGGAAGCTGCGTTCGCGTACCGCCCTCCGCCGCACTGGCGCAAATACAAGCAGGTCTTCAAGTGTCCGGTCGAGTTCAGCGCCCCGACGACTCACATCCTGATCAGCTCACCTGCTCTGGATGCGCCTGTGAATGGCAGCGACGATGAGCTCCGCGAGCTGTGTATTCGTCAATGCTCGCTGCTGGCGAGTCACGCCACCCGACGTGGTCCGGTGAGCTCACGCTTGCGGATGTTGCTCACGAAGCAAGGCAGAGTCACCGACCTCAATGGCGCAGCCGAAGCGCTTCACATGAGCGCGCGGTCGTTTCGGCGCCATCTGCGGAACGAGGGTGTGACGTTTCAACAGGTGCTGGATGAGTTCCGTCACGATCTCGCCGACGAATATCTGAAGTCCGGAGCGATGTCTGCCAAGGAAATCGCGTACGCCCTCGGCTTCGCCAACGTGAACAGCTTTCGACGCGCCTTTCAATCCTGGGCAGCGCGTCGAGTGCCGTCAGCTCCTGCCATCGCGGACGCTACTTCGCGAACGCGTGCGTGAACTGATTGAACTGCACGTCCTGCGTATCGCCCCACCCGACTCTGCCTTCGCATTCCCAGCGCGTCTGACAGAAGAACGTGTTCATGTTCTGCCACGTTTGCCAGGGCATGCGGGCGTTGATGGTGCCACGGATGGCGAACTTTCTGGACCGTGCGTCTTCCAACTCCATCTCTATAAGGCGCGGAGCGAGCCCATCGGGCTCGCGATAAGTGAGCTTGCGTGCGGCCTGCACCGGAATCGTTTCGCCATCCTTGAACACATAGCCCCACATCAGATTCTTGCCAGGCTTCACGCTGGGAAACTGCTCCACCCACTCCGGGCCCAGCGCGGGATCATCGTGCGCAAGCGCATGGAACGCGAAGCGCTCATCGAATACGCCGACCATCCAGGACAGCGGCGGCAGCGCAGGGGAAATCTCACGCCGTTCCTGGCCCCAGGAGCGGTCGCGTGAGAAAAACCCGTTGATGACATGGCGCTCGCCGAAGAGATTCAACTCTCCACTCGTCTTCATCGCTTGCGTGAAATGAAAACCATCAGGCCTCACGGCGGGCGGCATGATGGCGTCCTGGCGAAACGAGAAGCTCACGTTGCGCCCCGTGTCTTCGAACTCGATGAGGATGGACTTCATCGGCTCGAGCACCTTGATGTGCAGATTGAGCGCATCGATGCGGTAGTCGGCGATGTCGTTCTGCGGCCAGGGAAGGAAGTGATGGTGATTGACGTACTCACACGCGAGTGTCGATTGCTTCAACCCACGCCAGATGTACACGCTGGCACTCATCACGCGTAGCACGGGATGGAACCAGAGATAGATCTCGCCATTGAGCGCCTTCTCCGGGATGCTGAACCCGTAGTAGGACGTCTCGGTCGCTGCGTAATGCCCGCTTTGAGCGGGTGGGTGCAGCAGGTCATCTTCTGGACGTGCGGTGCGGATGGATTGTCCCACCAACCCGCCCGTTGCCGTGCCCACACCATGACCTGCAAAAGTATCTTGGCTCATTTCAGTTTCTCCTCGGGGACGCCTGGCAAGACTACTCATCCACGGGACCGCTTGGTACCCGCGTCGATCGCATGAGATGCTGGTGGTCCTCAGACATGTCTCGTGCGACGGAGATCGGGTCTATGAAGATCGGTGCGGTATATCCACAAATCGAGTTGGGCGGTGATCCGGAAGCGTTCGATCGGATCGCCAGAAGCGTGGAGCCGATCGGCTTCGATCATCTATTGATGTATGACCACGTCGTTGGCGCAGTGCACGAGAAGCGCGATCCGCCGTTGTGGGAGCGCGGGCCTTATACCGACAAACACCCCTTTCACGATCCGCTGATGGCCTTCTCGTATGTGGCTGCGATCACGCAGCGGCTCGAACTCGTCACCGGCGTGTTGATTCTGCCGCAACGGCAAACCGTGCTCGTCGCAAAGCAGGCAACCGATCTCGATCTGATGTCGGGCGGCCGGTTGCGACTGGGCGTCGGCAGCGGCTGGAACTACGTCGAGTACGATGCCCTCGGACAGAACTTCGCCACGCGTGGGGAACGGCTGACCGAACAGATCCAGTATCTCAGGCGGCTGTGGTCGGAGCCGCTCGTTACCTTCCGTGGAAAATTCGACAGCATCGACCGCGCCAACATCGTTCCACGCCCGAAGCGGCAGATACCGATCTACTGCGGGGGCTTCGCGGAACCAATGTTCAAGCGCGCGGCGCGGATGGCGGACGGATTCATCTTCGCATCGGGCATCGAGTTTTCGCTGCAGGGCTGGTCACGCCTGCAGCAGCTGCTGGCCGAGGCGGGACGTTCTGTCGCGGGTTTCGGGGCCGAGTGCATTCTGCAGAACGATCGAGGTCATGGAGTGAGCCAGCAAGATGCGCTCGATGCCGCCCGTCGTTGGCAGGATGCCGGAGGTACGCACGTCTCCGTCGTCACGATGGGACAGGGCTATCGCACGCCCGAGGAGCACATCCACCATCTCGCCGAAGCGCACGTGCGCCTACGGGCAGCGCTCAATACGTAGACGTGCGAGGTCGCAGTGCTTGCAAGCACGCGGCAACACTCACGAAGCACATCACGACCGTCAACAGCGCAGCTGAGTTGACGATCGTGACGTTATCCGTGGAGTAAAGCGCCGAGCTCACCGGCCATGAGATGCCGACGTGACTCGCCACCAGCAGCGTCGGCATGAGCAGGATCAGCAGCACCGAGTGCCACGCTTTGTGAAAGAGCCGCCGGAAGCCGTACACGCCGGAGGCCATGACGAACAGACTTTGCGCGTTCACGAAGCCGACCCAGAGCGGATACGTGTTCAGCGAGAGCGCTTGATTGCTGCCGTAGTAGCGCCAGGCGTCCGCCTTGATGCCTGGCTGCTCGAAAACCGTCACGAACAACACGAGGCCGATGTAGGTCATCCACCATCGTCGCGGTGCCACGCCCTCCTTCACCACGAAGTTCAGCAGCAACAGCACGGGCACGCAAAAAAAGAAAAAGTAGTTCGGCCCCATCCACAACGGCAGAACGCGCCCGAACGCTTCCAACAAGCGCAGTTCGTCGAGCGGTGGATACGCCACTTTGGTGAGGATGTCCCCGAGCGGCTCATAGAATACGGAGCAGCCTGCACCCAGGAACACGAACAAGGGCCAGAGGCTGCGTTCCTTGCGCGCCAGCCACAGCGAGTAGGCGAGCGACAGCCCCATCGTGATCAATGCGACCGTGAGCAAGCCGCGCTGCTGCTCCAGCGGCGTGGACCAACTCGGATACTCGAAGATCATGTCGGCACTCGCTGGTTTTCTTCTAATCTGCTCACGATGCCGCGCCGTGTCAATGCAGTTGCACCGAGTGTACTTTATGCCAGCGACCGTCTCCCTCGTAGCTGAGTGCGCCCGTCCTGGTGCTGTGATAGCTTGGCCGCTACAGAACTCTGCCGAGGTGACCGCAGCAGCAAGGTCACCCGACTGGGTCGCAGACGGCCATAAGCTGCGCATCGACCTGAGCGTCTCAACGCGAAATGCTTCGGCGACGCGCTCAACGTTAGACGTTGTTCTAGGGGGACTTTGCCAATGGGCACAGCTGGCTTGACCCGTGCGTCTTGTGGCTATGAGAGCCGAATGCTCCTGGATTCACTGGCGAGCACCGCTTGCGCGATGCGATTGGGCGCCCGGGAAGAAACGGACATCCTGCGAGCGCGCTTCAACTATGTGCGGCTCGGCTCGGTCAACCTGCTGCATTACCGGGCCATGGGGTTTCACATGGCGGAGCGCACCCGTGCCCACATCCTGCAAGATGACGCACGGTACTTCTTGCTGTGCATTCCCCTCTACGCGCGCTACACCGTGAGCTATCGCGGGCATGTCGAAGAGGTCCCTTCGCGCAGCTTCGTGTTCCTGCCGACCGATACGCCCTTCGAGACGATTCAGCGCGGCATGACACGCCACTCCGAGTTCGAGGCCGCCGTGCTGCGGTTGCCTGCGGCTCTACTGCGACTTCGCGTCCCGACGATCGATGATCTGTGCGGCCACTTCATTCGTATGACGCCGGCAATGGCGGGCGCGATCCGCTCGACGCTCGATTGGGCGTTGAGCGTCGGATCTCTGGATGAGACCACGGGCGAGGCGGTCGGCGGAGGCTTGCTCGAGATGTTCTGCGCCTACGCCGAACGCACCGCCGACGTGAGCGCGAAGGTGCGGCACGGCCGATCTGCGCTCGAACGCACCCTCGAGCGCGCCAAAGCATTCATCGAGGCACATCTCGCGGACGCGAGCTTGAGTGCGGCAGATGTCGCCAAGTACTGTCGGGTCTCCACGCGCTATCTCCATACGGCCTTCGCGTCGCAGTCGGATTCTGCCTGGCGTTACATTCGAGAACGCCGGTTACAACAATGCCAGCAGGCGCTACGCGACGCAGCGCAATCGCATCGCACGGTCGTCGAGATCGCGGCGAGCTGGGGCTTCACGGACCCGTGTCATTTTTCCAAGGCATATAAGTCACGCTTCGGCGTCGCACCGAGTGTGGACCTGCGCCATGAAGCGCGCGCATCGATGCAGTCCAGCTGAGCGAGAATTCACGCAACCCTATGACTCAAACCAAGCTGCCGCGCACCGTCGAAGAGCTCACGGCTCCCTGGTTGACCGAGGCACTGCAGTCGCATTGCCCTGGAATTCATGTGACCGCACTGACCATCGAGAAAATCATCTGGGGTACCGCGACGAAGGTGCTCGTGGATGTGCGTTACGACCCGGGCGCGCAGTCGTATTCGATCCCCAACAAGCTGTGCATCAAAGGCGAGCTCGACGAGCGCCTGCGCAAAACCTTGGACATCAGCATGACGGGCACGCAGATGGAGGCTGGTTTCTACGCCGATCTCGCGCCCAAGCTCGGTGTACCGCTCGCGCGTCATTGGTTTGCCGGTTCCGAACCCGGCATGGGGCTTCTGATCCTGGACAACCTGGCGGCCGCGAACTTCACGTTTGGCGCGCCCACCGAACCCTGGTCGCCGGAGCTCGTGAGCAAGGCACTGGACATCCTTGCGATCCTGCACGGCTCGACTTGGGGCAAGCGTTTTCCGGATGTTTCGTGGCTGCAGGTCGGTTCTCCCGCCCATCGTGGCTATACGGACTTCCTCATGTCAGAGAAGCATTGGCAGGAGCGCGCCGCGGATCCCGAGGCGTATCGCCTGTTGCCGTACGTCGCCGACCGCGAGCGCAGCCTCAAGGGCTGGCACGCGTTGTGGCGTTACGATGAAACGCATTCGCAGTGCCTCGTGCACGGCGATGCGCACTTGGGAAACACGTGCATCGATCCGGCAGGCCAGCCCTTCTTCATCGACTGGGGCGCACCGAACCTCTCGAACTGGGCGATCGACGTGGCCTACTTCATTACAGGTGCAATGACCGTGCAGGATCGGCGCGCGCACGAGGATGATCTCGTGCATCGCTATTTCGCTCAGCTGGCAGCACATGGTGGGCCGCGGCTCGATCTCGCAGAAGCGTGGGATGATTACCGCCGCCATCTCATTCAAGGCATGAACTGGGGCGTGCTGCCGCCCAGCATGCAAGCGCGCGAGTATGTCGCGGCGATGGGCGAACGCTATGGTGTTGCGATGAGCGACCATGACACGCTCGGGGCGCTGGGCGTATGAACGAACACGGAGCATCGGCATGAGCAGCGTGACACAGCAACAGGTGCGGGACTATTTGTCGCACAGGCTCGGCACCGCCCTTAACGTTCGCAAGTTCAAGCAAACGTTTCCGGGCATTTCGCGCGAGACGCTGCTCGTCTTCGCTGAGACCCCTTCCGGCGAGCCGCAGAATTTCGCCGTGCGCCTGGACTATCCATGGGGCGGCTCGTGCCCGCATTCACTGCGCCACGAATACGAAACCTATGCGCGGCTGTGGAAGTCGCCTGTGCCTGTGGCGGAACCACTCTGGTACGACGCAGGCATCGAGTTCGGAGGCGGCCGGCCGCACATGGTGCGACGCCTGGTGGATGGCAGCATGACCATCGACGGGCTCACGGAAAATTCCGAACGCGGCAGCCAGGTGCGCCGCCGCGTTGCACTGGAATGTGCCGAGAAGCTGGCGCTCGTGCACACGCTGGACTGGAAGCGCTACGGCTTCGACTCCTTCATGGACGTTCCCCCGGATCCGGAGGATGCGCTGCGTTTCGAGCTGCGCAAGTGGCGCGCGTGCTGGCGCGAGCGCCGTCCCGGTCCGTATCCCATCATCGAGGAAGCCGGTTGCTGGCTCGACGCAACGCTGCCGCGCGAAACACCGCGGCTGTCACTCATGAAGGGCAACAACGGCATCGGCGAGGAAATCTTCCAGGGCGAGAAGATCGTTGCGATGAGCGATTGGGAGCTGGCTGCAATCGGCGATGGCGTGCTTGACCTCAGTTTCTCGCAGGGCACGCTGACGCTCGCCGACTTCGGCGAGACGTTGCGCCACTATGAACAGATCGTGGGGAGCAAAGTCTCGGCAGAGAGGCTGGCGGGCGGTGCGTTCGTGACGTGGTTCAAGATGCTCGTGCTGGCGATCACCTACATGGCCAAGCATCAGTTGGACGGCATCGATTCGCGCATCGCAAACCTGAGCTTCGGCGTGGTGTTGACGAAGGGTATCGAGCATCGACTCGGCCAATGCATAGGCAAGAACCTCGTCGATGCATGGTCTCTGTTGAGCGCCGAACAGAGCTCCTACTTCCGTGAGGAGCGCGCCGCATGAACGTCAGCGTTCAGCATCTGCTCAAGGCCGTGAGCGACAGTCTCGAACGCGAGGTGCTGCCGCACCTTGAGTCGCAGGCTGCACCCGCGAGCAACGTGCGTTCCTGTCTCATGCTGCTTGCCAACATCGAGGCGCGCGTCACCCACGAAGCGCGTTTTCTGTTCGATGACAACCGCGAGCTGCGGGTGCTGCTTGCTGACGCTGCCGGGCATGCCGACATTCTTGGCTTGGACAACAGCCTGCGCGATGCCTTGAAGACCGCCTTGCAGGACTACCCTCCGCAGGACACATGGTTCGACGCCAATGCGGCGGCACGCGAGAATCACGACTATCAGGCGCTACTCACGCGATTGATCGAAAGCGTGGCAGGTCAGGATGCCAAAGGGGAATTCAAGACGCAGCTGCATGCATACCTGCACCGACTCGGTCAGCGCGACATCCAGCTGGCGGCGAACGCCTTGATGAGAACGCCGGTCTGAGCCATTGAAGACTCGATTCGCCGCAGCGCGACATCGTCTTTCAAGGCCGGCACGCAGTTCCATTTTTCACCAGACTCTGTTCCAGCATCGACAAGGTGTCGCGATGGGCCTTCGCTACTATCCCTGCCCAGGATGCACTATGACGAGCTGCCCAAGCGAGACTATGACGAAGCCACGAGCCAGTGCCCGATGCGCTTCCGCGCCGACTGTCGCCTCTCCACGCCGCTGCTGCGTTTGACCGCATCGAATCCCGAGAAGAACGCCCTCCTGGTGACGCGCGCCGATGTCCGCAAGCACTCGACCTTCGGTCACGGCAAGCACTTCTGTGTCGGCAACGTTCTCGGCCGTACAGAACTGCGATTGACCATCGAGGCCCTGTTGCGCCGTTTCGCTTCCATTTCGAATGCCGTGCTTCAGCACGACATCGAGCCCTTTGCCAGCTTCGCCTTCCACGCGCTCGTCTCGCCGCCGCTGCGCCTGGTTCGTATTGGCGAATCCACGGAAGCCGCGCATGGTTGATGCTGCTGTCGGCACGAGGGGGAAACACCGATGACGCGGTTCGCAGGCAAGAAAGCGGTCGTCGTGGGTGCATCGGCCGAGGGGGGCACGGGTTGGGTCATCGCCGAGCGGCTGGCTCGTGAAGGAGCAGACGTCGTCGTCGCGGCGCGGAATCTCGCTTCCTTGCAACGTCTCGCCGATCGCATCAAAGGCCATGCCGTCCGCTGCGATGCGAGCAAGCCCGAAGACATCGCTGCACTGGCGCAGGAATGCGCCAAGCAACCGGGCCGCGTCGACATCGCCATCTATGCCGCGGGGTGGCCGCAAGCAGGAACGATCGCCAGCACGACGCCAGCCGATCTCATGGAAGCACTCGGGGTGAACTTCATGGGTCCGTTCTGCTTCGTGCGCTCGATTGCCGAAGTCATGAACGATGGCGGGGCGATCACGGTCATCTCGTCGCTTGCATCGACCAACGTAGTGCCGGGACAGGTGGCTTACGCGTGCGCAAAGGCGGCGACGAACCTGATGATGCGCTACGCCGCCGTCGAGTTGGCGTCGCACGGCATCCGCGCCAACGTGGTCGTGCCGTCCCTCATCGCCACACCGATGAGCGAGCCATTCCGCGCCATGCCAGGCGTGCTGGATGCGGTCCTGAAGGAAGTGCCGCTGAAGCGTGCGGCGACCGCGGACGACATCGCTGCGGCGTGTCTGTGGCTCTCGTCGGATGAATGCTTCGCCACGGGAGCCTGGTTGCCGGTCGATGGCGGCCACAATCTGCGCCGGGCTCCGTACCCGGAGGACTTTCCCAAGGGAGCTTACGAGTCGATCGACTCTGAAAAGGAAGGACAACGATGAACTCACCCAATCCGCAAGCCGAAGAGATCGCGAAGATCGCAGACAGAGAGTGGCGCGCCTATATCGAGCCGTTACTGCCGCTCGGTGAGCAGATCGCGCGGATGTATCCACCTGCGGCGGATCCACAGATCCGTCAGGAAATGTTTCGCTTCATGTATTCCGAGTTCGGCGCCGGCTACATGCAGCTCGTCTACGCGAGCCCGGAGCACCCGGACTTCGTGCCGAACTGGACGCAGGTGTTCAACAACGGCGGCAATCTGAACCCGGACAATGTCCAGCAGTTCTCGCCGCTCGATGACGATGGCGTCTACAAGATCTCCGGCTATCGCGGCAGCGTCTACATCGTCGACTTTCAGGTCGGCGACAGCCCGATGTTCGCGTACGGGCGGCGCAATAAAGACAAAAGCTACGGCCCGACGCTCGCGAACTATGACATCGATGAGTTCACCCTCGGCAAGGATGGCGCCTTCGAATTCATCCTGAGCGCCGAGCGGCCCAAGGGCTACACGGGCGACTGGCGGCGGTTGCCGCCCAACAGCAACTACCTCCTGGTGCGCCAGCTCTCGTACGACTGGTTGAAGGAGGTCGACGCACGTCTCGCCATCGAGCGCCTGGATCGTCCAGCAGCCAGGCCGCGGCAAACGGCGGCACAGATCAAAGCCGCGTTGGACGGCATTCCGGGATGGACGGAGCGCTGGCTCAAGCTGGCCATCGGTCCGGCCGAAGCCGAGAAGATGAATTGGAAGACGGCGTGGGGCGTCGCCAATGGCGAGAAGATCGTGCTGATCGACTTCACTCACGACCAGGGCGGCCGCGGTGCGCAGATGTACATCTGTGGACGCTTCGAGCTCGCGCAGGACGAAGCGCTGATCTACGAGATGAGCCCTGGCAAGTGTCGCTACTGGAACCTGCATCTGGGCAGCGAAATGATGAACACGCTGGACTTCATGAATCGCCAGGTGAGTCTCAACGGCTTCACAGCGAAGCCTGACAGTGACGACACCATTCGCATCGTGATCTCGGCGCAGGATCCGGGCGTGCCGAACTGGCTCGACAACATGGGCTACAAAGCCGGCTTCATCTGGGGCCGACTCGACACGTGCGAACGCAAGACGCAACCCACGATCACGAAAGTCCGCCTTGCAGACCTGCACAAGCACTTGCCCGCGAGCACACCGAAAGTCAGCGCTGAACAGCGCGATGCTGCGATCCGCCTGCGTCGCAAGGGCGCTCAACTGCGGCGCAGATGGTGAAGCGGATGCTGTCCGTCGATGCGCTGCTGAAGGATGCGCAGGCCGCAAGCGGGCTGAGCGACTACGGCGATATGCAGTTCACCGAAGGACTGCAGGTGCTCGTCAATTCCATCAACACCGAGGCGCACCTCACCGCAGAGAACGAAGCACGCTTCCGCCTCGAGCTGCTGCGTTTGCTGGAGAACCGCTTACGCATGCGCCGCGACCTGGTGGCACATCCTGAGATTCTCGAAGAGGAGATCCTGCCGCCGGTGTTCATCACGAGCCTGCCGCGCACAGGTTCGACCAAGCTTCATCGCATGCTGGCTGCTACGGGCGACTTCCATTCGATGAAGTTCTGGCAGGCGTACAACTTCGCGCCGTTCTCCGACGAACGCCAGACACCCGATCCGCGCATCCCCGTGGCGGATCGTTATCTAAGCTGGATGAAGCAACGCGCACCGCTCTTCGCGACGGGACATCCCATGTACACCGAGGAGACGGAAGAAGAACAGGTGCTGCTCGATGCGGGTTTCAACAGCCTCTATCAGCATGCTGCGCATCTGAACGTCCCGAGCTACATTCAATGGGTCCTGGCGCAGGATCCGTGTCACATGTTCGACGACGTGCGGCGCATCCTCCAGTACCTGCAGTGGCAGCACTTCGAGGGCCTGCGCCGCCGCTGGATCCTCAAGACACCGTGCTTGCTCGGAACGGAAAGCGCGCTCGCGAAGGCCTTCCCCGGCATGGACTTCATCGTCACGCATCGCCATCCAGAACTCGTGATGGCATCCACGGCC
>JBEVDW010000004.1:0-9088 GCA_040513115.1 Steroidobacteraceae bacterium | reverse complement strand
ATCTCGAGCGGCTGCTGCGGATCGTGCATCGGCGTGCCGGCCAGCGCAGCTTCATACGGACCGGGCTGTCCCCTCGCATCGCGCGGCCCGGAGTTCCACGTACTCGGCACGATCGCCTGGTAGTTCGCGATCTTCCGATCCTCGATGACGATCCAATGACCGAGGCCACCACGTGGGGCCTCCATGAACCCGGCACCCTGAGCGGACTTCGGCCATGTGCTCGGATCCCACAGCTGTTCGTTGTGCGTTTTCGTGTCGCCGCTACGAATGTTGGCGATCAGCTGGTTGTACCAACCCTGCATCGCATCGGCGATGATCTTCGTCTCGAGCCCGCGTGCGGCGGTGCGTCCGATCGTGGAGTAGAGCGCGGTCACGGGCACTTGTAGTTTGGCGAGAGTGGACTCCACTAGCTCCTTGGTCTGCGCGTGGCCAGTCGCATAGAGCATCAGCACGCGCGCGAGCGGACCCACCTCGACGACATTACCTTTCCAGCGCGGCGATTTCACCCACGAATAGCTCTGCGATACGTCGAGCTGTTGATACGGCGGCTTCGGGCCCGTGTAGTTGAGGTTGGTTTCGCCCACGTATGGATGCCGCCCCGCGTTCTTGCCGGCGCCGTAGTCGTAATACGAGTGCGCCACGAACTCCTGGACCTCCTCGTCCTTGTGCAGATCCACTTCATGTATCTGGTTCAGGTCCCGATTGAGAATGGCTCCGCGTGGAATCATCAAGCCTTTCAGGTCAGACATGCCGCCGCGCCCGGGGAAGTCACCATAGGTGAGGAAGTTGCCCACCCCTTCACCCCATTGCGCCCAATCCTTGTAGAAACCGGCAATCGCAAGCAGGTCGGGGATATACACCTGATCGACGAACTCGCGCGAGCGTTGCAGGATCTCCTGCACCTGCCCCAGCCGCTTGGCATTCACAGCAGTATCGGAGTTGAGATCGATCGGGTTCGGTGCGCCGCCGACGAGGAAGTGTGGGTGCGGGTTCTTGCCGCCGAAGATCGCATGCAGGATCGCAATGTCGCGCTGCCAGGCCAGTGCGTCCAGATAATGTGCGACAGCCATCAGATTCGCTTCGGGCGGCAGCTTGTACCCCGGATGCCCCCAGTACCCCTTGGCAAAGATGCCGAGCTGTCCGCTCTCGACGAAGCGCTTCACCTTCGCTTGCGTATCCGCGAAGTAGCCGGGCGAGGAGCGCGGCCAGTTGGAAAGACTCTGAGCGAGTGTCGCGGTGGCGGCGGGATCCGCCGAGAGCGCGGACACGACGTCGACCCAGTCAAGCGCATGCAGGTGATAGAAGTGCATCACGTGATCGTGCACGTACTGCGAGCCGATCATGAGATTGCGCACGAGCTCGGCGTTGTACGGCACCTGATATTTGAGCGCGTCCTCGACGGCGCGTACGGAAGCGATGCCGTGAACCAGCGTGCACACGCCGCAAATGCGCTGTGCGAACGCCCATGCGTCGCGCGGATCGCGGCCGCGCAGAATGATCTCGATGCCTCGAACCATCGTTCCCGAGGAATATGCCTCCGCGATCGTGTTGCCTTCCATGCGCACTTCGATGCGCAGATGGCCCTCGATGCGCGTGATCGGATCGACGACGATGCGTTGACCCGCTGTTGCGTTCGCTGCAGTTGCCTCTGCGACCATGCGACCTCGCCTCTCGCTGTGTTTCAGTCCGCCAGGTTTGCGGCGACCAGTTCGACCAGGCTTTCGACGGGACGGTCCCAGTTGACGAGTTTCGATCCGCGCACGAAGGTCATGCGGCACGTGTCGCAGGAGGTCACCACAGAATCCGCACCGCTGTTCTCCACCTGCCGCATCTTGATGTCGAACGTGCGACGGCGGAGCTCGTCCGATCCCGAGAGCATGAACACGCCGCCACCACCGCCACAGCAATACTGCGTCTTGCCGTGCGACTCCATTTCGCGAAAGTCCACGCCGAGCGCTTCGAGCGCGATTCGCGGTTCCTTGAACACGCCACCGTGGCGGCCGAGCTTGCAAGGGTCGTGATACGTGACCTTCTTGCCGGCGCCGATCTTCTTCACCTTCAGACGGCCGGCTTTGATCTCCCGGCCTATAAATTCGGAGATCGCCATGACTTCGAACGGTGGGCGCTCCGCAAACTCCTCGGGCGCGTCGAATCGCAGTGCCGGATAGGCGTGTCCGCACTCCGGCACGATCACGAGCTTGACCATGCAGGCGCGCGCAGCATCCATGATGCGTTTTGCGGTAAGCATCTGGCTGTCTTCATTGCCCGAGAGCACGCCGAAGTTCGAGGCTTCGAAGGCATCACTGCGAATCGTCCAATCAAGACCCAGCTTGCCCAGGATCCTTGCTGTCGCGGCGAACGATTGCCGGTAGAGCAGCAGATCCGAAACTGTCGTCAGCAGCAGCACGTCGGCCTGCGGCCGGTCGAGCGGCACGACAATGCCCTCGTTGGCGAGCGTTTTCACCGCCTCACGTAACTGCTCTGCTCCAACATCGAATAGCGTGTTCTTCTGCGTCTGTTCCTCATCCAGCGCGCGCAATTCCGGCGGCATCAAATCGGCCGCCGCCAGCGCCTGCCGGCCGATGCGGATGCCGCGCGTGATCTGAATGCCGAGTGGGCACATCAGGTCGCAGCGCCCGCATTCCGTGCACGAATTGAACAGCAGCTCCTGCCAGTCATTGAGATCCTTCGCTGTGATGTCGCGGATGAACAGGCGGTTGAACCAACGCAGCGGAGAGAGCTCGCGCCGATAAACGCTGCGCACGAGGTGCACCTTGTGAATCGGCGTATATTTTGGGTTCTGTGTCGCCTCGAAGAAGTGACAGGCCTCGGAACACATGCCGCAGTGGATACAGGTCTCGAGTTCCATCGCCAGGCGTGAATCGAGCTTCGAGATCATCACTCCTTTTGCGCGTGCCACCTGCTCCTCGGGCGACAGTGTCGTCGGTGGTGCACGGCGCGGCAGCTCGCTCACCTTGCGTTGGAACTCGTCGAAGGCCATCGAGCCGTTCTCAGGCGGCACGCTCAACGTGCTCATGCGCGCACTCCTCGCCGGATGAAGGCGGCCCCCGTCCGATAGCGGACGATCAGGCTGGTCACCGCGTGGAAGATCTTGCCGAACGGCAGCCATACCATCAGCAGCTCGATGCTGATGATGTGAGCCGCCAGCATCGTTTCGTAACGCACGCCGAACGGCGACCAATGCGCGAAGGCGGCGATGCCCGTGATGATGGGCAACATCGTCAGGACGACGCTCAAGTGATCGTCGAAATTGGAAATCAGCCGCTGCACCGGGTTGAACCACCGCCGTATCCACAACGTGAGCAGGATCCCTAGCGTCAGTGCCGCCAGCACCAAGATCACGCCGTTCGGCAATGACGGCCACGCAAAGCCCAGGATCGACTTGAACAACGGCATGTGCGCGCCGAGGAACAGCAGCGTCACGAACCAACCGATATGCCAGACGTATCCGGTGAAGTGCTGGAACGTGATGTTCTTCTCGAGCTCATGCGGCGGCACGGAACGAAGCGCCACCGTGCGCAGACCAGCGGCTACCGGATTGCCTGCCTTCGGTTCGGCAGCACGGCTTTGCCAGCGGAACAGCAACAGTCCCGACAGCCGCCACAGGGTGCCGACGATCATGATCGTGAAGGCCCAGAAGAACAGTGGGCCGCGCACGAGATCCAGCAGTCCGACGCTGTTCATGACTTCTTCTCCAGCGCGGATTCGATATCGTTCTGGTGTTTGCGGGCCAAGGCGCCGGTGGCAACACCGAGTGCGATGCCAGCGCCCGCTGCGATGGCGATATCGCTCGGTGAGCCCCACTCCGCCACGCTCAGCGCGTCATAAAACCCGCCCTTATCCCAGAAATTCGGTTCGGAGCAGCCGATGCAGCCGTGGCCGGCCTCGATCGGGAAGCTCGTGCCGTTGTTCCACTTCGCCGTGGCGCAGGCGTTGTGTGCGATGGGACCCTTACAACCCAGTTTGTAGAGGCACCAACCCTGCTTGGCACCTTCATCGTCGAAGCTTTCGGCGAACAGACCCCGCTCGTAGAACGGCCGCCGGTAGCAACGATCGTGGATACTCTGGCCATAAAACACTTTCGGCCGCCCGAGATGATCGAGCGCGAGGCCCTCGAGCCCGAACGTCAGGATGTGTGCCAGCACGCCCGTGATCACGACCGGTATCGGCGGACAGCCCGAGACGTTGACGATCGGCTTGTTCTTGATGATGTCCGACACCGGGACGGCGTGCGTCGGGTTGGGATTCGCCATCGGAATACCGCCGAAGGCCGCGCAGCTGCCGATCGCGACGATCGCCATCGCGCCTTCGGCCACTTCCTTCAGCATGTCGATGTTGCTGATGCCGCTCATCGTGGAGTAGCCCGGATTGCCGAGCGGAATCGAACCATCGACCGCGAGCAGGTACTTGCCGTGGTTCTCCCGCATCGACTCGTGCAATGCGTCATCACTCTGATGGCCGGCAGCCGCCATGATGGTGTGCTGATAGTCGAGCGATATCGCTTCGAAGATGAGCTGCTCGATCGTGGCGCCATGTGCGCGGGTGATCGACTCCGTGCAGCCGGTGCATTCCTGGAACGGCAGCCAGATAACCGCCGGGCGGCGCGCGTTTTCGAGCGCGTGTGCGATGCGCGGAATCATCGTCGGTGGCATGGCCATCAACGAAGCGGTTGCCGCGCAGAATTTGAGAAAGCCGCGACGCGACACGCCGCGCATCCGCAGATAGTCGTTGACGAGCATGGTGTTCATCGCATGACCTGCAGCGCCGCTTCCATGCGTGCGAGCCCATCGGTGATATCGATCGGCTGAGATTCCAGAATCTCCGGCATGCGGGTGACTTCGATGAATCGCGCCTTGAGGTCACCCATCTCGTCGTAGTGCGTGACGATCCACACGCCCGGATAGCTCGTCTCGACGATCTCGCTGCGCCCGAGTGTTTCCATCTCTGCGCGGACTTCCCCGTGGCCGAGTGCCGCTAGCAGGGACTCGTGCTCGCCGGGGGCCATTGGAATGCCCTGCAGATCGATGATGTTGCTCGTACCGGAGTGAGCGAGCGCGGCCAACGCGTGCCGGATCTCATGCAGCAGCGGGGCAACGTTGCCCGAGGAGGTCTCAGTGCGTACCGGGATGGCTTGAAGCCGGCGGTTCGCTGAAGCGCTCATGCTTTGTCCACCTCGTCTGCTGGATCGCATTGCGGCGGCCATGCATCGAGCAGCTCTTTGACGATGGACACGATCTGCGCCATCGCGGTGTTCAGCGCCGGCGTCAGGCTCTCGCCCCACGTACAAATCTGTGGCTGCACGGCTATCAACACCCGCTGCGCAGGTAAGGTATTCGTCAAACGTGCGATATCAAACAGATCGACCAGGCTCACCTCATGCACGCTGAGCTTCGCCTTGCCCAGAAACGCGTCGAACTGCCGATCGAAGAAGGTGCGGACCGTCCCCGGCGACGCCTGCAGCTGTGCTGCATCGAGCACGATAAGCCTCTGCGCCGATTCGAGGAGAGGTGACAAGGTGAAGCTCAGCGTGCCCCCGTCAACGACTTGCACATCCGTTCGTTGCTGGAGCAACTTTTGGAGTTGCCGTGCAGCATGCACTCCGACACCGTCGTCCGTGAGCAGTACGTTGCCAACTCCCAATACGACGGACTGCGTCATTACTGACCTCGCGTGCAGCGGTATGTGTCGGTGACCATACGCCCGGCGCCGCCAGACTGGACATTGGCCCGCAGGTTCTACGTATTCATACAGGGCCGCGAACAGCAGAGGTTTCGTCCATGTGCCTCGCGATTCCCATGCAGGTGAAGCAGATCGATGGTCTGCAAGCGCGCTGTGAGGCGAAAGGGATCGAGCGCGACGTGAGCCTGTTCATGTTGCAGGACGAGCTGCCCGCGCCGGGTGACTTCGTTCTGGTGCACGTGGGTTACGCCCTGCAGCGGGTGACAGCGCAGGAGGCCCGCTCGACGTGGGAGCTGCTCGATGAGGTGCTCGAAGCCCATGCATGAGCTGAGCGTGTGCCAGGACATCGTGCTGCAGGTCGAACGGATTGCCCGGGAGCACTGCGCGCGCGTATCTGCCATCACAGTGAAGGTCGGCCCGTTGTCGGGTGTGGAGGGGTCACTCCTCGAGCGCGCGTACCCGCTGGCGGCGGCGGGCTCGTCCTCATCGAATGCCCGGCTCGTCATCGATGCGATGCCCGTGCGCGTTCGCTGTCGGGCCTGTCGCCGAGAGACGGAGACTGCTGCCAATCGACTCGTGTGCGGCCATTGTGGCGAGTGGCAGACGGATCTCGTGAGCGGCGATGAGTTGCTGTTGACGAGTGTGGAACTGGAGCCCGACCCGAGCACGCTCCACTAGTGAGGCGGGACAACGAGGTCTAGAGCATGTGCGAATCGTGCGGTTGCGGCCTGACTCTTGGTGAAGACTTCGTGCCTCATACGTCACCGCTGCTGCATCACGGCGGTCACCGCGAGCACATCTCTGTGCTCACTCAGCTTCGTGCGCAGAACGATGCCACCGCTCGGCACAATCGCGCACATCTGGATGAGCATGGCGTGCTCGCCATCAACCTCATGTCCTCGCCGGGCGCCGGCAAGACCACGTTGCTCGAGCAAACCATCGAGCGACTGGGTGCCCGATTCCGCATTGCGGTGATCGAGGGTGATTTGGCAACCGACAATGATGCGCGCCGTATTCGCGCGACCGGTGTGCAAGCGATTCAGATCACCACGGGCAATGCGTGTCATCTCGATGCTTCGATGCTGCATCGTGCGCTGCATGAGATTTCCCTTCCGGAGCTGGATCTGTTGTTCATCGAGAACGTCGGCAATCTCGTGTGTCCGGCGAGCTTCGACCTGGGTCAGCATCGCAATGTGGTCCTGCTATCGGTACCGGAGGGAGATGACAAACCCGAAAAGTACCCGGTGATGTTCCGCGCGGCCGAGTTGCTGCTCATCACGAAAACGGATCTGCTCGAACACATTCCGGAATTCGACCCGCGACGCGCCCGGCACAGTCTACGGTCCATTGCGATAGATCCGCCTGTGATCGAGCTTTCATGCAGGCGGGGCACGGGCCTGGACACGTGGTGTGAGTGGTTGGAAAAGGAGAAACACGCGAGCGATGCGCGTCGGGCGGTGCATGCAGGCAGCGGGGTCGCGCACGAGGGTTCGCGGTCAGAGCCCACGAACGTCGATGTACGCGAGAACGCATTGCGGTGAGCGGGGAGTTTGGTATGCCCAAGCCGACGGCCAGAGAGTGGTTGGAACGCATCCGCGCACTTCCCTTGCCGCCTAAAGTGCGGATCATGAACGTCTGCGGTGGGCACGAGCGCGCGATCGCGGCCGCGGGACTGCGGCTCGCGTTGCCCGAGCAGATCGAGCTGATTGCGGGGCCTGGTTGTCCCGTGTGCATCTGTCCGGAAGAGGATGTGTTCGAAGCCATCCAACTCGCCGTGCATGAGCATGTCGTACTGCTGGCCTTCGGTGACATGCTGCGCGTACCCGTCAATGTGCCCAAGAGCGATCTGCGTTCGCTGGAGCAGGCGAAAGCGGCGGGTGCCGATATCCGGCCGATCGCCAGTCCCCTCGAAGCCGTACGCATCGCGCAAGCCGAGTGCGATCGCACGGTTGTCCTGTTCGCCGCCGGTTTCGAAACCACGACCGCACCCGTGGCGGCGATGCTCGCGGCAGGCGTGCCTGACAACCTCTTCGTCCTGCTCTCCGGCCGCCTCACCTGGCCCGCAGTGGCGATGCTGCTCGAGTCTGGCGAGGTTGCCTTCGATGCGCTGGTCGCGCCGGGACATGTGTCGACCGTGATGGGTCCGGAAGAGTGGACGTTCGTACCCGAGCGTCATGGCATGCCGGCGGCGATTGCCGGTTTTCGTCCGGACACGTTGCTGGCCGCCACCTATTCCGTGTTGCGTCAGCGACTCGAAGGACGAGCGTTTCTCGACAATTGTTATGGCGAAGTTGTTCGACCGGGTGGCAACCCCGAGGCACGCAGGCTGCTCGCCAGCGTCATGACGGTCGTCGATGCCAATTGGCGCGGGATCGGTGTGATTCCACGCTCAGGTTTCGCGCTCACTCCCGCGTACGCGGCCCATGATGCTCGGCGTGCCCTGCGATCGTTCGCCGACATGAGTCGCAAGCGCGTTGGTGAGATGCCTCCCGGCTGCGATTGCGCGCGTGTAGTGCTCGGCAAGCTCCAGCCCAACGAGTGCCGCCTGTATGGCCTCGCGTGCACACCCCGTACACCGATTGGTCCGTGCATGGTCTCGGACGAAGGCGCCTGCCGTATCCGGTGGGCGAACGGCCAGCGCGAGAACCAGTGGGCGGGACGTCGGCGGGATACGCGACCTACAGCGGCACACTGACGGCACGACTCTGCGATGCACGCCCAACTGAAAACGGCGGCTTCTCTGCAGACCGCGGCGGTGCGCCTGCGTCTCTTCGGACGAGTGCAGGCCGTGGGCTACCGGCCCTTCGTGCTGCGCCTCGCGCGTGAGCTGCACATCAACGGCTCCGTGCAGAATCTCCTCGGCGAAGTCGAGATCATCGCGGAAGGTTCACGCGGTGCGCTCGAATCATTTACATCGGCTCTGATTGCGCGTGCACCGCCGCTGGCAGCTCCGCAAGTGGGCTGGTGCGAAGAGATCGTGCCGCGAGGCCGGGGCGACTTCGTCATTCTCGACAGTGGAAGCTCGACGGCAGCAAACATCTTCGTGCCGTCCGATGCATTCACATGTGCGGATTGCTTGGGAGAGCTGACCGATCCGCGCGATCGCCGCCATGGCTATCCGTTCATCAACTGCACACAGTGCGGTCCCCGCTACACGTTGATCGAGGCGCTGCCCTACGACCGAGGCAATACGACGATGGCTCGCTTCGCCCTGTGCCCACAGTGCAAAGCGGAGTACTCGCGTCCCGACGATCGCCGCTTCCATGCGGAGCCGTTGGCCTGTCCCCTATGTGGACCCCAACTGACGCTGGAAGAGCGCGACGTCGCATCTCACATGCGTGATGAGGCGCTGCTGCGCGCGGTGCAGCTGCTCGAGCACGGCGCGATC
>JBEVDW010000003.1:0-4318 GCA_040513115.1 Steroidobacteraceae bacterium | reverse complement strand
GGGCAGGACAAGGACTATCTGGTCATGGCCCTTCGCGCCTATCGCGACGACCGCCGCGCAAGCTCGACGATGCACAAGATGAGCCTGCCGTTCAGCGAAGCGGCTATCGAAGGCCTTGCCGCCTATTACGCGCGGCAACCGTCCCAGTGAAACGATGCTTTGCAGCAGAGTGAGACCTTGCGTGAATGGTGGCAGTCTGGCGTCGCCCCTACTCCAACTCGATCGTCGCCGGCGGCTTGCCGCTGATGTCGTAGACAACGCGGTGGATGCCGCGCACTTCGTTGACGATGCGGTTCGCTGCACCGTCACCTGCCCCAGAGGGATGCGCGATGAAGCACAGTCCCAGCGCCCTCGGCAAGCGTCTCGTGCGCCGCACTCCGCGCGCATTCAGCGGGGTGTAGGATCGCAAATCGCGTTGGCGCGGAGGTTCGGCTCATGAGCGCTTTGGCTAAACGCGTACGCATGATGGCTGTCGCACTGCTGACGATCGCACTCGCGTGCGCGCCGGTGGTTGCGCAGCAGAGCAGGTCGGTGGCCGGCATCGTGATCAATCTCGGCATCGTGCCCGCCGAGGTCGCGTTGCGGGCAGACGGCCATCGAGATATGCACCCACCGAATCCGCCATCCGGATCGCAGCATCTGCTCATCACGGTCGATGAGGAGAAAACCGGCAAGCGGATCGGCGAGGCGGAGGTGGTGATCGAAGTGACCGATCCACGAGGCCACGTCGAGAAGAAACCCTTGCTGCATACGCAAGCAGGCGGTTTTCCCGATTACAGCGAACTCTTTAGGTTCGGCTGGGAGGGCGAATACACGATTCGCGTGATCATCACGCCCCGGCCTGGCGCAAAGCCCATCAACGCGCGGTTCAGCGTCCATCACAAGTTCTAAGGAATCAATCGTTTTCGCGCGCGACCGCGAACCGCGCGTCGTGTCCCTTCGAGTGGCGTAAGTCCGCAGGTTTCGCCCTCCCTGTCCGGTTTGAGCGATATCTGATCGAGCGGAATATGACCGTTTATGGCCGGCTGCCGAAGCCACGAGACTGTGCACAAGCTGTTCGCAGTTCGGCAGCGCTACCTGTCGACCTCGAAGACGCACTTGAGAACCGGGTCGCGCGAAAGTTTGGCTATGTCTGCCGGGCTTCGCGGCTGAGAGCCACCGTGGCGGCGTATTCTTCGGCAGTGATCTGAACGATGCCCGATCGGAAGCCCGCCGCGTCACCCTGAACGTACGGGTTGGATGCTGTCGGATCGATCCGGTGCACAACGACATCCAGCGGCACGGCTGGGGGCCATTCCTCGACAACGGCCAATAACACGCCGCTGGAACAGCCGTCGGGGCACGCCTCGGACTCCGAAGGTGTCCAGTCGCGGAAAGCGGTCGCAAGTTCGGCGCGGCCGATGAACTCGCACCGGGGCTTGGCGACATGAATCAGGACGAGATCGCCGGGAGCAAGCGCAGTGCAATGTCGCTCTTCGCGTCCGAGCGCCCACATCTCCGCGCGGAGGAAAGAAGTGGCCTGTTCTCGGTCTCCGTCGGAGAGGTTAAAGATGAAGTGCTTCATGCGCCCAGCCTGTCAGACGACCCGTAAGTCCGTAGCGCGATTTATGTCCACACTTGCGCACTCTTAGAGACTACCGGCGACGGCGTCTCATGGCCGCCTACCGCCGAGCGAGTTCAGCAACTTTCCGGCCGTTCGACGACCATCAGAAGGGCCTCGCCAGCCGGAGTATCAACCAAACCAACCTCTCGGAACCCGGCCTTCTCATAGCAGCGAATAGCCCGCTTGTTCGCTGGCGACGGATCAGTCTGGACGCGACCCACTGTCGGATCGGCGAAAAGCTTCTGCACGAAAGCAGCAACCAGCGCGGAGCCGAGCCCTTGTCCCAAACTTTCTTCATCGGCCAGGAATTGATCGATCCCGACGACGCCGGTATCTGCAACGTCCGCCCACCAGCCGTTGCCGCAGCGGGCCGCCACATATGACTGGATGTAACCGACCGGCCGGTCGCCGAGCCAAGCGACATATGGGGTGACCGCGGAATTAGGGCGCAGGCGAGAAATGTACTTCTCGCGCACCTTCGCAATGGCCGGTGGGCTGCCCCAATGCTCGGCCACATGTGGACGACCGAGCCATTCGGTCAGCGACGGCAGATCATTCTCGGTGAGAAGCTCAAAACGAAATTCGTCGTTCCCCACGCTCGCAATCTAGACCGCTTTCGGGCGATGTTGCCAGTCGAGCTAGTCGTCCGCTTCTGGCCGCTCTGCGTCAGTAGCCTGACCTTATTGCTGCAGCGGTGCCGTCGCCAAGATCTGCTCCACTGCGTCCTCAGCGTGGAGCCTCGCTGTGTCCAGGAATGGAACGCCAGGCACTGCCGCGCCGCGCAGGATCAGCGGCAGCTCTGTCCCGCCCAAGATGAGCCCCTCGATTCGCTCCCTTTGCTTCAACCTTTCGACGACCGCCAGCAGTCCGTCTCGCGTCTCTGGAAGGTACAGGCCGCTGACCAGCTCGCCCATGTACTTGCCGTGGACGTATTCCTGGTCGGTCGCGTCCGGCACGACCACTTCCACCGCGTGCCTTGAAAAGACCTCTGGGTAAAACGTACCTTGCATGGTGAAGCGTGTGCCGATCAAACCCACCTTCTTCATTCCGAGCGCCGTCGCTGCCCGGCAAGTCGACTCCACGATGCTGAGTAATGGGATCGGCGACTCACGCTGTATTTCGTTGAACACGACGTGCGGGGTGTTGGAGGCGAATAGTCCGAAGTCGGCTCCCGCGCTTGCGAGTTTTCGCACCTCACTGAGCAAGTACTGTGTAACGCCTGCCAGCTCACCCGCGCCGATCATGCCTAGCATCTTCTGCATGTCGATGCTGTTGATGATGAGCGCCGGGTAACTGCCGTCCGGTTGCCGCGAGCGGTACAGAGTGATGATCGAACGGTAGTACTCGATCGTCGACTCTGGTGCGATGCCGCCGACGATCCCAAGGATCCTCATGTCAGTTCCCTATGCGAGACGGATCCCGAATCGCTAGCCGGCTGTCCGAAGTTGACCACGCGTCGACGAGAACGTCACACGGCAGCGGCGTCTAAACTCTCGTTCGGTGCCAGCATGGACTCCACGATGCATTTTCTGCTCCGCTTCGGTTTCTGCGTAGTCTCGATGCTCAGTTTTGGCAACGCATTAGCCCAGACGCCGCATACGCACCAGCACCGCTTCTCGGATGCAGACAACTGGGCCAAGGTGTTCGATGATCCAGAGCGCGACCGCTGGCAGAAGCCGCACGAAGTGATTATGGCGCTCAAGCTGGCGCCCGATGCGAAGGTCGCGGATATCGGCGCTGGCACGGGCTACTTCGCCGCGCGTCTCGCGCACATGTCGCCGAAGGGACGCATCTACGCGGTGGATATCGAGCCCGACATGGTCAAGTACCTGGCAGAGCGCGCCAAGCGCGAGGGGTTGAACAATCTGGTAGCGGTGCAGGCCAAGCCCGATAGCGCGGCACTCCCGGAGAAGGTGGATCGAGTCCTACTCGTCGACACCTACCACCACATCGGTGATCGGATCGTCTATTTCAAGCGACTGCAGGATAGCCTCAAGCCTGGTGGAGAAGTTGCGATCATCGACTTCACCGCCGAATCACCGATCGGTCCACCACAGAGTGAGCGCATATCTGCGTGGAAGGTCTCCGAGGAAATGAGGCTCGCCGGCTATTCGCAGGTGGCACAGCACGGATTCCTTCCCAACCAGTATTTCCTGGTTTTCCGGCCCAGCCCGTAAGGATCTGTTGCGTCGCGATGTCCGGTTTGGGGCGAGTTAGAGAGAGCAGCGGAATGTCTGGACCTGGCCGCGTACGGTCGATCAGCTCGACCAGATATCTCGCGTACGGCCATTCCGCAGTTCACCGAGGCTTTTCAATCTTGCGTGTACTCCGGGCAGAGAACTGCATCGCCGTGTCCCACTGCGCTTCGAGCCGGGTGATACGACGATCATGCTCACGCACTTCCCGGCTGAGTTCGAGCGTCGCATCGGCCGTGCGCTTGACGTTGTCTGCCAGCAGCAGCGCTTCGCGCACTGCCCTCAATGCCTCGCTGACCGCGCTCATGCGGCGCGCCTACGTGCCGACGCACGCCGCTTCTGGCGCAACTCGAGAAGAATGGCCTCGACCTCCGCCAGACTCTGTTCGGCGCTTTTGTGCGCATCCTCCACCGCGCGACGCAGCTGTGCCGTGAGCTCGACGAGCATGGCTTCATCTTCGTTGGCAGCGGGCTGTACCCGGCGCCGTACCAGCTCGGCCACGCTAATACCCTCCCGCTTG
>JBEVDW010000002.1:0-6591 GCA_040513115.1 Steroidobacteraceae bacterium | reverse complement strand
ACGCTGACACCTGATCCATCAGGCCGTAGTTGCCCAACGCACCTTGCGGAGCTTCTGCCGTCAATGCGGGATGCGCAAAGAAGCCGAGCCGACCCAGCCGATAGTTCATGCTGACGACGATCACGCCGTCGCGAGTGAATGCCGACGTGTCCGCGATGTTGCCCGAGCCCAGAAAATAAGCACCGCCATGGATCCAGACCATCACGGGCAGCTTCTTGGTGGAGCTCGCGGCGCCTTTGGGAGCCCATACATTGATGAAAAGGCAGTCCTCGCTCTGTGTGGTCGCACCCATCATGGCCAGCTTGGGCTGTGGGCAGGTCGCACCGTACGCATTCGCGGGGCGACTGTCCTTCCAGGCTGCTACTGGAGCCGGCGGCATCCATCGCCTTGCGCCGATCGGCGCGGCGGCATAGGGAATGCCGAGAAAGACATCCGCCTCGCCCTGTGTCGTACCTGTGAGGCGACCCGCATCGATCGTGACGGTCGGCGCGGTCCCCTCCGCATGGGCAACGCCGATGATCGGCAGAACGGCGAACGCGGCAGCAATGAACCAGGTCTGCATGAAAGATTTCCCCCCCGAATAGCGGATACCCGCTGATTTGCCTGTGCAGCTAAAGCCCCGTGCCACCGTTCACGCGGAATTCGACTCCCGTGGAATAAGAAGCAGCATCGGAACAGACGAAAGCGATCATCGCGGCGACTTCCTCCGGCCGTGCGATCCGACCCATCGGATGCATGCTCTCCATGCCTTGGCGCTGTTCAGGCGTGAAGGGCACGGCGGAGAGCATGGGAGTGTCGACCGCTGTGGGGCAGATGGAATTCACGCGAATGTTGTCGCCTGCAAACTCCAGCGCCGCGCTCTTGGTCAGCCCGAGCACGGCGTGCTTCGAGGCGGTGTAAGCCGACATCGTCGGTCCCGCATGGAGTCCTGCGGCAGAGGACATGTTCACGACCGAGCCGAACCCCTGGCGCTTCATCGCGGCGAGTTCCGCCTTGAGACACAGGAACAAGCCGTCGAGATTGATGGACAGCACGCGACGCCACTCGGAGAGATCCGTCTGCAGGATTCCGAAGGGTTGTGCGGAAACGCCCGCGCTGTTGACCGCGAAGTCCATGCGGCCGAACGCGCGCAAAGTGATTGCGACGGCCTCATCGACCGAGTGCGGATCCGTGACGTCGAGTCGCACGAAAAGTGCGTGGCCGCGACGTTTGCCAATGTCGCTACAGAGCGCTTTGCCGCGCGTCTCGTTGACGTCGGCGACGACAACTGCGGCGCCGCTTCGGGACAGGAGATCCACCGTCGCTTCACCGATACCAGAAGCGCCGCCGGTGACGAATGCGACCTTGCCGACGAAATCGAATTGTGCGGAGCTCATAGGATGCAGGACTTGCCGCCGACTCTACTGCAATAAAGGTACATGAGCCGTCGAAAAAAAGGTACATGAGTTGTAGAATCGATCAACGTGAGGCGAAAGCTGCGGCTCGTCCACAGTTCGCCGCTGCGCGAGATTTGACCTCGGCGCTGAAGGAGCGCTCGCGATGGAGGCTTGCGCAGTGCGATCCCGATGCGAGGCGTCACGAGCTCTGCCGGCGGTGGCTGTTCCTCGAGCGGAATCTGGGTAATCCTCGTGACTGCGCAGAACGAGCGCAGCTACGCTGCGAAGCCGGGGCCTGCAGATGGAGCACACGAAGTGAAATGCGAGCATCGTCAATGGCCAAGAGAGCGCAATTATGAATCTCAAGCATCGTTGGCAGACTCTGTGTGCGCTCGAGCCCGAGCGTGGCGCTGTCGAGTGGCGAGGCGAATGGCACAGCTGGCGCGCGATGCAGGGCGTTTCCCAGCAGCTGCAGCAGCTCCTCGCGGCGAACCATATCAACGCGGCTGCTCCCGTCGGTGTGCTGATGCGCAATCGGCCCGCACATCTCGCGGCGGCGCTGTCGGTGCTGGGCACGGAACGTTGTCTGGTCATGATCAATCCGTTCCAAGGCGCCGCGAAGCTTGCCCAGGAAATACGCACGTTGCGGGTACCCGTGCTAGTGGCCGATGAGGAGGATTGGAGACACGCGGAGATCAGCGCAGCGGTGGCGCACGTCGGCACGCTCGGCGTGTCCTTGGGACTGGCGGCCGCGCGGGCGCTACCGGAACTGCCAGCTACGATGGAAGCGGGTAGTGCGAGCAATGCTGGAGAAATCGCGATTCAGATGCTCACGAGCGGCACCACGGGACCCGCCAAGCGTATTGAATTGCGGCGTCGCAGTTTCGAGCGCGCCATGGACAATGCACTCGCCTACGAGAGCGGGGGTGGCGAAGTGCGGCTCAAGGACGGCGTCGCGCTCTGTACCGGGCCACTCGTGCACATTGGTGCGTTGCTGCTCGCGCTGTCGTCCATGATGAACGGGAGGGCGATCGCCCTCATGGAGAAGTTCAACGTACGGGAGTTCGTGGATCTGGTCGTGCGTCATCGACCCAAGGTGGCGCCGCTCACGCCCACGGCGGTGCGCATGATCTTCGATGCAGAGGTCCCCAAGGAGCGCCTGAGTAGTTTGGTCGCGGTGCGCATCGGCACGGCACCGATCGATCCGCAATTGCGCGACGCCTTTGAAGCGCGCTACGGGATCGCGTTGCTCGATGCCTATGGCGCGACCGAGTTCGCGGGTGGCGTGGCTGGATGGACCTTGCAGGATTACCGCAAGCTCAAGCACGAGAAACGAGGCTCGGTGGGTCGCATGCAGCCTGGCTGCGAGGCGCGCAGCGTCTGCGTGGAAACAGGTGAAGTGCTGCCGCCCGGAAAACCGGGCTTGTTGGAGTTTCGTGCCGATCACATCGGCACGGGCGCTTGGATTCGCACCTCCGATCTGGGCTGCGTCGATGCCGACGGCTTTTTGTTCTTGCAAGGACGCGCGGACGACGCCATCAACCGCGGCGGTTTCAAGGTCCTGCCTGCCGACGTGGAGGCCGTCCTCCGCAAACACCCTGCGGTGGCGGATGCCGCTGTGGTAGGGCTTGCAGATTCACGGCTTGGCCACGTGCCCGTCGCGGCGGTGGAGTTGCGAGAGAATGTGTCAGCCCCAACTGCCGATGAACTGCTCCAGTTCGCGCGCGAGCACTTGACCAGCTATCAAGTGCCCAGCCGCGTGTGCATCGTCGCAGAGCTGCCACGAACACCTTCGATGAAGGTGAGTCAGCCGGCCGTGCGCGCACTGTTCGAATCGAGCGCAGCATCTCCCTCCCAGTGAGGCAACTTTCTGTGTCACTGATGCGCGGCGGCGTGCATTGCCAGCAACCGCGGGTGCACCGTTGAGAGCGAATCGAATCCGCTGATCGCTCAGCTTGTCTTCAACAGACGATTGAGCTCATTCACGAATCGCATCTGCAGGTGATGCCAGCGCGGCAGGCCGTCGGCGGCGAGTTCGCTGTGCTCAGTGAAGATGGGCAGTCCGAAATCGCACGCGTACCCGAGTGGTGCCTGCGTATGACCCATCACCTTGGCCCAGGGCACCATGCGTTTTGCGACGTCTTCCGGCGTACCGACATAGATCTGCTGCTGGATGTCCTTCTCGGTGATCTTCTTGAAGACTTCCGTCAGCTCGGCGCGTGAGAAACGCGTCGAAAAATGATTTGCGTTGAGAGCGTAATCGTCCCCCAGCGGATGCTGACCACCCCACTTCTTCCAATGCGCACCCGTGGGGGTCAGCGTCAGTGCGGTGCCGCGGATATACGGACTGTCCAGCGCACGCGTGATCTCGGCATCGTTCTCGCACAGCACCACGATGTTCCAGCCGCCGACCGGAATGCTGTTCGGATCACGTCCAACGCGCTCGGCTTCGGCACGCATGATGGCGATGTCTTCGGCGAAAGCTTCGGGAATGTTCGCGTATGCACCCGGGATGTAACTGCCGAGGCCGTCGGCAACCCGTCCGACCAGGCGCATGGTCGCCGGACCGCCACCGACGACCATGACAGGAGGCGGAGCATCCTTGTTATAGATGGGGCAACCGAGCAATGCGTCTTTTGTAACAGCCCGCGTCCATTCACATCGGAGCACAGCCATGAACGAAGCAGCAGCGCAAACCCGATCCGTTTCCGATGCGGCCAGCGAGGAATTCCTGAGCGAGGAGGAGAAGGCAGCGCTCGGGACACTTACATCGGAACTAGCGATCAGGGCGATCGATGAAGGGGAGCCTGACAAAGCGAAAGAGTTGATTCGTCGCCTCGTCGAAGAGACGAAGGGAATTCACGACTCTTATCTCATCTGGGTTACCGCAATGCAGGGCTTCATCTATCGTGAAATGGGTGCAGAAGCCTTCTATCGATCGCAGGTGGATGCGTTTGGTCAGGCGATGGCGCCCTGGGCGAGCCGCCCCGCAGGCACGACGATTCGTGAGCGCGTTGCCGAGACTGCTTACATGCTCCGCACTCACGCCATGCCGCTCAGGATCGAAGAGGACGAAGAAAAAGTGTCGCTGATGATGGATGGTTGCGGCAGCGGCGCACGCCTCGTGCAGAGTGATTACTACGATCCATCCAAAGGTGGCAAGGGCACGCTCGTCAGCGAGAAGTCCCGCATGACATTCGGACGGGAAAATTTCCCGATCTACTGCACGCACTGTGCAATCGGGCAAACGATGGCGTTCGACGCAGGCGCGGATCCGAACAACCTGCTGCAGGCGATCGAACCAGCCGCAGAGATCGGCAAGGGATTGTGCAAGTTTCACGTGTACAAGCAAGCGGGCAAGTTTCCCCGCGCATTGCTGGCATCTCTCTCGCACCGCCCAGAACCGAAGGCTGAGCCATCCGCATAGGGGAGGCGAAGACATGAGAATAGGAATTTCCGCCATCGGTCTGCCACCGTACGAACAAGCGGTGGAGAGCGCGGTGCAAGCGGAAGCAGCGGGCTATGACTTCATCATGTACTGGGATCAGATGACATGACGATCCCGACCTCGATCGTGCAGCCGGACCTGACCAGCATCGCGACGATTTTCCCCGACTTCGATGCTTACTTCGAGAGCGCGCCGCTGATCGCGCTCGCCGCAGCAAAGACGAAAACGATCCAGTTCGGCTATGGGCCTCTCGACGTCGTACGGCGGCATCCATCGATGATGGCGCAGATGTTCAACACGCTCGATCACGTCTCCGGGCATCGCGTGTTTGTCATTCTCGCAAACGGCGAGAACAAGCAGATGAAGCCGTACGGCATTAGCCGCAAGGGCGCAAACGAGAAGCTGATGGATACGTTGCCGATGCTGCATCATTGGCTGCGTAGCAAGGAGCCGCTGACGTTCGAAGGCAAGCAGTACAAAGCCGTGAAAGGCAAGGTGGCCGTGCAGCCTCTAGGCGCCGAGCCGCCGCAAGTGCTGCTTGCGGGCGGAGGTCAGGACGTACTCGAGCTCGCGGGACGTTACGGCGACGGCTGGATGACCTACATTCCAGGCAGCATGGAAGACGATCCGGAGCTCTACAACCGCGAAGTGACGATCGTCAAAGAAGCAGCGCGCGCCGCACGCCGGGATCCAGACAAGCTGCGCATCATGCCGCTCATTCTGACGGTGCTGCACGATGACCCCTCGATGGTGAAGAAGGCGCTCGACAATCCCTTCATGAAATGGAACGCGCTCGGCACGGTGCCGAGCGGCGCGATGTTCGAGAAGTGGGGCTTGAAGCATCCTTATGGAGCGGAGTGGAATTTCTCGCGGGATTGCATTCCGCCGTGGCTGTCGCGCGAGGACGTGCTGGACGCATGTTCGCGTGTTCCACCGGAAGCGCTCCCACGTACCGTCTTCATCGGCGATGCGGAGCAAGTCTTCGAGCGGTTGCAGCCATGGCTGCGCCAGGCCACCGATCCGATGATCATCAATTGGGCGACGTTCTGCGGCCTCGAGTTCATCGAGGGCTGCCGTCGCGAAGAAGCGCGCCTGATCGGGATGATCAGGAAGCTGCGTTGAGCGCCGGGTGTTTCTCCAGCAGAGATCGATCAGGACTTCACATGGCCAGAGTAAGACGACCGTACAAGATCATCGTGTGGGGCCCTGGGGTGCTGGGTCGGGCATTGCTGCGTGAAATCGTGGCAAAGCCGGAGCTCGACCTCGTCGGCGTGCTCGCATACAACTCGCAGAAGCACGGCAAGGACGTCGGTGAGGGCATCGCGTCCCTTGGAGTGAAGGCGACCACGAACAAGGAAGAGATCTTCAGACTGGATGCCGACGTGGTGCTGCACTGCGTGCAGAATTCCTCCGACGTCAGCATTGACTCGGAGGTTACGAACGACGTCGTGCGGCTGCTCGAGTCGGGTAAGAACGTCATCTGCTCGATTGCGTACCACTGGCCGCAGTTCCACAGTCGGGCCTTCGAGGAGAAGTTGCAGGCCGCGTGTCGCAAGGGCGGTGTGACGTTGCACTCCACCGGCATCAACCCAGGATTCTTGAATGAGCGACTGGTCGCCACGCTCACAGCCGTGTGCACGAAGATCGATTACATCAAAGTACAGGAGATCAGCGATACCTCGACCATCGAGAGCGCAGACATGATGTCTGCGATCGGGTACGGCAAGAAGCCGGCCGACAACTTGATGGTGGTTTCGCTGGGCGATC
>JBEVDW010000001.1:0-3448 GCA_040513115.1 Steroidobacteraceae bacterium | reverse complement strand
TTGGCAACGTAGACTTCGTAGTTCGCCAGGCGGTTGCGCAGGAAGATCATGCGCTGTCGCGAGTCTTCGGCGTACGTGCTGGTGGGAAAGCGTTGCAGCAGGGTCTGGAAGGCCTGGAACGACTTGCGGGCGTCGATCGGCGGGCGCTCCGTGAGATCGGCATTGAACCAGCGTTCTAGGAAGTTGCGGTTGCGCTCGAAAGAGACGAGGCCTTTGATGTAGTAGGCGTAGTCCACGCGTGGATGGGTCGGGTTCTCGCGGATGAACTGGTCGGCCTGGTCGATGGCCGATTCGGGCTGGCGATCCTTGTAGTCCGCGTACATGATGTCGAGCTGGCCCTGCCGCGCAGGATTGGTGAAGGGGAAACGCGCCTCCAGTTGCTCGTAGTACTCCACGGCGTCCTTGTAGTTGCTGCTGTCCATGGCTTTCTTGGCAAGCTCGTACAGGCGCTCGGGATTGCCCATGAGCTCCCGGTTCTTGTTGCTGCTGCAGGCGGTCACGAGCCCCAGAAGCAGGGCCAGGAAGATGATCGGCAGAGCGCGGTGGGACATTGCCATCGAGTTCGATCCTAGAGCGGGGCGGGGAGTATAGCGGGCACGGCGCTTGGACCGGCTGCTGTCGGCGCGAGTTCGTTATGCTTGCCCCCCTATGTCAACCGCAGTCCGCCAATCCCTGATCGTGCCACCCGAATTCGCCGGGCAACGCCTGGATCAGGTGCTTGCCGAGCTTCTGAGCGAGTATTCCCGCACCCGGATCAAGACCTGGATCGAATCCGGGGAGGTGAAGGTCGATGGGGCCGTCATGCGCCCGAAAGATCGGGTCGCAGGAAGCGAGCGCATCGAGGTCGATGCCACGATCGAAGCCGATCAGGGTGTCACGGCCGAATCCATTGCCGTCGACGTGGTACATCGGGACCGGGACGTCTTCGTGATCAATAAACCCCCTGGACTGGTCGTTCATCCGGGCGCAGGCAATCGTGCAGGCACCCTGCAGAATGCGCTGCTGCATCTCGATCCCAAGCTCAACGAGGTCCCGCGGGCCGGCATCGTCCATCGGCTCGACAAGGATACGAGCGGCTTGCTCGTCGTTGCCCGTACGCTGCGAGCTCACACGGCACTGGTCGAGGCGCTCGAAGCCCGAGAAATCGAGCGCGAGTACGAAGCGGTCTGCGTGGGTGTCATGACTGCAGGCGGTACGGTGGACGCACCGATCACACGGCATCCCATCGATCGTGTCCGCATGGCCATCCGGCAAGACGGTCGCGACGCGGTGACCCACTATCGTGTCATTCAGCGCTATCGCGCCTACACACACGTACGACTCAAGCTGGAAACGGGGCGCACGCATCAGATCCGTGTGCACATGGCGCACATCAAGTATCCCCTCGTGGGTGACCGCGTGTACGGCGGGCGCCTGTTGTTGCCGAAGGGAGCTTCAACCCAGCTCATCGAGACGGTGCGCGGTTTCCATCGGCAAGCCCTTCACGCGGCGCGCCTTGCGTTTGCCCACCCGGTGAGCGGCAAGCCCATTGCTTGCGAAGCGCCGTTGCCCGCTGACATGCGTGAGCTGCTGGGGGTTCTGGCTCGCGACGCGAAGACGGCCACCACATGACAGAGCTTTCCTGGCTCACGCCGCACTGGCCTGCGCCGGCAGGCGTACGCGCGGCTGCGACGCTCAGACGTGGCGGCGTGAGCGCCCCACCCTATGACAGTTTGAACCTGGCGCTGCATGTGGGAGACGACCCTGCCGCCGTGCAACACAATCGTGATCGACTGTGCGCGACGCTCGCTTTACCGAGCGAGCCGCTGTGGCTGGATCAGGTTCATGGCACGAACGTGGTGGTCGCCGAACGGACGACCGGTGTGGTGCAAGCCGATGCCGCGGTCAGCTTCGAGTCCGGTCGCGTCTGCGTCGTCATGACGGCGGACTGCTTACCGGTGCTGTTCTGCAGTCGCGATGGCACTCGCATCGGTGCGGCGCACACCGGTTGGCGCGGACTCGTCGGCGGTGTGCTCGAAAAGACCGTTGCAGCGTTGGGCGGTTCTCGCGACCTGATGGCGTGGCTCGGCCCGGCGATCGAGACCGATGCATTCGAGGTGGGGCCGGAAGTACGCGATCAATTTCTCGCACGCGATCCGCACGCTGCTGTTGCCTTCGCGGCCAACGAGCGTGGAAGGTTCCAGGCCGATCTCTATGAGCTTGCCAGGGGGGCGCTCCAGCGCCTTGGCATCGATGCGACGTATGGCGGAGGCTGGCGTTGCTACAACGACAGGGCTCGGTTTTTCTCGCATCGACGCGGCGCCCCGACGGGTCGCATGGCGACATTGATCTGGCGCACTGCATAGCCGGCCGCTGTTGACACGCGTGCTAGGCTTTTCGGAAGACAAGAACACCATAACGTATGTCCGAACTTCTCTGGATCGTCGTGCTCACTGCAGCCGGCGGCGGCTTGAGCGCCCTCGCCGCGTCCGTCTTTTTGCTGGGCTCTGAGAAGGCAAGGGCTAGTGTCTTACCGCACATGGTGAGTTTTGCCACCGGTGCCCTGTTGGCCGCTGCTCTGCTCGGATTGCTGCCGCACGCGCTCCAGGCCGCGGGGAGTGCCGGTGCACACCTCATTGGCATGTCGCTGCTCGTCGGCATCCTCGTGTTCTTCGTGCTCGAAAAACTCGTGCTCTGGCGGCACTGCCATCAGGAAGTCTGCGAAGGCCACGAGCCTCACGCTCACCATCGCGATGCGGCCTCCGCCACGCTCATTCTGATCGGCGATGGCTTCCACAACGTTCTGGACGGCGTCCTCATCGCGGCCGCCGTGATGACGGATGTGCACTTGGGGATCGTGAGCGCACTCGCGGTGTTCGCACACGAGATCCCGCAGGAAGTCGGCGACCTCGCAATCCTCCTGCACTCCGGCATGTCACGCCTGCGTGCGTTGACCCTCAATTTGCTGACGAGTCTCACGTCGGTGATGGGCGGCGTCATTGCGTATTTCCTGTTGAAGCCCGTGTTGTTCGTGCTGCCCTATGCGATTGCCTTCGCCGCCTCCAGCTTCCTCTACATCGCCGTCGCGGATCTCATCCCCGGCCTGCATCGCCGCGTCGATCCCGGAACAGGCGTCAAGCAATTCGGGTTGATCGTGGTGGGTGCGGTGCTGATCTATTTCACACATCGTTGGGCGCACTGATTCGAAGACACTCCCGCAGGTTGAACTGGCAGCGCACTGCCCCACATTGGCTGTAGTCGTTTCAACCCCTAGCCAGGGCCAAGCAGCCCATAGCCGGAAGGCACCCTATGCGCACGGACAAACTCACGAGCAAATTCCAGCTGGCGCTGGCGGAAGCGCAGTCGCTCGCCGTCGGTCGCGATCATCAATACATCGAACCGCTGCATCTCATGGCGGCGCTGCTCGACCAGCAGGGCGGGTCGATCCGTCATCTCCTCGACAAAGCCG